>CACJQE010000001.1 GCA_902595465.1 uncultured Pelagibacteraceae bacterium
TTTACCTTTTACTGTATTAGCTGATGAAGATTTTAAATATTTTCAAAAATATGAAATTGAAAGATCAATGATTAAAACATTATCTGCAATGCTATTTAAATCTCATAAAATAATACCTGCAATTTTAAAGGGATATATTCCTTTAAAAATCAAAGGTCATTTTGATATAGCTGTTACAGATGTTTTAATAAACGAACAAGGAACAGTTGATGACGTATACTACGCAAAGAAAGATATAGCCGATCACTTCAGTTTTGAAAAAATTAAAGAATTTGTAACAAGCTAAAAACAGATGTTATTTTTTATTTTTAAAGTTGTAGCAGCAGGTTTAATTGTTGCTTTTTCAAGTTGGTTGGCTGGTCAAAATCCTAAGTTGGCTGGATTTATTATTGCTTTACCTTTGGTATCACTAATAGCGATACTGTTTTCGTATTATGAGCATAATGATACAGAGAAAACAGTAATGTTTACAAAAAGTATATTTATTGCAGTACCAGCAAGTTATTTATTTTTTGTACCCTTCTTTTTTGCAAAATCATTGAATATGAATTTTTTCATAATTTATATTGCAGGTTTAATATTGCTAATCGGAGGATATTTTATCCATAGATACATAATCAATTTAATATAAAATAATAATTTTAATAAATCTTTAACATAACTGTCATAAGTATGAAGAAAGGAGTTTTATGTTTTTAAAAAAATATCTTAAATGGATAAGCACATTTTTAGTCTTAACAGGAATATTGCTTACAAATTTAAATATATATCCAATTAATATATATTTTCATGGTCTTGGTGTAGTCGGTTGGACGATTGCAGGTTTCATCTCAAAAGATAAGGCAATTTTAACAAATTTTGGATTACAAATTCCTTTGTTTGTAATTGGTATTTATAAAATTATTTTTTAATGAAAAATATTTTATTTGTATGCACAGGAAATTCAGCGAGAAGCATTATTGCTGAGAGTATTATTAATAATGAATACTCAAATAAATTTAATGCTTTTAGTGCTGGTAGTAATCCATCTGGAAAAATCAATGAAGATGTTAAAAGTTTTTTAGAGAAAAATAAAAGTTATGATCTAACTAATTATAGTTCTAAAAACTTTGAAGAATTTATTAATAAAGAATTAAAAATGGATCACGTAATAACGGTATGCAATAACGCAAATAATGAGGTATGTCCTATTTGGCCTGATAAAAACCAAATTATACATTGGGATATAGAAGATCCGGTAGCCAAACTTCAAAATGCAAATGACGAAGAAAAGCAAATAATCATTAGAAAAACTTTCAATATTATAAGTAATAAAATTAAAGATTGGATAGATGAAAAATAAAAATAGATATTTTCTTTCAGAGTTCATTGGAAGTTGCTTTCTGGTCATGATCATAGTTGGATCAGGTTTAATGGCAGAAAATCTAACTAATGATATAGCAGTAATGCTAATAGCAAACACATTGGCAACTGGAGCTGGATTGTTTGTGCTAATAACAGTATTTGCTGATGTATCTGGGGCTCATTTCAATCCATTTGTAAGTATTGCTATGACAATTACAGGAAAGTTAAAAAAAAACCTTCTACCCTTTTATATTTCTGCTCAGATACTTGGATGTTTGCTAGGTGTAGCATTAGCTAATTTCTTTTTTGAACATCAGGTTTTTGAATTATCAACAAAGTCAAGGAGTGGGATTTATATTTTTACTTCTGAAATAGTTGCTACGTTGGGTCTTATTTTAATAATTTTTGGTTCAATGAGATCAGGTAAAATAGCTGTTGCTGGATCAGTAGGTTTATATATCACTGCTGGTTATTGGTTTACCTCTTCAACTTCTTTTGCAAATCCTGCTGTAACAATAGCAAGAACATTCACAGAGTCGTTTACTGGTATAAGTTATTTAAACACTCCTTTTTATATAATTGCAGAATTAATTGGTATGTTAATTGCTGTTTATGTCGCAAAAAAATTATTCTTAAAAAAAGATTGAAAAATTTAAAACTAACAAACAATATTAAATTAATTAATAAAAAATTTAAAAAAAAAGAATTTTATCATTTTTTAAAAACCTCAAACCTTTCAATAGTAATACCCAAAATTAAGAACAAGTATATTTTGGTTTCACAAAAAAGAATTCCTATAAATCAAATTAATTTTGAGTTTCCATCTGGTATAATTGAAAAACATGAAACAGCTTTAATATCTGCTAAAAAAGAATTAATTGAAGAAACAGGATATAAATCAAGAAATAAATTGAGAAAAATTACTTCATTTTATTCTGAACCAGGTCGACTAACCACTAAAATTACTGGTTTTTTTTGTAATAATCTTATTAAAATTTTAAAGCCTGAAAAAGGAATTAAAATCCACATAGTTTCAGATCATCAAATAATTAAATTAATTGAGAATGGTAAATTTAACAATGCATCTCATATAGGAATGTATTTGTTTTATAAAAAGAAATACGCTCAATAATAATACCGAGCGTATTTCAGGGGTTTAATGTTTAAAATTTAATCACAGAAGAATATTACATTTGGATTAAAGATATGTTTCAATAAAATTAAAAATATATTAAAGAAGAAAAATCACTAACCTGTAAGTTGTAATAAATTAAATTATATATTAATTATTTGAATAAATTACTCTTGGTTCTAAAAATAATTCTCTCGCCAGAGCTTTAAATCTTTTTGTGGCTTGTTTAGAAATTATTTCTTGATGTTGTGTTGGAATTTTTAAAAATACAGAGTTGCCTCTTTTATACAATTTAAATTCCTCTAAAAAGATAGTTGAAATAGATGTTAGTGAGTGAGCAAATCTTAAGGCTGCACCAACTTGTTTGCTAGAAAAAATTTCATTATTATTTAAAAAAGTCAAATATTCTATTTTTGGATTGTATTTAATACTGCAGTACCTCCAATAACATGAAAGAGCTATTTGAATTCTTTCTTTATGTGAAAGTCTCAATAAAGGGGTATTTAATGTTTCTTGAAAAACTAATTCTGCCTTTTGAAAAGCACCTAGTCCCCAATCCATATGACTTAAAACACAAGCTAAGTTAAGTAATTTTTCATTAAAATGTTCATTACCATCAAATACAGGTTTGATAAATTCATAATACTTTTTGTAAGTTAATCCCAAATCACCTCTTTTCTTAGAAATATATTCTAATGATTTTTCAAAAACCTGAGAGTTATCAATATTTTTAAAGTAATCTTTCGTCAAAGATCCCTCCCTAATACCGCTTATAGAACAAATTATGTTTTTTGGATTTGTGACTTTCATGATCTCATCTAAAATAATAGAGCTATATGGTAGATAAGGTGTTCTAGATTTAGATATATATTCAACTGTTTTTAGTTTTGCTTTATTAAACGATGCTATTTTTTCTACAAATGATGATATAGTTTCATAATTTACTGAATACTGATGAATTATATGGACAGGATGTTTATTTTGAAACAGATGAAGTTTAAATAAAGCTCTCCATGTTCCTCCAACTAAATACAAATTTTGAAATTTTTTTTTAGATAACCATTTCTCTTCTCTCAAAAGTTGTTTTATATATTTAGAAAGGTTTCTCTTTTTTACAATTGGATTATTAAGTAGTCTTAAAACACCTAAAGGAAAAGATGTTTTATTAGTAATCAAACCATTTTCAACTCTAGCCAATTCTAAACTTCCTCCACCAAGATCAGCAACTAACCCATCTACATTATCAAATCCAATTTTAACACCTTCAGCTGAACAAATTGCTTCTTCGTCACCACTTAAGATTTCTATTTTTTTTTTAAAAAGGTTTTCTACGTATTCAACAAAGGGTTTTGAATCTGTTGCTTCTCTTAAAACAGCAGTTGCTATTATTTTTAAATTAACAATTTTGGAAACATTTAAAATTTCTGAAAATCTCTTCAATACTTTTTGGGCATAATCCACACCAGATTTATGAAGTTTTCTTGACTTATCTAAATTTTTACCAAGTTCACAAACGGCTTTTTCATTGAAAAAAGGCACACGAGATGAGTTAAAATCTTCATAGATTAACATCCTGATAGAATTGGAACCTATATCAATTACTGCTAATTTAGCAGGTTTTAATTTCAGATTTTGATTATTTTTTAAAACTTTAATTTCCACTTTTAATTAATCTTAAATTTAATTTTTTTGGTTTCATTTTTAATTTAGCTTTACCTCTTCCAGATAAACTAGGATTATTCATAAAATAATCATGGGCTGAAAAAGAATCATTTTCACTATATTTAATTTTTTTATAATTTCCACTAGCATCAAGTTCCCAACTTTGGTTTTTATCTAAATAATTAGCTAACATAATTTGATCAAGAACTTGTTCGTGGACTGTTTGGTTTTCAATTGGAACTAGAAGTTCTACTCTTCGATTTAAATTTCTTGGCATTAAATCTGCTGATGAAATAAAAACTTTTGCATCTCTACTAGGCATTGTTTTTCCATTTGCAAAACAATAAATTCTTGAGTGTTCCAAAAATCTTCCAATCATGCTTTTAACTATTATATTTTCAGATTTATCTTTAACTCCAGGTCTTAAACAACAAACACCTCTTACAAATAAAAATATCTTTACTCCAGCATTTGAAGCTTCGTAAAATTTATCAATTATCGCTGGATCTACTAAGGAATTCATTTTGGCCCATATTTCACCTTTTTTACCTTTTTTGACATTTGTAATCTCGTTAGCAATACATTTGTTCAAGGTTTCCCTAAGATTAATTGGTGATATAGATATTTTACTAAGATTTCGTGGTTTTGAATAACCAGTTACATAATTAAAAAATTTTTCCACATCAGTTGCTAATTTTTTATCAGAACTAAATAAAGATAAGTCAGTATAAATTTTTGCATTAACTGGGTGATAATTGCCAGTTCCCAGATGTATATAAGTTTGAATTTTTCCCTGCTCTTTTCTTAATATTAAAGATGATTTTGCATGTGTTTTATATTTTGCAAAACCATAAACTATTTGAATTCCTGCCTTTTCTAAACTTCTTGAAAGTTGAATGTTTGCTTCTTCATCAAATCTTGCTTTGATCTCTATTAAAGCGGTTACTGTCTTTCCATTTTCAGCTGCTGTTATTAAGGCTTTAACAATTGGAGAATCTAGCGTTGTTCTGTATAGAGTTTGTTTAATTGCTATAACTTTTTTATCATATGCAGCTTGATTTAAAAACTCAACGACAGCATCAAATGTTTCAAAAGGGTGATGAACTATTAAATCTTTTTTTTTTATAGTATCAAAAAAATTATTATTAAACTCCTTTAATCTCTCAACCTCCCTGGGATTAAAATTTTTAAATCTTAATTTAGAATTTTTAATTTTACAAACTTGGTCTATATCTTGAATTCCAACAATGCCTTCAATTTCATAGATGTATTCAGATTTTACGTTTAACTTATTGGTTATAAACTTAATTAAGTCATTATTACTATTTTTTAAAATTTCTAAACGTACTATGTCACCTGTTCTTCTTCTTTTTAAAGCCAATTCAAAAGATCTTACTAAATCTTCGGCCTCCTCTTGAATTTCTACATCACTATCTCTTATAACTCTAAATAACATTTTTTTATCTAAATCATGATCAGGAAATATTTCAGAGGCAAAAAAACTTATAACATCATCTATAATTAAAAATTTTTTAAAACTTTTATTTCCATCTATTTCAATAAATCTTGATAAAGCTTTTGGAATTACTATTATTGTATTTAAAGTCCTTTTTTTATTTTTCTTATTTAATCTCATAACTAATGCTCTTCCTTGATTTGCAATAAATGGAAAGGGATGAGCTGGGTCTATTGCTGATGGGGTTAGCAGAGGGTAAATTTCTTCATTAAAAATTTTAAATAATCTTTTTTGTTCAGGTTTACTTAAATTTTCAGGTTTAACTATACTTATATTTGCTTTTTTTAATTGAAGAATTAAATCTCTATATATTTTATTTTGTTTATTAAGAAGATTATTTGTTTCCAAAATAACTTCACTCATTTGTTCATCAGGAGTAAGACCATCAGAACTAAGTGAATCTACATCTTGTTTGATTTGACTATATAAACCTGCAACACGAACCATGAAAAATTCATCTAAATTTGATCCAGCTATAGATAAAAATTTAATTCTTTCATAAAGAGGATTTTCAAAATTTTGGGCCTCAAGAAGAACTCTGTCGTTGAATTTTAGCCAAGACAGCTCTCTATTTATGTATTTAGATTTTAGTGTTTCTTTATCTTGTTTTTTTAATGCAGTCATATATTTAAAATTTATGCTTAAATTATACGTTATGCGTCATGCAAAATCTAGCTGGGACCACCCAAATCTTGATGATCATGAAAGACCATTAAGTAAGCGTGGCGAGAAAAATGCAAAAAAGATTTGTGAATTTTTTGTTAAAAAAAATTATAAGTTTGATTACATATTACTTTCATCATCAAAAAGAACAAAGAAAACCCTAAAAATTTTATTAAAAAAAATAGATAAACCAAAAAAAATTATTTCTTCAAAAAAATTATACTTATCAAGTGAAGATAAAATTATAGATATAATAAAAAAAATACCAAAAAAATATAAATCAGTGCTTTTAATTAACCATGAACCTGCTGTTAGAAATCTAATACGATCACTGACAAAAAATCACAACAACAACCATTTTAAATTATTAAACTACAAATTTCCGACATCGGCATTTGCAAAAATTTATTTTGATTTTAATGAATGGAATAAATTAGATGGAAATGGTTTAATTAAAGAATTTACTAGACCTAAAGACCTTCAAGATTCTAAAGAATAACCTGCTGATCTTACAGTTCTAATTAAAGGCTTAGTATTATCTATATTAATAGCCTGTCTTAATCTTCTGATATGCACATCGACAGTTCTAGTTTCAACGTAAATATTTTCTCCCCAAACATTGTTTAAGAGTTGTTCTCTTGAATATACCCTTTTTGGATTTTTGATAAAAAAATCTAATAATTTAAATTCTGTAGGTCCTAGAGATATTTCAATGTTATTTCTATAAACTCTTTTTGTTATTCTATCTATTTTTAGATCTGTAAACTCAACAACATCAACGGTGGATTGTGGTTTTGATCTTCTGAGTAATGATTTAATTCTTGCATTAAGTTCTTTTTGACTAAATGGTTTTGTTACATAATCATCTGCACCTGTATCAAAAGCTCTTAATTTGTCCTCCTCCTCGCCTTTTGCTGTTAACATTATTACTGGTATGTCATTATGCTTTTTGTCTTTTTTTAAATTTTTACATATTTCAACGCCTGACAAATCGGGCAACATCCAATCCATTAATATTAAGTCAGGAAGCTTATCTTTAATTTGTTTAAGCGCATCTTCACCATTTTCACAGAAACTTACTTTGTAACCCTCTTTTTCAAGGTTATACTTTAGTAGAGTTATTATAGCAGCCTCGTCCTCAGCTATAAAAATATGAGCCGACATATTTTACTTTTCTCCAGTAACAATAGGTTCTGTGCCTTTTGGTCGATCGCCCTCTAGATATTCTCCCTTAACTAAATAATATACTTGCTCAGCAATGTTGGTTGTATGATCACCTATTCTCTCTATATTTTTAGTTACAAATAATAAGTGGGTTCCATCACTTAAGTTATTTTCGTTATCTTTTAAATATCTAATCACTTCTTGCATGCATAAATTTGTTAAATCATCAATTTGTTCGTCGCTTTCCCATACATTAATTGCCATACTCGAAGATCTTTCTAAATATGCATCTAATATTGATTTCAATTGTTTTTGAACATCCGAAGATACTCTTATAATAGCATCTACTAAATTTTTTGGTAAATTTTCATTTAACAAAAGAGTTCTTTTAGAAATATTTTTTGCTAAATCACCTATTCTCTCAAGGTCAGAAGATATCTTTAAAGCAGTGACTGTTTCTCTAAGATCTATGGCCATAGGTTGTCTTAAAGCAATTAAATTTACTACTTGCTGTTCAATTAAAGTCTCAAATTTATCAATTTTTTCATCATCTTTAATTACTGCCTCAGCATTATCACTATTTCTTGTAGTAATTGCTTGAATAGCTTTACCCAAAGCTTCTTCACAAAATCCACCCATTTTAATTATATTGCTATTTAAATTTTTAAGTTCTTCTTCGTAAGACTTTACTGTATGTGGTGCTTCGGTCATTATCCAAACCTCCCTGTGATATAATCCTGAGTTTTTTTGTTTTCTGGATTCTTAAATATTTTATCAGTAGAACCATGTTCTATCAATTCTCCAAGGTGAAAAAAACCTGTATTTTGAGAAACTCTTGCAGCTTGTGCCATTGAGTGAGTGACTATTATAATAGTATGGTCTTTTTTTAACTCATCAATTAGTTCTTCTATTTGAGCTGTAGCAATAGGATCTAAAGCAGAACAAGGCTCGTCCATTAGAATAACTTCAGGTTTAACTGAAATTGCCCTTGCTATACATAATCTTTGTTGTTGACCACCAGACAAACCAGTACCTGGTTCATGAAGTCTATCTTTCACCTCTTCCCATAATGCTGCCTTTTTTAAGCTAGTTTCAACTATTTCATCCATTTCATTCTTTGATTGAGCCATACCATGAATTGTTGGACCATAAGAAATATTTTCATAAATAGTTTTAGGAAAAGGATTTGGTTTTTGAAAAACCATACCAATTTTTTCTCTTAATCTAACAACATCACAACTTTTATCATTGATATCAAAATCATTAATTATAATCTGCCCTTTTACTCTACATATATCAATAACGTCATTCATTCGGTTTAGACATCTTAAAAAAGTAGATTTACCACAACCTGAAGGCCCAATCAGTGCTGTAACTTGATTTTCTTCAATATCTAAATTTATATTGAATAGAGCTTGTTTTTTTCCATAGAAAACATCTACATTTTTTGAATTTATCTTTATCATCTTAACTCCATTTTTTTTCAAATTTATGTCTAATTATTTGTGCAAATAAGTTCATTATAATTAAAAATCCTAATAGAACCATAATACAGGCAGAAACTTTCTCGACAAAACCTCTTTCAGCGCTCTCTGCCCAAATATAAATTTGCACTGGCAAACTTGCAGCTGGATCTAAAGGAGATCCTGGTATTGTATTTACAAAAGCCACCATGCCAATCAATATCAAAGGTGCGGTTTCGCCTAAAGCTTGGGCCAAACCAATTATTGTACCGGATAAAGTCCCTGGCATAGATAACGGAACTGTATGATGCATTGTAGTTTGCATTTTACTAGCACCCATTGCAAGTGCTGCCTCTCTTATACTTGGAGGAACTGCTTTTAAAGATGCTCTACAAGCAATAATAATTGTTGGTAAAGTCATCAACGACAAAGTTATTCCACCGACTAGAGGTGTTGACCTAGGTAATTGAAATACAGCAAGTAAAATACCCAGTCCTAAAAGACCAAAAACAATTGAAGGTACTGCTGCTAAATTATTTATATTTACCTCAATAAAATCAGTAAATCTGTTTTTAGGAGCAAATTCCTCTAAATAAATAGCTGCTAGAACTGCTACAGGAAAAGCTATCATTAAACAAACAAGTATAGAAAATATTGATCCCATAAATGAACTTGCTATACCAGCTAATTCAGCTTCTCTTGAATCAGGATATGTAAAAAAACTTAAATTGAATTTACTTTCAACTTTTCCTAGTTCTACAAGTTGATCAAAAATCTTTAATTGATAATCCGTAACTCTTCTTTGATCTTCAGGTAAATCTCTTGGATAATTGCCTTTAAATACTTGATCTAAATCATCTGAGGCAGTTAAATAAACATCTTTAGTTTTTCCAATTAATGAAGGGTCGTTTAAAAGTTCCCTTTTAATCTCTCTTTCGAAAAAGTAAGAGACCATTCTCTTCAGCTCATTTTCTTGATCCTCATTAGCATTTGGATCCAAATCAGCCATTGATTTTAATGCTATATCGTAATAATCAGCATCTTTTAAATCCTCTTTAGAAGGATTTTGCTCTAACATCATTAATTCAGCATCAAAAGTAACTGGAACAATAAGCCAAGTTTTTTGAAAGGCTGAATAGCCTGTCGAAAAAATTTTAAAAATAAAGATTGTTAAAAATAAAAGTGCCATAAAAATTGCACTTTGACCGTATAATCGAAATCTCTTTTCAGCTTTATATCTTTTATTTAATAATTGTTCTTTATTTTTATTCATATTTTTCTCTATATTTTTTAACTACTCTTAAGGCCACAATATTCAAACAGAGCGTTACTAAAAATAATGACATACCTAAAGCAAATGCAGCTTGCGTTTTTGGGTCGCCAAAAGCTTGATCTCCAATTAATATTACAACAATTTGCGCTGTAATTGTTGAAGTAGATTCTAATGGATTTAAAGTTAAATTAGCAGCTAAACCAGAGGCCATAACAACTATCATTGTTTCTCCAATTGCTCTTGAAACACCAAGCAAAATAGATCCAACTATACCAGGCAATGCTGCAGGAAAAATAACTTTTTTTATTGTTTCTGATTTGGTTGCTCCCATGGCATAACTTCCATCTCTTAAACTTTGAGGTACACTTGTAATCACATCGTCACTTAAACTTGAAATGAATGGTATAATCATAATGCCCATTACTCCGCCTGCCGCTAAAGCGCTTTCAGCTGAAACGTCTAAACCCATGCTATTACCTATTTCCTTTAAAAAAGGTCCAACTGTTAGAGCAGCAAAAAATCCATAAACAACTGTTGGTATACCAGCTAAAATTTCAATTAAAGGTTTTGCGTATTGTCTAACTTTAACTGATGCATACTCAGCCAAATAAATTCCACTCATTAGTCCAATAGGAATAGCAACACACATAGCTATGAAAGCAATAAAAAAAGTACCAGCAAAAATAGGGACTGCTCCAAAAGTATCGGAGTACATTGTCGGATCTAAAGCCTCTGAAGAATCTCTAACAAAAGCTTTTGCAGGATACCAATGAGTTCCAAAGACAAAATCAAATAATGGAATTACTTTAAAAAAATCTATAGTTTGAAATATAAGTGAAAATACTATTCCAACAGTAGTTAATATTGCAGCTAAAGAAGCTGTAAATAAAACTGCTTTCAAAAATTTTTCAACTGGTTCTCTTGTTCTAGAATTAGATGAAATTTTTTTATAAGCGTAAGCAACAGAGGCAATAATTATAGATAATACTATAACAGCTTTTGAACTTTGAGCTATTGATCGAAGACTTAAATATTTTTCAGCTGAAGCCTCAATAAAAGGTGTAATTTCTCCGGTAAATTGTCCTCGAGACAATGCTTTTGTTTTTTCGTAAATTAAATTTAATTCATCATCAAGATAACCTTGATTTGAATAATCACTTAAGATTAATAGTTTTACAATTGTGGGCTCAAAAATTGCCCATAAAGAAAAAATTATAAAAGCTGGTATTGCACACCAAATTGCAAGATAATAACCATAAAATTGTGGTAATGCGGTTAATCTTTTATTTGTAGATTGAATTGTATATGCTTTTTTACGTCCAAAATAATAACTTGTGAAACCCAGAAGAACAATAAATATAAACAATATTAAGTTCAAAGAATCTCCTTTATTGAGGACTTTACTCTTATTTCAAAAAAAAGGGGTCTAAAAAGACCCCTTTTTTAATTATTTGTTAACAGAGTAATAATTAATTACCCATAGCAACTAGCTTCGTAGCATTAGTTCTAGTTGTTTTATACAACTTAGAGTCTAATGGAACTAAACCAATATCTGCTAAGTAACCACCTTTTCCAATAGCTTTCTTAGTTGTGAATTCTTTCACAAACTCATGTAATCCTGGGATTACTCCAACGTGAGCTTTTTTCACATAGAAAAATAATGGTCTTGCAACTGCATAACTGTAGTCTTGAATACTCGCTAGAGAGGGTTGTCCACCATCTATGCTAGCAGCTTGTAATTTATCTTTAGCAGCTAAGAAATAGCTGAAACCAAAGAAACCAAACATATCTTTATCTTGAGTTAACTTTTGGATGATTAAACTATCGTTTTCTCCTACTTCAATAGCAGCTCCATCTTCTCTGTAAAGTTTTTGTGGTTTTTTGTATTTTTTATTTCCAGCTTCAAAACCTGCTTTATAAAGAGCTTTAGCTTCTTTAGTCATACCTTTTTTCATTACTAAAGAATTCCAAGCATCTCTAGTTCCTGATGTTCCTGGTGGGATCATTACTGAAATTTTTTGTTTTGGTAAGCTAGGGTCAATTTGGTCCCAGGTTTTATAAATATTTGGAACTAACTTACCATCAACTACTGTATGAGCAGCTAATGCTAAATATAATTGTTCTTTAGTAAAGTTTACTGGTTTTGCATCTTTGCTGTAAGCTAATGTAATACCATCGTTACCAATTACGATCTCAACAATATCATTTACACCATTTTTCTTACATAGGGCTTTCTCTTTGTCTTTCATAGCTCTTGATGCATTTGTAATATCTGGATGTTGCTCACCAACACCAGCACAGAATAGTTTAGCTCCTCCACCAGTACCAGTCGACTCGATTACAGGAGTTTTGAATCCTGAACCACCAAATCTTTCAGCAACAACAGTCGCGTAAGGGAATACTGTAGACGAACCAACTATCTTAATTTGATCTCTTGCTTGAGCAACAGTTGCTATTGATAGAGCAACTAAAGAAGCAATCACTATAGTTAGTTTTTTCATTATCTTTAATCCTTTCGTTATTTATTAATTAAAAGATGTCTGACTCGTATAAATTTATTGAATCTTTAATATTACAGAATTATTACAGTTTTGTTAAAAACCTAACTTTTTAGTTGTATTTCATTGAGACAATAATCTCACTATTTTCAGTTTCTAGACCACCTTTGCATGAAACTGGGTTTACGTTATCCTTAAAAGCAAGATCTGGGGTTGGTCTTAAGACAACTTCCAGTTTTACCAAATTAACTAATTCCTCAAGAATACTTTGGTCATAACGCCATTTTGGCCAACTAGTAGGAGTAGAAAAAATAGATGTTAAATAGCTTGTCGCCATAGTAAACCTATAATTACTCATATTTTCATTTCTCAGTAAATGATCTCTAACAGAATTAAATATGTTTCGACATCTCAATGAATCTGACATGTAGTTCTCTTTTTTTAAATTTTCATTTACTGGAATTGAAACAATTAAATCTACTGTATTTCTCCAATAGGAACTGAGAACATCTATATATATATCTTCATACGGTACATCTTTATGTTTTTTTATTTCAGGATATGAACTTTTTAAGTCTTCCTGTAATCTAAAGATACCAATATCAAAAACAGTTAATTGCTGGTTTCTTAAAATTGTAGAAATATCTGATGCATTACTTTTAGTAATGATCGACATTAAAAAAAAAATAATAATTAAAATACTATGTAATATCTTAATCATAAATTAATTTTAAATAAACTAAGATACAAATCAACAAAAGATTTGTTAAATCTTGGTTGAATAAGAGTTAATTTTAAACAATTTTTTAAATTAATTATTTTGTTGGAAGATATATCTTAATTTCAGTACCTTCATTAACTTTACTGAGAATCTCATAGTCACCTCTGTGTTGAGATATAATATGTTTCATTATAGCTAAACCTAAACCTGTACCACCAACCTTTTTACTTTTTTCTGTATCTACTCTAAAAAATCTTTCAGTTATTCTTGGAATTAGCTGGTGAGGTATTCCAACACCTTCATCTTTAATGATAATGGCAATATTTTTATCAATTAATTTACCTTCACTGATTTGACTTTTTACGTATATATTTTTTCCATCTTGTGAATATTTAATTGAATTATCAATTAAATTTGAAAATACAGTTAACAATTTATCATTATCACCAAAAACTAAGGTTGGTTCCATAAGTTCAATATGTAAATTGATTTTCTTTTTTTTAAGAATTAATTCAAAGTTACTTTTAATATTTGTAAAAAGATCATTTAAGCTCACAATTTTATTAGGCTTGATATGTTCTTCCAATTCTATTCTACTTAAAATCAATAAATCATTAATTAGGTTTTCCATTCTTAATACTTGATCAGACATGATAGACATAAATTTTTTTTGCGCCTCTTGGTCTTTTGAAGCTGGTCCAAGAATAGTTTCTAACGAACCTTTAATCGAAACTAAAGGTGTTCTTAATTCATGACTCACATTTGCAACAAAATCAGTTTTTAGTTTTTGTGCTTTTGTTATTTCTGTAAAATCTTTTAGAAACAATACGACAGAGTTTATTTCTGGAAACAAATGGGTCGGACCAGGAATAACATAGATTTTGTAAAGTTGATAAGATGGTAAATTTATTTCTACATTGACATTTTTTGTAGTTTGATCTTTGATAGCCTCTTCAATCGTTTCTAATAATTTTGTATCTCTAATTACACTTGAAATATTTTTATCAATTAGGTTTTCTCCAAAACGTTGTTTTGCACTTTTGTTTAGATATTTGATTAAATTATATTTATCTAAAGCAAAGAATTGATCTTCTAATTCTTCAATAATTACTCTTTTTCCTAAATCATCCTTATTAGTCTTGTTTACAACTGGTGCTGTGTTTTCTGGCTTAATATTTTTTTTAAATAAAAAATATAATAAAATGATTATTATAACTATAAGTATCAACTCTGCCCAAAACATGGATATGTTTTAACAAATGTAATGTATATTGTCTTTAATTATTAGGTGAAATATTTTCAAAAAATATTTTTGCCGTTTCCTCCCAAGAATATTTTTTTGCAAAATCAAGACAATCTTGACGACTTACCTTCAAAGCTTTTAAAGCAGAGGTTTTCAAATCATTATCTAAAGTATCAATATTAGTACCCCCTAATATATCTTTAGGTCCCGGTACAGGGTAAGCTGCGACTGGTGTGCCACAATTTAAAGACTCTAAGACAACTATACCAAACGTATCTGTTTTACTTGGAAATACAAAAACATCAGATGATGCAAAATGAGAAGCTAATTCTCCATTTGTTTTCTCACCTAAAAAAATGTCTTTTGGAAACTTTTTTTTTAAATTGTTTAAATCAGGACCTTTACCAATTATAATTTTAGTACCTTCAAGATCTAAATCTAAAAATGCTTTGATATTTTTTTCAACAGCAACTCTTCCAACATATATCCATATAGGTCTTTTATAAGGTAAGTCTTTCTTAATGGGGTTTTTAAATGCACCATGATTACCTCCTCTGGTCCATGTAACCATTTTATTGTTATCAATACCTAAAGAAATTAATTCTTCACGCATAGATTCTGTTGTTACTAAAATTCTTTCAGCTTTATTATGAAAATTGCATAAAAATTTTTCTGACCATTTAGCTGGAATGATAGGCATATAAAGTTTCATGTATTTATCAAATCTTGTGTGAAAACTTGTGGTAAATTTTAAGCCATTTTTAATGCAATGTCTTCGTGCCATAAACCCTAAGGGTCCTTCTGTTGCAATATGTATTGCATCAGGTTTAATTGAATTAATTAAGTTACTTACACGGGGCCAAACATTTAAGGACAATCTAATTTCATTATATTTTGGCATGGGCACGGTAAGAAATTGTTGAGGAGTAATATATTCAATAGTTTGACCTTGTGATTTAAGAATTTCACCAGTTTCGTGGAGAGTTCTTACAACACCATTAACTTGAGGGTAATAAGCATCGGTAACAATTAATATTTTCATTCTTTAAGATGCTTTTTTGAATGAACCGATCCTGTTATTATCAATATTTTCTGAAATATATTCGTTTCTTTTTTTATCCCAATAAATTATCTCAAAAGTTCCATCATATTTTTCTGCCAAGGCTGTACATGACTCAACCCAATCGCCACAATTTAAATAATTAACACCATCAAGATTTAAATTTTCAGCATGATGTATGTGTCCACAAATTATTCCATCAAATTTTTTCCTTTTTGCATATGAAGAAAGTGTGTTTTCATATTCACCTATAAATTTTACAGCATTTTTTACCTTATATTTTAAAAATTTTGCCAATGACCAATAGTCTTTACCTCTCAATTTTCTAAAAAAATTTATAATAACATTAATTTTAAGTAATAATTCATAGGCAATAGCTCCTAATTTAGAAAGCCATTTAGCATATTTCATTACTCCGTCCCAAGCATCACCATGAACAACTAAATATTTTTTTCCTAACTGCGTTTCATGAATAACTCTATTTACTATTTTAATATCACCTAAATGCATTGGAATAAATTTTCTAAATACCTCATCATGATTTCCAATTATGTAAAATACTTTTGTCCCGTGCCTGGCTTTTCTCAATATTTTTTGTATGACATCATTATGCTCTTGAGGCCAATAGAAACTCTTTTGCATTGCCCAAACATCGATTATATCTCCAACTAAATAAAGGTTCTCGGATCTTGAATTCTTAAAAAATTCTAAAAGCTTGTTAGCTTGACAACCTTTGGTGCCAAGATGCACATCAGATATAAATATACTCTTATATTTTAATAACGGAGGCATTAAAAAAACCTATTTTGTAACACAACTGTAACTCGAATCATTTAATTCTTATGTCATTGAAATGTTAAAGATTTATTAAAAATTAGTTACGAAAAAATTATGCATTATTGTTTGATTTATAACCTTAATTCTTCAACAGGGAAAAAAATAAAATTTGTAAATAAGATTTATGAAAAATTAAAAATTAACAACTCTGTAGATTATTTCAAAACCAAATCTGAAAAAGAGGCGAAAGAAATATTTTTGGAATTTAAAAATAAAAATTATGATAGATTGATAGTTGCTGGTGGAGATGGATCAGTATCATTTGCTATCAATGAATTGATAAAAAATGACTTTGATTTTAATGATAAATTTGCAATTGGGTACATACCGGCTGGAACAGCCAATTTACTTCAAGCAGAGTTATCGATAAATAAAAAAGTAGACGATATTTGTAATATTTTAACATCAAATAATTATAAACAATCTAATCTTATAAAAATAAATAAAAATTATTTTTTTTTAATGGCTGGTATTGGTTGGGATGCTAAAATTGTTCACTCTATTGATACACGTATAAAAAAAATACTTGGTAAGATAATATTTGGTTTAAAAGGGTTTCAGCATTTTTTATTTATGAAAAATAATAAACTTGATGTTTTCTTTGATGGTCAAAAATATCAAGCTGATTGGGTATTAAGTTCTAATACCAAATATTATGCTGGTCATCATAAGATAAATAAGTCAAACATTTTTGATGATAGATTAATAACTTATGTTTTTAAAGATTTAAGTAGGCTAAAATTAATGTATTATATTATTTTGATAATTATTTATGGAGATTTATCAAGAAACAAATCTGTTATAACCACCTATTCAAAAAGTATCCAAATTAATTGCAATAATTTTGAAATTCCCGTTCAGGTTGATGGAGATAATTTTGGATGTCACAATAAGATTGATATTGAATTTTCACAAAAAAAAGTAAATTTTTTACTATAATTTTAATAACAAAATTTTAGACAAATTATTTTACTTAGAAATTTAAATTAAATATAATAATTTAAATTTTCATAGGAGGTGATGATGGGTAAGAAGTTAAAGAAAAATGAAAGAAGAAAAAAAAAGTTTATCAAATCAATAGATAAACTTAAAAATAAGATTAATTTAAAGGAAAAAAAACTAGCTAAAATTAATATAAAAATTGCAGGTATTGAAAAAAAAGTTGCCGAAAAAAAAGCAAAAAAATTAGCTAAAAAGAAAACCAGTGAGAGTCCTGCGTCTGTAAATAATTAATGTATAAAAATTGTCCCTCCCCTTTTTTATAACAAAAAGGGGAAGGTAGTTAATCAACAAAATTTTAAACAAAGAGGAAATGAAGATGTTTTATTATTTAAAATTTTTGTTAATTATTTTAATAAACTTTAATGACAAAAATATTTATAGATTGTTACAATTTAATTAAAATAATTTAATCCCAATCACACCTATTAAAATAAATAAAATTGATATGATTTTTTTTAAATTGATACTTTCTTTTAATAAAAAATATCCAATAAATATTGATAATAAAATACTTGTTTCTCTTAAAGATGTAACAACGGGTATTGGAGCTTTTGTAAATGCCCATACAGCCAAGGCATAACTAGCATATGATAATGTTACACCGTAAAAAAATATCATTTTACCCTCTCTATAAACCCTTTTAATAATATCCTTTTGACCTCTTAAACTTAGAATAAATGGGAAAATCATAGCGTTTAATATGAAAGACCAGCTTACAAAAGATATTGCAGAATTACTCACTCTTGCTCCATATCCATCTACAAGTGAGTATGATCCAATAAACAAACCTGTTGTAAAAGAAAATTTAATAACATTTAAGCTGCTGTTTTTATAATCAGAAATACCAAGAAAAAAAATACCAAAACATATTAAGAAAATAGAGATCAAAATAAACTTATTTAAAACAACGCCTAAAAATAAAATTGAGACTAAAGTTACAAATAAGGGGCCTGTGCCTCTTGCTATAGGATAGACTTTTGTCAAATCCCCAATCTCATATGATTTAAGCAAGAACCATTGATAACCGATGTGAACAACAATGCTTGCAAAGATATAAGGTATACTTTCTATTGAGGGTGCTGGTAATAAGATTATTGCAACAATTGAAAATGGTATATGACCTAAAATTATACCTGCTAAAGCAACTGCTTTATCAGGGTGTTTTTTAACCATGCCATTCCAAGTGGCATGTAGAAGTGCTGCCAATAAAACGACAGAAAATACTAATGTATCCATGAAGAGTATTAATTAACTCTACCGTAAATATCTTGATATCTAACTATATCGGTTTCTTTTAAAATAGGTCCAGTTTGTATTTCAATAATTTTTACTTTTTTCTTAAATTTATTTTCTATTCGATGAATTGCTTCTCTTGGTATGAATATTTTTTCTCCTGGTTTTTTAAAGAAATTTTTCTTGTTTAATGTAATTAAAGGTTTTCCATCAGTAATAGTCCAATATTCAGATCGATGAAAATGCTTTTGTAAGCTTAATTTAGACTTAGGATTAACTACTAATTCCTTTACTAGAAAGTTTTTACCCTCGTATAAGTTAATATACCTGCCCCATGGTCTATGAAAAACATTTTTTTTTTTAAAATATTTATTTTTATTTTTTTTATATATTTTAGATATTTCAAACCAATTACCAAGATCTGACCACTGAATACTAAGTTTTATTGCGTTTATATCTTTTGATTTTTCAAGAATTGCATAATCAAAAGAAATTTCCTTACATTTATCAAAGAGTTTTTTATTCAAAAAATATGTATTATTTTTAATTTTAGATTTTTCCAAAGATTTTAGACATGCTTTATAAATACCAGGTTGATATTTTTTAAAGTTATTAATTATTGATGATTTTTTTAGGTAAAACATACCTGAATTCCAATAACCACCAGATTTAATTATTTTTTTGGCTTTTTGCTCTGTAGGTTTTTCAATAAATTTAGTTACTTTATTTAACTTATTTATACTTTTTGTTTGAAGATATCCATATTCAGATGCAGGTCTATTCGGTTTTAGCCCAAAAATAAAAATATTATTATCACTCAAGTTTTTTTTATTACTTTTTAAAGATCTCGTTAATACACTTGAATTTTCTATCAAATGATCTGAAGTAAAAAACATTATTGGTTGATCAAATGGAATTTCTTTAATTAAAGCACTCACTAAAATTGCTGGTGCTGTATTTTTTTTAGCTGGCTCTAATATTATTTTATATTTTTTAATTTTAGATTTTTTTAATGTTTTCTTAACATCCTTTAAATACTTTAGATTTGTACTGATAATTGGAAAATCGTAAGAGTTATTATTAATTCTTTCAAATGCTTTTTGTAACAAAGTCCAGTTTCCAAAATTAATAAATTGTTTTGCTTGAGTATTTTCTTGATTGGGCCAAAGTCGTGTTCCTGCACCACCACAAAGTATTACAGGTCTAATTTTCATCAAATATCTGCGTATGTTTTAACCTCGTTTTTACCACCTGGATGTGTGGGTGCACCTAAATATGCTGGTCCTACTGTTTGAGCATATTTCCAAAGAGTTCCGTTTCCAAAGTTCATTTTTCTTTGTTTCCATTTCTTTTTTCTCAAACTAATCTCTTTTTTACTTAATCTAACGTTAATAGTCCCCTTCTTTGCATCTATATCAATTATGTCTCCGTTCTTTAAAAGGGCTATTGGACCGCCTATAGAAGCCTCAGGACCCACATGACCAATACAGAAGCCTCTGGTAGCCCCAGAGAACCTACCGTCCGTAATAAGGGCTACTTTCTCCCCCTTTCCTTGTCCATAAATTGCAGCTGTCGTCTGCAACATTTCTCTCATTCCTGGACCACCTTTTGGACCTTCGTATCTAATTATAATTATATCACCGTCTTTGTATTTTCTTTCTTTTACAGCTTTGTAAGCTTTTTCCTCAGAGTCAAAACATCTTGCTCTTCCAGTAAATTGTAATTTTTTTAAACCTGCAATTTTAACAATTCCACCTTCTGGAGCTAAATTACCTCTTAATCCAACAACCCCACCAGTTGGTGTAATTGGATTTTTATAACTTCTCATTACTTTTTGTTTTGGATTAAATTTCACATTTTTTAAATTCTCTTTCATTGTCTTTCCTGTAACGGTCATACAATCCCCATGGATATATCCACCATCGTAAAGAGTTTTTAAAAGCATTGGAACACCACCCGCTTCCCACATATCTTTTGCAACATATTTTCCACCAGGTTTTAAATCAGCAAGATAAGGAGTTCTTTTAAAAATTTTTGCAACATCCATTAAATCAAATTTAATACCAATTTCATTTGCAATAGCTGGTAAATGTAAACCTGCATTAGTAGATCCTCCTGTTGCGGCAACAACTGTAGCAGCATTTTCTAATGCTTTTCTTGTAACAATATCTCTTGGTCTAATATTTTTTGCTAAAAGCTCCATCACCGCTTTACCACTATTAATCGCATACTTATGTCTTTCTTTATAAGGAGCAGGTGTTCCTGCTGAATAAGGTAGAGCTAATCCAATAGCTTCTGAAACACATGCCATTGTATTTGCAGTAAATTGACCACCACAAGCACCTGCACTTGGACAAGCTTTTAATTCTAATTTTCTAAGAGCATGAGCTGTCATTTTTTTTGATGTATATTTTCCAACACCTTCAAAAACATCAACAACAGTTACATCTTTACCTTCAAATCTACCTGGAAGTATTGATCCACCATAAATAAATACACTTGGAATATTTAATCTCACCATAGACATCATTAGACCTGGTAAAGATTTATCACATCCTGCTAAACCAACTAAAGCATCATAACAATGACCTCTTACAGTTAATTCAGTGGAGTCTGCAATTACATCTCTTGAAATCAATGAAGATTTCATTCCTTCATGACCCATAGCAATACCATCAGTAACAGTTATTGTACAAAATTCTCTAGGAGTTCCTCCTGACGCATTTACACCTTTTTTTACAAATTGGGCTTGTTTCATTAAATTAATATTGCATGGTGCAGCCTCATTCCATGTTGAAACAACGCCTACAAAAGGTTTTGCTACATCTTTTTCGGTTAAATCCATTGCATAATAAAAGGATCTTTGTGGAGCTCTATCAGCACCTACAGTTGTATATCTACTTGGTAGTTTTTTTTTATTAAATTTCCGCATTATAGACTTTCTAAAGTATAATTTAATTTATTAACATCTTTTTCTAAATTAATAAAGTTAGACTTTTCTTGCTCAACAATATCATTTGGAGCTCTTTCAATAAAACTTTTATTATTTAGCCTTGTATTAATTTTTTCCATCTCTTTCTCAATTTTATTCTTTTTATTTAATAATGTTTCTTTAATTTTTGACAAATCTACATCTTCATCAAAGTAAATTTTAAATATTTCACCTTTAATGACCAAGTTTGCTGAGGGTTTTTTAATATCTTCAGTCACAAATTCATTAATTCTTCCAATTTTTTTTAATGTATTGGAGTTATTTTCAATAAATTTCTTAATTTCGGGATTTATTTTATTCACTAGTATTTTAACAAATGATCCAGGGCTTATTTCTATTTCATTTTTAAAAGACCTTATAGATGAAACAAATTCAATTATTTCATTTACTTCATCAGAGTCTTTATCTTTATTAGAAATGGCTTCAGACCAGTTTTTTAACATAAGAAAATCTTTTCCATCTTTATCTAATTTATTTTTCAACCATATTTCCTCTGTTAGAAAAGGTATGAATGGGTGTAAAATAACTAGAATTTGAGTAAATATGAAGCTAGATACATTTCTTGTTTCTTCGATATTTTCATTATTTTCTGAATAAAAAACAGTTTTAGATAATTCTAAGTACCAATCGCAGAACGAATGCCATACAAATTGATATGCAATTCTTGCAGCCTCATCAAATCGATAACTATCTATTGATTTTTTGATCTTTTCATTAGTGTTAGTGAATTCAACAAAAATCCATTTATTAATATTTAGTTTTAAATCATTAGGCGTTTCTATATTTTCAAATTTACAATCATTTTGAATTAGAAAATTGTTAGCGTTCCATATTTTATTTAAAAAATTTCTATAACCTTTAACTCTATCCTCTGATAATTTTACATCTCGTCCAGGAGATGCCATTGACAAAAGTGTAAATCTTAAAGCATCAGCACTATATTTTTCTATTAATTCTAATGGATCAATTACATTGCCTTTAGACTTTGACATTTTTTGACCTTTTTCATCTCTAACTAATGCATGAACATAAATATTTTTAAAAGGTTCTTTGTTTTGAAATTCCATTCCAAACATAATCATTCTTGCAACCCAAAAGAAAATGATATCAAATCCTGTTACTAATACTGAAGTTGGATAAAATTTTTCTAAATATTCATTTTTTTCTGGCCATCCTAGAGTTGCAAAAGGCCATAAACCAGATGAAAACCATGTATCAAGAACATCTGGATCTCTAATTAATTCAACATCTTTTTTATAATGTTCTTTAGCTAATTTATTTGCACCTTCTTCTGTTTCATCTACAAATATTTCTCCATCAGGTCCATACCATGCAGGTATTTGATGACCCCACCAAAGCTGTCTTGAAATACACCATGGTTCTATATTATCCATCCATTGAAAATATGTTTTTTTCCAATTAACAGGAAAAAAATTAGTTGTTTTATTATTTACTATTTCTTTTGCTTTTATTGAAAGTTTCTTTGCATCTGCAAACCATTGTTCAGTTAAATAAGGTTCAATTATTG
Source organism: uncultured Pelagibacteraceae bacterium (assembly GCA_902595465.1). GTDB lineage: Bacteria > Pseudomonadota > Alphaproteobacteria > Pelagibacterales > Pelagibacteraceae > Pelagibacter. Next base: position 23,332 of record CACJQE010000001.1, read on the forward strand.
AATTAGATCTATCACCATAAGGTACTTTATTTTTAATTTTCTCTTCTTTAACAAATAAGTTTTTATCAGAAAGTTCCTTTAAAATTCTTTTTCTAGCTTCAAATCTATCAAGTCCAATATAATTATCAGGAGCATTTTCATTAATTTTTCCATCTGGGGTAAAAACATTTATGACTTCTAAATTATTTCTTTCCCCTACTTCATAATCATTGAAATCATGTGCTGGAGTAATTTTAACAGCTCCAGTACCTTGTTCAGGATCTGCATATTCATCTTCTATGATTTTTATTTTTCTATCAACTATTGGAACTATTACATTTTTATTTACCAATGATTTATATCTTTCATCTGATGGATTAACTGCAACTGCTGTATCTCCTAACATGGTTTCTGGTCTCGTAGTTGCAATAGTTATAAATTTATCTGTTCCCTCGATTGGATATTTGATGTGGTATAGCTTTGAATTAACCTCTCTTTGATCTACTTCTAAATCCGATATTGCAGTTTTTAAAACAGTGTCCCAATTTACTAATTTTTTTGATTTGTAAATTAATCCATTTTTATACATTTCAACAAAAACTTTTAAGACAGATTTTGATAGATTTTCATCCATGGTGAAAGCATTTCTAGACCAGTCACATGAACAGCCTAATTTTTTTAATTGATTAATAATAATATCACCATACTGACCTTTCCATTCCCAAACTTTTTCGATGAATTTTTCTCTTCCTAAATCATTTTTATCGATACCTTCAGATTTGAGTTTTTTTTCCACTAATGCTTGAGTAGCAATCCCCGCATGGTCTGTACCTGGCTGCCATAACGTTTCAAAATTATTCATTCGATGATATCGAGTTAAAAGATCTTGAATAGAATTATTTAGTGCATGCCCCATATGAAGACTGCCAGTTACATTTGGTGGGGGGATAACTATAGAAAATTTTTTTTTATTGGTTTTTGGTTTAAATAAATTTTTATCTTCCCAATAAGAATAAATCTTATTTTCAACATTTTCATGAATATATTTGTCTGAACTCATGGATAATTATTTTATAAATTAATCATACCAATAAACAACAATGAAATTATCCGTTAAATTTATAGACTAAATTATAAAATTAATTATATATGTTCTCATTGGATATTTAATTCATGGCAACGTGGCGGAATGGTTACGCAGAGGATTGCAAATCCTTGTATCCCGGTTCGATTCCGGGCGTTGCCTCCACAATATATTTTTGTTGAGATAATATAAAAAGAAAGTAAGTTGTGATTTTACATTCCTCGGTAGCTCAGTTGGTAGAGCAGTTGACTGTTAATCAATTGGTCGCAGGTTCGAGTCCTGCCCGAGGAGCCAATTAAAAATTAGTTATCCTATTTTAGAAATATTTACCTGGTTGATCTGTATGTTTTTACTAAACTTGATTTTTTGATCTTGAGTAAGTTCAGAATAAACTTTAACTAAAAAATTATAGTTCACATTCAAGTGACCTTCTTTAGATTTTTCTAAATTTATTAAATATTGTGAAAAATCTTCAAAAAAATAGTTTATTGGTACTTTAAGATAATTAGATAGTTGTAATAATCTAATAGAACTTACACCATTCGTTCCTTTTTCATATTTTTGTATTTGTTGAAATGTAACATTTATTGCTTTTGCGACTTTAGTTTGAGTTAAACCTAAAGCCAAACGTCTAAGTTTTAATTTATTACCTAGATGTTTATTGAAATTTTCTTCCATCAAAGACCCCTCTTTAATTAAAAATAATAAGTTGAGTTAATAGAAATCAAAAAGTTATTTCAAGTAAAATAATTTTAAAAAGAATAATAATTTTTAAGATTTTATAAACCTGTCAAGCGTCTTTTTAGCAATTTAGTTATAATTTTTATAATATTTGGCTCAAAAAAAGCTTTGTTCTATCGCTTTTTGGGTTAGCAAAAAAATCTTTTGTTTCAGCCTTTTCTACAATCATACCTTCATCCATAAAAATAACTTCATCTGCAACTTCTTTTGCAAACCCCATTTCATGTGTTACAACAATCATAGTCATACCAGCCTTAGCTAAATTAACCATTGCATCTAAAACTTCTTTAATCATTTCAGGATCTAATGCTGATGTGGGTTCATCAAAAAGCATTATTTTTGGCTCCATACACAATGCTCTCGCTATTGCGCATCTTTGTTGTTGTCCTCCGGATAATTGTCCTGGAAATTTTTGCGCTTGATCTCCTATTTGCACTTGATTTAGCTGTTTCATTGCTAATTCTTCAGCTTTTTGTTTTGGCATTTTCTTCACCCAAATTGGAGCAAGAGTACAATTATCTAAAATTGATAGGTGTGGGAACAAATTAAATTGTTGAAATACCATTCCTACTTCTGCTCTTATAGCCTCAATATTTTTAGTATCCTCTGATAATTCTGTACCATCTACTACTATGGATCCTTTTTGATGCTCCTCTAGTCTATTAATACATCTAATTAATGTTGATTTACCAGATCCAGATGGACCACAAACTACAATTTTTTCTTTTGGTTTAACATCTAAATTTATATCTTTTAGTACCTGAAAGTCGCCAAACCATTTATTGACATTTTTAATTTGAATAATACTTTCTGGCATATTTTATCTATCTGTTTTATATTTTAGCTCTAGATTATAACTATATTTACTCATTGCATAACAAATTATAAAAAAAACTATAGCAGAAAAAACATATCCTTCCATAGCAAAACCTAGCCATTTAGGATTTGTTTTAGCCATTTGTAACATTCCAATAATTTCGAGCAATCCTACTACAAATATCAAAGGGGTATCTTTAACTAGAGCCAAAAAAGTATTAGCAATACCTGGAATAACTAATTTTAGAGCTTGTGGTAATATTACAAATATATGCATTTTCCAGTAGCCCATACCTAAAGATTTTGAAGCATCATACTGTCCTCTTGGTAAAGCTTGTAGTCCACCCCTAATTACTTCAGCAACATAAGCAGCCTCAAATAATGAAATTGCAATAATAACACGCACAAGTTTATCCATAAAGAAATCTTGAGGCAAAAACATTGGAAACATAACTGAAGACATAAATAAAACAGTAATTAAAGGTACTCCCCTCCAAAATTCAATAAATCCAACAGATACATATTTAATTATAGGTAAGTCTGTTCTTCTACCTAAAGCAAGAGCCATACCCAACGGAAAACAAAATATTAAACTAAAAAAGGAAACAATAAATGTTAAAGATAATCCACCCCAAGCTCCAGTTTCTACCCATTCCAAACCTAAAGAACCTCCAGAGATAAGATAATAAATTAAAATATACGCAATTATTGGATAAATAATTATATAATATAATGATAAATATTTTTTATACTTTTGTGGGGTAATAAAACCCACAAAAGCCAAGACAACTAGAAATATAAAAGCCAGGTTAACTCTCCAAATATGTTCATTTGGATACATGCCATACATAAATCTCTTAAACCAAATCTTAATATATGTCCAGCATGCCCCTGATCCAGTACACGCATCTTTTGTATCTCCGGAAATATTTGCATCAAATATCATCCAGCTCATAACAGGTGGTAAAATTTTAATTATACTAAATATGATTAATAAAGTTAATGCAGCATTAAAATTATTTGTATTTATATTCTTATTTAAACTATCTAATTTTTTAATTCCTGAATATGAAATTCTAATTATACTTAGACCAAACATTCCAAGTATGAGTGGTAAAGAGAAGCTAATAAAATAAGGTAAAAAAGATACTATGTTAATATCAAAAAATGAATATAAAAAAACATCAAAAAGTGATAAAAAAACTAATGATAACCCAATAATTAAATTTAATCTTAAATTATTTTTTGATGGATTTAAAAAATTAATATTTATCATTATTTTTCTACTATTGCTATTCTTGCATTGTACCAATTCATTAATAATGAAATTAGAAGACTAAGTGTTAAATATGTAAGCATTGTAATTGATACAATTTCAATTGCCTTACCTGTTTGCATTAATGCTGTACCTGCAAATACTAAGACTAAATCAGGATAAGCTATAGCAGCAGCCAAAGAAGAATTTTTAGTTAAATTTAAATATTGATTTGTTGCTGGTGGTATAATTATTCTTAAAGCTTGAGGCATTATAATTAAATTTAAAATTTGTTTTCTATTTAATCCTATTGAGGCAGCAGCCTCCCTTTGACCTTTGCTAATGCCTTCAATACCAGCCCTTACACATTCGGCTATAAAAGTTGCCGTATAAAGAGACAGTGCAATCACTAAAGATAGTAATTCAGGTGGAATACTTAGTCCTCCTTCGAATATAAAAGAAGTTTTCGCTAATTGTTTTAAAACAGGCAACTCGTAAGTAACACTTACACCGCTAATAAAGAACGTCAAAAGTGGAAGTATAAATAAAATTGTAATTGAAATATTTAAAACTGGTATATGTTTTCCATGATTTTCTCTAAGTTTTTTTGCATATAATCTAACAAAAACTATTGCTACTATTGCAGCAATTACAGAATAAATGAAAATATCTAAATTTATCCAAACTAAAGAAGGTGTATAAAATCCTTTAATTGTAAGGTAAAAAGAGCCCAACATTGGATCGGCTTCTTGGGGTAATGGTAATGCTCTTAAAGCCGCATAATACCAAAAAAAAATTTGCAAAAGTAAAGGTATATTTCTAAAAAACTCAACGTACCATGCAGCTGTTGTTCTAATTAAATAGTTAGGAGATAATCTTGCAATTCCCACAATAACACCAAGTATAGTACAAAAAATAATACCTAATATTGACACCAAAAGTGTATTTAAAAGCCCAACCAAATATGCTCTGGCGTAACTGTCAGAACCACTATATTCAATCAAAGAAAATTGGACATCAAATGAAGACTCTTGTGTTAAGAATCCATAACCAAAATCAATACCCCTTGTTGCCATATTAATCTGAGCATTAAGGGAGAAAAAACTAAATATTAAAATAACAACCAAGAGTGTAATTACTTGGGGCAATATTTTTTTCAATTTCATAGAATGTCAATATATTAAATATAAAAAAAAAGGGCTAGATAAATCTAGCCCTTTTTAAAATTGTAAAAGTTAGTAATTATCTTGCAGGTGGAACATAAAGTATTCCGCCTTTAGTCCATAACTCATTTGGACCTCTGTCAGGTAAAATTCCTGTGTCAGCTATATTTCTTTTATAACTTTCTCCATAGTTACCAACCTGTTTAATAATTCTTAAACTCCATTCGTTATCTAAACCAAATGCTGCTCCTAATTCACCTTCAGATCCAACCAATCTTTTTATTGCTGGATTATCAGATGATTTCATCATATCAGCATTTTGAGAGTCTATACCATATTCCTCTGCTTCAATCATAACGTTCAAAGACCATCTTACTATGTCCTCCCAAACTGAATCACCTTGTCTAACAACAGGACCTAAAGGTTCTTTAGATATTGTCTCTGGTAAAACCATATGTTCATCGGGATTTGACATTTTAGTTCTTTGAGCTGCTAGACCAGATTTATCAGTAGTATAGGTATCACATCTACCTGCATCATAAGCTGCAACAACTTCATCTGCTTTTTCAAATGCTACAGGCTCATAAGAAATATTTCTAGAATTGAAAAAATCTCTCATATTTAACTCTGTTGTTGTACCTATATTTGTACAAGCAGATATACCATTTTGAAAATCATCTACTGTATTTATGCCTGAGTTTTTTCTGACCATAAAACCTTGACCGTCATAAAAATTTACGCCAACAAAAGTTAAACCAATGTCAGCATCTCTTGATAGAGTCCAAGTAGTATTTCTTGATAACACATCTATCTCTCCAGATGTAAGTGCAGTAAATCTCTCTTTAGCACTTAAAGGTGTATATTTTACTTTGTCTGCGTCACCTAACACAGCAGCAGCAACTGCACGACATATATCTACATCAACACCTGTCCAATTACCTGATGCATCAGCATTTGAAAATCCTGGCAATCCTTGAGATACACCACACTTAACAAATCCTGATTTTTTTGTTGCATCTACAGTTTTAGATGCTCCTTTTTTTTGATTTTTCTTTCCAGCCATTTGATCACAAGAATAGACAAAAACAAGCGATGCTACAGCTAATAATGAAAGTATTTTTTTTATATTTTTAAACATTTTCTCCTCATATTTAAATTAAAGTTATCTTATTATCTAATCATGTTATTTTATTTAGATCAATAAATAGTTTTATATGAATATCCTTTATATGGCGCGCTCTGAAGGATTCGAACCTTCGACCTACGGTTTAGAAAACCGTTGCTCTATCCAGCTGAGCTAAGAGCGCACAAGTCAGATTTATAATACCAATTTAATTTTTGAAAAGAAATTTTTTCAACAAAATTATCACTGATAACAGTTCAATTCTTCCAATTATCATAAATATAATTAATGAAATTTTTCCAAAAATATTAAAATTATAAAAATCTAGATTAGCTAAATCATACATTTCTGAGTTAACAGTATTCATTATTGTTAAAATACCTAATTTGAATGATGACTCAAAATCTAAATTTGAGATTGTTAGTAATGAGGAAATTAAAAATAGTGAAATAATAAAAATTATTATAGCAAAGAAATATTTATTTATGTCAGTTATATTAGCACTAATTTTATTTAAAGATAATTTATTTGAATAAATTTGATTTGGTTTTGAATGAGATAATAAATTATTAATTGAAAACTTTATTAAAGTTATTACTTTTATAACTCTTAGGCCTGAGCTAGTTGAAAAAAAAGATCCACCCAATATTACCAATAATAGAAACACAAAAACAAGATTTTTTGGAATATTTTCAAAAGATATACCTATATTTGATACACTACTACTTATGGATACTAATACATTTAAAAAATTATTTTCATAATTAAAAAAAATAAAAGATAAACCAATAACTATTAATAAATATAATAAAATATTAATATCTTCACTCAAGTAGTTAATATTTTTTCTTTTAAAGAAAATTAAATTAAATATAAAAAAAAGACTGAAAAATGAAAATAACATTGTGACTGATAATATAAATTTACTCAAGTCTGAACTAAAAGTTGTATCAAAATTATTATTAGGCAAGAAACCACCGGACGAAATTATTGTAAGAGAATAATTATAAGCATCGTAAGATCTCAAATTAACCAGTTTAAACATTATAAATATTAAAATTGTCATAGATATGTAAATTATTATGATTTTAAATACTTGTTTGAATATTTCTGAAGAATTTAGAGATATATAATTTGTTAATGATTTTTTTAAATTTTCATCAAACAGATCAATGAGTAATAATATTGAAAATAAAAAATATAAACCTCCTATCCATTGAGAACTTGATCTCCATAAAATTATTGTTTGGTCTAATTCTTGTGTTTTTTGAAAAATTGTAAATCCTGTGGATGTAAAACCTGATATAGCTTCAAAATAACAATTAATTAATCCAATATTTTCTAAACTAAGATAATAAGGGATGGATATTATAATAGGTAAAATTAAATAACCAACAAAAACAATTAAAATTCTTTCAAATAAATTTATTTTCTCATATTTGTATTTTTTAAATATTATTAAAAAAAGACCACTAATAAGAGTTAAAATAAAAGTTAGAATATAATTATCAAGATTACTCAATAAATTAAAATAATAAGAATAAATAATATTAAAAAATGAGAAAAAACTAATAATTAAAAAAAAAATACCAAAATACCTTAAGCCAAATATATTCATTAATTATATTGAACTAATTCTAAACAAATTTTCTACTAAGGGTAATTGGTCTCTCTTAGCTAATAATATGACTGTATCATCTTTTTGAAAAACATATTTAGACGAAGGCAACATAAAATTATTATTTCTTAAAATTGCCCCAACTCTAATTTCATCTGGTAAATCAGCAGTTTTTAATTCTTTATTAACCAATTCTGACGTCTCCAAAATATCTGCTTCAATAACCTCATATTCACCATTTAAAATTGTATAAGCATTTTCTATTGTTCCTTTGTGAACGTGTTTTAGTATACTTGATACTGTACTCATTCTTGGATCTATTAAATCATCAATCTTTAAAGATGACTGGAGAAGTGAATAATTAGGTTTATTTACTAAAGCCATAGTTCTTTTATTTTTTGAGAATTTTTCAACGAGTACACTAACCATAAGATTGTCTTCATCATCATTCGTTAAAGCCAATACTGTTTCTACCTCATCTAAATTAGCTTCGTTCAATACATCTTCATCTAAACCATTTCCGTTTATAACAATTGTGTCATTTAAATAATTTGCAATTAATTCTGCTCTATTCTTATCTTTTTCTATAATCTTTACCCTAGCTTCATCAAAATTTTTTTCTATATTTGATGCAAGATTGAAACCTATATTACCTCCACCTATAATAAGAATTTTGTTTGCGATTTTTTCATTATGTCCAAAAACTTTAAGCGTCTCCTTCATCTGATTTGAATTTACAATTACATATGCTTTATCATTATGTTGAAGTTTATCATCTTTCTTTAATATTTTAAAACCATCTTCCCTAATAACACCTAAAATATAAGCATTTAGGTTAGGAAATTTATTAGTTAACTCTTTTAATTTTATCTGATGAATTGGGCACTTTTCATCAATTAAAATTTCTAACAATCTAAGTTTATTTTCTGCAAATGGTACATTATCTAAAGCTCCTGGAGCTTCTAATTTTCTTTGTAATGATTTTGCAATTTCTATTTCAGGTGAAATAACATAATCTATTGGTAAATTTTCTTTATTAAAAAGAGTTGAAAATTTTGGATCTAAATATTCTTGAGACCTTATTCTGGCAATCTTTTTCGGTACTTTGAATAACGAATATGCGATTTGACATATAAGCATATTAATTTCATCATTTCTTGTTACAGCAATTAACATATCAGCATCTGCAGTATTAGCGCGATCTAAAATTTCCGGAGAAGTTGCTTTACCTACAATTGCTTTTACATCAAGAGAATCATTGATTTTTTGAATATCTTCACTCGATTGATCGATTACAGTTATAGAATGATTTTGTTCTGTCAACAATTTGGCAATAGTAAAGCCAACTCTACCAGCTCCACAAATAATAATATTCATTAATTTAAATCCTTAACACCTAATAATTTGAGCTTTCTGTGAAGAGCAGATCTTTCCATACCCACAAATTTTGCTGTTTTAGATATGTTTCCACCAAATTTTTTTATTTGAGAAATTAGATATTCTTTTTCAAAGTTTTCTCTTGCTTCTCTTAAAGGTATAGACAAATTCTCTGCTACTGAGAATGTTTCATTTGATGATTTAGATAAAGACTCTTTAATAATATCCAATATTTTTTTTTCATCATTTCCTGGAGAAAGTATAGCAATTCTCTCAATCAGATTTCGTAATTCTCTTACATTCCCTGGCCAATCATAATTTAGAAGATAATTGTCATCTTTGATTTTGAATTTTTTATAGTTGTAAGTATTACAAATATTTTCAATAAAATAATCAACAAGTAATGGAATATCTTCTATTCTTTTATTTAATGGATCTATTTCTATATTAAATACATTTAATCTGTGAAACAAATCTTCTCGAAAATTTCCATTTTTTATTTCATAGTTAATTTGTTTACTTGATGTACAAATAATTCTAACATCAACTTTTATATCGTGATTGCTATTAATTCTTTTAAATTTTTGATCTATTACAACCCTTAATATTTTTGATTGAGTTTCTAATGGAATTTCGGTCACTTCATCAATTAACAATACTCCACCAGATGCTTTTTCCAAAGCTCCATATGCAATTGAACCATCTTTTTTTTCCTCACCAAAAAGTTCTAACTCATATTTTTTTGAGTCTAACAAAGCACCATTAATAATTATAAATGGGCCTTTAGAACGTTTAGAATTTTTGTAAATTTTTCTCGATATTAATTCTTTGCCAGAACCAGTTGGTCCACTAATAAAAACTCTGCTTTCAGATTGTGAGAGTTTTTGTATCTGATCTTTTATAGAGCTAATATTTACACTCTTTCCAATAATTTCAAATGAATGGAATAGCTTATTTGATAAAGACTTATTTTCTTTTTTTAGATTAATATTTTCTACAGCTCTCTTTACAAAATTTAATAATCTTTCTTTATCAAAAGGTTTTTGTATAAACTCAAATGCTCCAGATCTAAGAGAATTTATAGCCATTTCGATATTTGCATGTCCTGAAATTATGATTACAGGTAAGTCAGTATTTTTAGTCTTAATATGTTCTAACAACTGAATACCATCATTATCCCCTTTATCTAATTTTACATCAATAATAGCTACGTCTGGTAATTTTTTGTCTATTTCTGAAAGTCCTTGATTAAAATTTGCTGCTAATCTTGTTTTGTATCCAGCGTCTATAATTAATTCATCAAGAATGTTTCTAATATCCGCATTGTCATCGATAATTAATATTTCTGTTGCCATGATTTACTTTGGAATTATGATTTGAACTTTAGCTCCATTATTTGTGTTAAAAAATTTAATAGATCCATTATGATCGTTAATAATTTTATCTACTATGGACAATCCTAAGCCAGTTCCTTTTTCTTTAGTTGTATAATATGGTTTTATAATATCTTTGGTTTTTTTATCTTTAAAACCTTCACCTGTATCAGTTAAGTTAACTGTTATATAGTCTCTTCTTTGATTAATTTCTATATCAATATTTTTCAATGAATTGTTGGTTTTTTTAACTTTTTCCTTAATGCTTTCGATTGAATTTTTAATCAAATTAAAAAATAGTCTATTAAATTGTTCATTATCAAAATTAATTGTCACTTTCTCTCCAGTTTTATTATTAATTTTAAAATTAATTGAATTATCAATTTTTTTTAATAGATCAATATTTTCATCTAAGACTTTAATTAAATCATTGTTTTTAAAATGAGGTTTAGGCATTCTTGCAAAATCTGAAAATTCGTTAACTAAATTTTCAATTTGTTTTATTTGCTTTAATATTGTTTTTAAATTATTTTGATATTTAATCTTTTTTTCACCACTTATATCAGGTAAATATTTAGAATTAAGGTTATCGATGGTTAATTGGATTGGAGTTAACGGATTTTTAATTTCATGAGCCATTTTTCTTGCAACAGTTTCCCATGCTTCATGTCTTTCATTCGAAAGTAATTTATCTTGCTGATTTTTTAATTTTTCAATCATTGAATTAAAATTTTTATTTAATAACTCCATTTCTCTGTCAGCCTTAAGTTCGGGAACTTTAGCATCTAAATTTCCCTGTCCAATTTTTTCAGACGCAGTGATCAGATTATTAATTGATATAAAAAATCTCGATGAAAATCTGATTGCTATTGTGATCGATAAAAATAACAAAAGTGTTACTAAAGATATATATAAAATTGCAAAAGTAATTCTTATTCCTAAGCTCTGATTCTCAACTGTATAATAAAAATTTACTGCCTCTTCTGACTCTATTAGATAGTTTGATATATTCTTATCTAAACTTTTTACTACATAAAGAAAAGTATCTTCAAAATTTTGCAACCTTATTACGGCTGCCGATCTATTTTCAGGAGCATTTATAATTTTTAGAGGTCTATCATCAGATTTTACCATTTGAATTGCCTGATCCTCAATCTTTATGTACTTATAATCATTTGCTGAAATAATTAATTCACCAGCTGAATTAATTAAATAAAGTTGATCAATATCTCTTATTAGATTTTGAGTGTTTAAGAATGCCTTAAATCTATCTGGATCAGATTTGTAAATATTATAATATTTATTTAGATCAAATGCGATTAGGACTATTTCTGATTGTATTTTATTTCTTTTTTCATCTACATAATTTTTTGCAATCTCATAAGAATTATTAACAGCAGTTGTAATTTTTTTATCAAAGTATTTTTCAAGAGCAAAAGAGAAAATAAACAGAGAGAAGATAGCAATCAATAAAGATGGGATTAAAGTAAAAAGTCCAAAAGAAATTATATATTTTCTGTTTGCAACCGAACCTCTTACATTTATATTATTTCTAATTGAATTTTTGATATCAATAAAAATTAAGACAAAAAATAATAATAAAAAAATAATGTTAACAATTAATACGAATTGCAAGTTTTGTTCATTCAATTCAATAAAACTCCTATCAATAAATGTTAAAAATGTAATAAAAGACAGAAGTACGGTCAGAAGAAATATTATTATTATAAATAAATTTCTTTTTATGAATGTTAGCATAAACTATGAATATATATAAAAATTTATAAATAAAAACATGAGTGATTGTTTTATATTATTAAGTGCAGGAAAAAGTAAGAGATTTAAATCAAAAATAAAGAAGCAATTTTTAAGCTATAAAAATAAGCCTTTATTTGAGCATTCATTGAAAACTGCATTAGACTCAAAATTATTTAAAAAAGTTTTAATTGTTTCAAATAAAAAAATTAAAAAAATTAATTATAAAAATATAGATATAATAAAAGGTGGAATAGAAAGGCATCATTCAACTCAAAATGCACTCAATTATTTACAACATAAAAAAATTAAAAATGTATTTATTCATGATGCAGCCAGACCTAATTTATCAATTAATTTATTACGTAGATTAAAAAAAGAATTAAAAAAAAATAATGCAGTTGTTCCATATTTAAAGTCTGAAAATTCTGTAAAATATAAAATTAAAAATAAAATAAATAATTTGGATCGCAATAAAGTTTTACTTACACAAACACCACAGTGTTTTAACTTTCAAGAACTTTTTAATTTATATAAATCAAATAAAGAAAAAATCACTGATGAAGCTAGTTTATACTTAAATAATAATAAAAAAATTAAGTTTATTCATGGTGATAAAAAAAATTTTAAGATTACAACAAATTCTGATTTAGATTACCTAAAGTCAAAAAATTATTTTGGAATTGGTTTTGATATACACAGATTAATTAAAAAAAAAAAATTGTACCTTGGTGGAGCAAAAATTCCTTTTCATTCAGGTCTTAAAGGTCATTCTGATGGGGACGTAATTCTACATGCGATTATTGATGGATTATTAGGCGCTATGCGAAAAAGTGATATCGGTACTCTATTTCCAAGTAGTTCAAGTAAATTTAAAAATATCAGATCAAAAAACATGCTTGCACCAGTTCTTAAATTGTTAAAAGATAATAACTTTTCAATAAATAATATAGATATAAATTTGATTTGTGAAAATCCGAAAGTTTCAAAAATTAGAAATAAAATTGTAAAATCATTATCAAGATTGCTATCTATAAATAAAAATTTAATAAATTTAAAAGGGAAAACTGTAGAAAAATTAGGTATAATTGGAAAAGAGCAAGCTATTGCGTGTGAAGTTATTTGTTCACTGTCAAAATGAAAAAAATAAATTTATTAATATCAACTTTTTTTGGAAATGGATATATTTCTAAAATTCCTGGAACCTTTACATCTCTAAGTACGTTAATAATACTTTATATATTATTTGAGGTATTACAATTTAATAATCTAAATTATATTTTGATATTATATTCTATAATATTTTTTTACTCTTTTTATGCAGTTATGGACTCTGAAACTGAATTTAATAATAAAGATCCTAGACAAATTGTGATTGATGAAGTGTTAGGTCAAGCAATGCCACTAATACTTATAGTGTATTTATCATCTAAAAATCTAATAAATATTCCAGTAGAAATATATTATTTGTTATCTTTTATCCTTTTTAGATTTTTTGATATCATTAAACCTTTTCCCGTAAGTTATTTTGATAAACAACATAAAAATTTTTTTGGTATTATTATGGATGACATAATGGCCGGGTTGTATACAATGTTAATAATATATCTTGTTTCATTTAAATTTTAATGAGTATTGATAAATTACACAAAAAATTGATTAAAAAGAAAATCACTATATCTGTAGCAGAGTCGTGTACCGGTGGTTTACTATCTAGTAAATTAACTAAATTAAGTGGATCATCAAAGTATTTTAAAATGGGACTAATTACATACTCTAATAATGCTAAAATTAATATTCTTAAAGTTAAAAAAAATATAATTGATAATCATGGAGCTGTGAGTCAAGAATGTTGTAAATCAATGGTAGAAAATTTATCAAAATTATCAAAAAGTAAAATCAACATATCAATTACAGGTGTTGCGGGTCCTGAAGGAGGTACAAAATATAAACCTGTAGGCCTTGTATTTATTGGTATTAAGAAGGGAAATAAAATTCTTATTACCAAAAACTTATTTGGAAAAAAGAAAAGATCAATAATACAAAATAATACAGTTGAAAAATGTATTAATTCATTAATAAAAATTATTTAGTCATATATTACAAATTTTCAGCTCTTTTTTGAAAAGCATCAGCTATTTTATTAAGCCCGAATTGAAAAGATTTTGACATTATAATATTAAGAAATTTGTTCTTAATTTCGAAATCGACATCAAAATGAACTTCAGTAAAATTATCTTTTTCCACAAACTTCCAATTATTTTCCAAATAATTCAAAGGACCATCAATATTAGTCACGTGAATGTGATCATTTTTTTTATCATACCTAACATCACTTTTATATGTGTCTGTGAAAGGTTTTTTACCTATAGTTAAATCAGCAATAATGTTTATATGATGTTCAACTTCTTTTTTTTCGTAAACCTTAGAATCTATACAAAATGGAATAAATTCGGGATACTTTTCAATATCTAAAACAAAATTTATAAGTGTTTTTTTATCGCGTTCAATTAGTCGCGTTACAGATGCTTTTGGCATTAAATTAATTGTGTCTTTTTTGTTTCAACTTGGCAAAATCTTCATCTGCATGGTATGAAGATCTAGTTAATGGAGAAGACGAAACTAATAAAAACCCCTTTGACTTTGCTATTATTTCTAAATCTTTAAACTCATCAGGATGATAATATCTGTCTAAAGGATGATGTTTTGCTGTTGGTTGAAGGTATTGACCAATTGTTAAAAAATCAACATCTGCAGATCTTAAGTCATCCATTACTTGAATTACTTCATCTCTTTCCTCACCTAAACCAACCATTATGCCCGACTTAGTAAAAACGTGTTTATTATTTTTTTTTGCATTTTTAAGAAGTTCTAAAGATGAAAAATATCTGGCACCAGGTCTAACTTTTACATATAATCTTGGAACAGTCTCAATATTATGATTAAAAACATCTGGGTTTGCGCTTAAAATAATTTTATAAGAGTCCCCTTTTCTAAGAAAATCTGGCGTTAAAACCTCTATTGTAGTATTAGGATTTTTTTTTCTAGTAATTTCTACAACTTCTTTAAAGTGAGTAGATCCACCATCAGGTAAATCATCTCTATCAACAGATGTAATCACAACATGTCTTAAATTTAATTTTTTAACTGCATTTGCAATTTTTATTGGTTCAAATTGATCCAATTTTTCAGGTTTGCCAGTTTTAATATCACAAAATGCACAAGCTCTTGTGCAGGTATCACCCATTATCATAAATGTTGCATGTCTTTTACTCCAACATTCAGTAATATTGGGACAGTTTGCTTCCTGGCAAACAGTGACTAAATTGTTTTGATTAACTACAGTTTTGGTTAAAAAAAATTCCTTACTGTCTGATAGTTTAGATCTAATCCAAACTGGTTTCTTTTTTATTGGATTTACTGGATTTTTAACTTTTTCAGGGTGTCTTGGTCTAATTTTATTCATCACTTTTTATTATATAAGTAGTCTCTCCATCTTTTCCAAATAAAAATTTGTCTCGTATTAAAACTTCAATAAAATCAAGGTCTATATCTTTAGTTAATAAAGAGTTTTTGTGCTCCAATTCTTGAATTTTGAAATTCAAATCTGTTTTTTTTATCTTTAATTCATCATAAATTTCTTTTTTTTTTAAAAAAGAGATTAGACCCCTTTCACCACCTAATAAATTAAAAAAAAAGTAAATAAATAGAAATGTTATAATTAAAATAAAATAATTTTTTTTTATTTTATCAAACATTAATTAACACTATGCATTTTTGACTTTTTTCCAAGATCTTGTTCAATTCTTAACAATTGGTTGTATTTTGACACTCTCTCTGATCTGGCTAATGACCCGGTTTTAATCTGATTAGAATCAGTTCCCACAGCAAAATCTGCAATAAATGTATCTTCACTATCACCAGATCTATGTGAAATTATGGTTTTATAACCAATTAATTTTGCAAATTTTATAACTTCTAGTGTTTCAGTGACAGTACCAATTTGATTTAATTTAATTAATATTGAATTAGCTGAAACATTTAAAAATCCAATTTTCAATCGTTCTAAATTTGTAACAAACAGATCGTCCCCAACAATTTGTAATTTATTTTTAGTTTTATTTAAAAGCTTTGTCCAAGCTGACCAATCATTTTCACCAAATGGGTCCTCAATAGACATAATTTTGTATTTTTGCACAAGTCTAAGATATTTTTCTATCGAATTATCTACACTAACGTATTTTTTAGAGTGAATTGAATATTTTTTGTTTTTCAGCAACTCATTAGCTGCAACGTCCAGACATATAAC
The DNA here is from genome assembly GCA_902595465.1 of uncultured Pelagibacteraceae bacterium. Lineage (GTDB taxonomy): Bacteria > Pseudomonadota > Alphaproteobacteria > Pelagibacterales > Pelagibacteraceae > Pelagibacter. The sequence continues at coordinate 39,925 of CACJQE010000001.1, forward strand.
TACGTCTTTTCCATTCTTAAAACCTGATAAATTTATAGCTTTTACTATAAGTTTTAGCGCGGTTTCATTATCATTTATCATGGGAGCGAACCCACCTTCATCTCCTACAGAGGTGGAATGACCCATTTTCTTAATTAAATCTCTTAATTTATTAATAACAATAAAACACATTCTAACACCCTCTGAAAAAGATTTAGCTTTATCTGGTCTTATCATGAACTCTTGGATTCTGAGGCCATTATTTGCGTGTGCACCTCCATTAATAATATTCATTAAAGGATAAGGTAATTTAAAATTTTTATTTATTAGCAAATTCTTATAAATTGGAATTTTTTTAATTTTAGATGATAATTTTTTGACAGCTATTGAAACTGAAAGTATTGCATTAGCTCCAACTCTTTTCTTTTGTTTGGTGCCATCAAGTCTGATTAATAAATTGTCTATTTTATCTTGTTGATGAATGTTAAAATTTTTTAACTTCTTTGATATTACTTTATTTACAAATTCAACAGGTTTTAAAACACTTTTTCCAAGATATTTTTTATTTTTTATATCTCTTTTTTCAAAAGCTTCGTAAGTTCCTGTTGATGCTCCAGATGGACAAATTGCTGAGGCACTAATATTTTTCACAAACACTTCTGTTTCTATAGTTGGATTTCCCCTGCTATCAAAAACTTGTCTAGCAATAACTTTAGAAATTTTGGACATTTCTTTTCTTTGTTAGATTATCTATTTCTACAATCTGATTTATGAGATTATCTAATTTATTTAATGGAACCATATTTGGTCCATCAGAAGGAGCATTATCAGGATCTTGATGTGTTTCTATAAAAATTGCAGCAACGCCAACTGCAACAGCTGCTCGAGATAAATGTTCAACAAATTCTCTTTGTCCACCACTTTTATCTCCTTGACCTCCAGGTTGTTGAACTGAGTGAGTGGCATCAAAAACAATAGGATATCCATTCTTTGACATTATAGGGATAGATCTCATGTCTGATACTAAAGTGTTATATCCAAAACTAGCACCTCGCTCAGTTACAAGAATATTATCATTTCCAGATTCAGATATTTTTTTTGTTACGTTTACCATGTCCCATGGAGCTAAAAACTGACCCTTTTTTACATTAATAATTTTTTTTGTTTTTGCAGCAGCAACTAATAAATCTGTTTGTCGACATAGGAATGCAGGAATTTGTAAAACATCTATATGTGGTGCAACAATTGAGCATTGCTCCTCATTATGAATATCGGTAAGTACAGGAACTTTTATTTGATTTTTTATTTTGTCAAAAACTGGTAAGGATTTTTCTAATCCAGCTCCTCTTTTACCTTTAAGACTTGTTCGGTTGGCTTTATCAAATGAGGTTTTATAAATAAAACCAATGTCATATTTATCAGTAATATTTTTAATTTCCCCTGCCATATCTAAGGCATGTTGCTCAGTTTCTAGCTGGCAAGGACCTGCTATTAAACAAATTTTATTTGAGTTAGAAATACTTAAATCCTGACACTTAACAATTCTATTTTCCATGATAATTTTTTGAAGCTTTTATAAAAGATTTAAACAATGGATGTGGTGACAATGGTCTTGATTTAAACTCTGGGTGAAATTGAACTCCGATAAACCAGGGATGATTTTTTAATTCAATTATTTCAGGTAATTTATTATCTGGAGACATGCCCGAAAATATTAATCCTTTTTTTTCAAATTTTGATCTTTGGTTAGTATTAACTTCATATCTATGTCTGTGTCTTTCTTTTATTTCATTTGATTTATAAATTTTTTTTATGGCAGAATTATTTTTTAATTTAGCTGTATAAAGACCTAATCTCATTGTCCCACCTAAGTTTTTTTCTGTACCCTTAAAAATTTTTCCATTTTTGTTCCATTCATGGATTAATCCAATAACAGGATAGCATTTTTTATCAAGCTCTGTAGAACCAGCATTTTTTATATTTAATTTGTTTCTAGCAAATTCAATGATTGCCATTTGCATACCAAAACAAATTCCAAAAAAAGGTATTTTTTTTTCTCTTGCATATTTAATTGCTGCAATCTTCCCTTCTGTTCCTCTTTTGCCAAATCCACCTGGAATTAATATTCCAGAAACACTTCTAAGTTTTTTGCTTATTTCATTTTTTTTTAGTTTATCAGATTCAATTCTTACTAAATTAACTTTTACATTATTTGCTATGCCGCCGTGTGTTAATGCTTCATCTAAGGATTTATATGCATCTTTTAAGTTCACATATTTACCTATTATTCCAATGTCAATTACTTTATTATTTTTTAGAACAGTAGAAGTGATATTTTTCCATGGATTTAAATTGGGTTTCTTTTTTGATTTTATTTTAAAATATTTTAAAACTTGTTTATCTAATTTTTGGTTATAAAAACTAATTGGTGCTTCATAAATTGTTCTAACATCAACAGTCTCAATAACGTTTTCAATATCAACATTACAAAATAAAGATATTTTTTTTCTTTGCTCTAAAGGTATATGTTGCTCTGATCTACATATAACAATATCTGGCTGTATACCGATACTTCTTAATTCTTTAACACTATGTTGTGTAGGTTTAGTTTTTATCTCATCAGAAGATTTCATAAATGGAACTAAAGTTAAATGAACAAATAATGTTCTAGACCTTCCATGATCGCTTGAGAATTGTCTTATAGCTTCTAGAAACGGTAAACTTTCTATGTCACCAACAGTTCCACCAATTTCACAAATTACAAAATCTTCGTTATTTATATCTTTGCTAATAAATTTTTTTATTCTATCTGTTATGTGTGGAATGACTTGAACTGTCTTACCTTGATAGCCCCCTTGTCTCTCTTTTTTGATTACATCGATATAAATTTTACCAGTAGTAATATTATCAGATTGTTTTGATGAAATATTTGTAAATCTTTCGTAATGTCCTAAATCTAGATCAGTTTCTGCTCCATCATCAGTAACAAATACCTCTCCATGCTGAAAAGGACTCATTGTTCCTGGATCAACATTTAAATATGGATCCATCTTACGTATCCTGACTTTATAACCATGTGACTTTAATAAATATGCAAGTGATGCTGAGGATAATCCTTTTCCAAGTGATGATACCACGCCGCCAGTGACAAAGATATATCTCGCCATGGAAGTATCTTATAGACCTAAAACTTAAAAATTCAAAGTATTAATTATTGCTATCTGGAACCTTTGGAGCATCATCAGTTTCCTCTATTTTATCTAAAACTGATGTTGTGGGAGTTAATTCACCTCTGGAAAGAATCGTTAAACACAGACTGCATATTATAAATAAAGTAGCAATTATTGCTGTAGCTTTGGTTAAAAAATTTCCTGCAGATCTTGAAAGCATAAAGTTATCTTGAGACACTCCAATACCTAATGCACCACCCTCAGATTTTTGAAATAAAACTAAGACAACTAAAATAGCCGCAAGAATAATATTAATTATTAAAAGTATATTTTCCACGAGGTTTAATTAGTTGATTTTTTAATTATATCAATAAAATTTTTTGCCCTCAAAGAAGCGCTTCCTATTAAAAATCCTTTTAAATCATTAATTTTTTTTAACTCTAATACATTTTTTGAGTTAACAGATCCGCCATAAATAATTTTATATTTTTGATTTTTTTTTAATTTATTAATTATATTATTTATGTGTTGAAAATTTTTTCTTAATTCAGATAATTTTGGTATTTTTCCAGTCCCAATTGCCCATCTAGGTTCGTATGCAAAAATAATATTATTAATTTTTTTTATATTCTTTAATGCGCTTGTTATTTGTCTTTTAAGAACTGAGAGAGTTTTATTATTTTTTTTTTCTCTATATGTTTCTCCAATGCAAAGAATTACTTTTAATTTTTCTTTAAGTGCTGAGTGAATTTTTCTATTTATTAGCATATCATTTTCTTGGTTTCTAATTTCAGAATGACCAACAATAACATAGTCACCTCCTGCAGACTTAATTAATTTAGAGTTTACAGATCCTGTAAATGCACCATAATCATTTAATTGAGAAAGGTTCTGAGCACCTACTTTAATTTTAGTGTTTTTTACTTTATTTTTAACCGATGAAATTAGGGTAAATGGTGGGCAGTAAATTATTTGATTTTTTCTATTTTTTGATTGTTTTAAAAATTTTATGGTTTTATTAATGCCAGAGATGTGACTTTTTTCTCCATTCATCTTCCAATTAGCTATAAAGATCATATTATTATTTGTCATCTTAGATAATTTAATTTATAGGTTTGTTTTTTATAATCAATATATAAAGAATTACTCATGTTAGGAAAATTAAGAGGTTTTACAAATAGTAAATTAGCCGGTGTCCTAGTGGCAATAATAATTGTACCTTTTGTTTTTTGGGGAATGGGAAGTGTCTTTAGTGGTGGAAACACAAATAATATTGCTAAGATAAATAATAATTCAATTTCAACGAAAGACTTCATTGATCATATAAACCGATCAAGAATTAATCCTGATTATATAAAAGAAAATTTAGACAACAATATCTTAGAAAGAATTTTGAGTGACCTTATATCAAAAGATTTAATGTCAATGGAGTATAAAGATTTAAATGTAAAAGTTTCAGATAGATCATTAAAATTAAATTTACAAAACGACATAAATTTTCTTGATGATGACAAAAATTTTTCAAGATTAAAATATGAAAAATTTCTTTTAGAGAATAATATCATTGCTGCTGAATTTGAAAATAGACTAAAAAATTCTGAGTTAAGAAAAAGACTATTTGATTATATTGGTGGTGGTATTAAATCACCATATTATTTACAAAATAAGATTTACATAAATGAAAACAAAAAAATAAATATTCAATACTACGATCTTGAATATGCTTACGATAAAAATATTTCAGAAGTCGAAATTAATAATTATATAATCGAAAATGAGGAAAACCTAAAAGAAGCATACATTGATTTTAGTTATGCTAAAGTTGAACCCTCAAATCTAATTGAAATCAACGAATTTAATGAAGATTTTTACAAAAAAATTGATGAAATTGAAAATGATATATTAAATGAATTTTCTTTAGAGGATATCGCTAGAAAAAATGAAATAAAATTACAAAAAAGAATCAATTTTAAGTTCGTAAATGAGGATGAAGTATTTAAAGAAATTTACGAAAATAAAGATAAAAAAGAAATAGTTTTAAAAGATAAAGACAATTACTTTTTACTATATCAAATTACAAAAATAAATAATTTACTACCAAATAAAAATGATACGTCCTTCAGAAATAATGTTAAAAATAGAATTTTATTAAAGAAAAAATTTGATCTTAATAAAAATTTATTTGAAAAAATTCAAAATAAAGATTTCAATGATTCTGACTTTGAAAATCTAGTAAAAAATAAAGAAAATATAAATTCAGGAATAATTAATTCAATTAATGATAATACTTTATTTGATGAGACATCTTTAAAGCTTATTTACGAATTACCAAAAAATAGTTTTGTTATGGTTTCAAATAAAGCTAATAATATATTTTTAGCAAAGATTAATAAGATTAATTATGAAAATTTAAAAAGCACAAATGAAAATATCCAAGAATATTTAGCTAAAACAAATATTAATTTGATCGATGATATTTATAGTTCTTATGATACATCACTTAACACCAAGTATGAAGTTAAAATTTTTAATAACAATATAGATCGAATAAAAGATTATTTTAGATAATGCTTAATATAAGCCTTAAACAATTTAAGATTAATCATAAAAAAAAAATAAACCAAATACTCTATTTATCTTTGGATAGTGATGGTTCTAAAGAAATAATAAATTTAATAAATAATTTTTTTACTGAAAAAAATGCTTTTGTATTTGAGTCAGTAGAAAAAGGATTTATTAAAGGTAGATATACAATATTTGGAAAAAATCCTGATAAAATTTGGGAATTTAATAATAATATAAGCAAGATATACTTTGATAACAAAGTTAAAATTCTGAAAGGCACTGCAAAGAAAAATATAGAAAATGTTATTGAAAGTTTTAAGTTTAAAATTCCTGGAGAATTACCCTCAATTAGCTCCATAATATCAGGATACTTTTCATATGACATTATTAGATATCTAGAAAATATTCCTAATAAAAATAGAGATGATTTAAAATTACCTGATGCTAGAATTATAAGACCAAGAGAAATAATAATACATGATAATATAAAAAAGAAATTATATTTTATAATTAATGTTTTTTGTGATGAAAAAATAAATAATTATAAAAAAAGATATGAAAAAATAATTAATCAAATTGAGAATTTAATTTTTTTATCTAATTATAATAGTTCGTATCTAGATAAAACTAATAAAAAAGTTAAAACAAAAGTAAAATCAAATATTTCTAAACAAAAATTTTTATCAAATGTAAAGAAAGCTAAAAAATATATTAAAATTGGAGACATATTTCAGGTAGTTCTAAGTCAAAGATTTGAAACTAAGTTAAGTAAAAACCCAATAGAAATTTATAAAAAATTAAGGAAAACAAACCCTTCTCCTTTTATGTATTTTTTTAATTTTAAAGATTTTCAGATTATTGGCGCAAGTCCAGAAATACTTGTTAGGTTAAGAAATAACAAAGTCACGATTAGACCGATTGCTGGAACAAGACCAAGGGGAAAAAATAAAAAACAAGATTTATTTTTTGAAAAAGATTTACTGAATGACAAAAAAGAGCTATCCGAACATTTAATGCTTCTTGATTTAGGAAGAAACGACACTGGAAAAGTATCAAAGATTAATACTGTAAAAGTTACTGAAAGTTTTTCAATAGAAAGATACTCTCATGTCATGCATATTGTATCAAATGTTGAGGGAATATTTAATAATAAATACTCAAAATTTGAAACTATGTTATCTGGATTTCCAGCAGGAACAGTATCTGGGGCTCCAAAAATAAGAGCAATGGAGATAATAGATGAGCTAGAGACAACTAAAAGAAAAGTTTATGCTGGTGGAATAGGATATTTTTCAGCAAATGGTGAATTTGATACATGTATTGCACTTAGAACTGCTGTAGCTAAAAATAAGAAATTTTATGTGCAATCTGGTGCTGGAATAGTTGCAGATAGCAAACCACAAAATGAATATCTTGAAACAGTTAATAAAGCAAAGGCTCTATTAAAAGCAATTGAGTAATTATGAAAATAATTTTAATTGATAACTATGATAGTTTTACATTTAATTTGTATCATTACATATCTAAGTTTTGTCAAAATGTAGACGTAGTAAGAAATGATAAAATTAATAAAAAAGAAATATTAAAAAAAAAATATAATAAAATTGTGATATCACCTGGTCCGGGTAATCCTGATCAAGCTGGAAACTGTCTATCAATAGTAAATGAATTGTATAATAAAATTCCAATACTTGGAGTTTGTTTGGGTCATCAAATTATAGGTCAAATATTTGGATCTAAAATAATTCAAGCTAAAGAGTTGGTTCATGGAAAAACAAGTAAAATCATTTCAAAAAATATAGGGATTTTAAAAGGAATACCAAAAATATTTGAGGCAACTAGATACCATAGTTTAATAATCGATAAGAAAACACTCTCTAAAGATTTAGAAATTACAGCCATGACTTTAGATGGAATAATTATGGGTGTTAAACATAGAATTTATGATGTTCATGGAGTACAATTTCACCCTGAAAGTATAAAGACTAAAGATGGTTTAAAAATTTTAAAAAATTTTATTAAATAAATGGAAAAATATTTAAAAAAACTTGAATTAAGTGAAAATTTAACATTACAGGAAAGTATTGAAGCTTTTGAAATTCTGATGAATGGAAAAGCTAATGATAATGAAATTTATAATTTTTTAACTCTACTCTCTAAAAAGGGTGAAGTTTCAACAGAAATAGCAGGTGGTGTATCAGTGCTTAGAAATAAAGCGGAAAAAGTTAATGTAGATGACTGCATAGATACTTGTGGAACAGGTGGTGATGGCAAGGATACACTAAACATATCAACTGCTTCCGCATTATTGCTTTCAAGTATGGGCATTAATGTAGCTAAACATGGTAATAAAGCAGTTTCATCAAAATGTGGGTCTGCAGATGTTTTGGAAGCATTAAATATAAATATCAACCTGAAACCTAAAGATATTGAAAGTCAAATTAAAAAAAATCATTTTGGATTTATGTTTGCTCCAAATTATCATAGCGCAATGAAATATGTTGGTCCAATAAGAAAAAAAATTGGGAAGAGAACAATTTTTAATATGATTGGTCCTTTGAGTAGTCCAGCTAATGTTGAAAGACAAGTTGTAGGAGTTTTTGAGAAAAAGCTACTTAATATATTTGCTGGTGCCTTAAAAGACTTAAAAATAAAATTTGCTTGGATTGTTAATAGCAATGATGGTCTAGACGAAATATCACCATATGATAAAACTATCGTTAAACAATTAAGAAATGGTGAAATTAACGAAATAATCATTGACCCTAAAGAATTGAATGTAAATGCGGAAAGTTTCGATAAGATAGTTGGGAATGATGCGAAATTTAATTCAGAAAAAATTATAAATATATTTAAAGGTTTTGATGACGATTTTTCTAAAGCAGTATCATTAAATGCTGCAGCCGGCTTAATTATATCAGAACGAGAAGATAATTTTAAACATGCCTATGAAAAAGCAAGAGATCATTTGTTATCAGGAAAAACATATTTACATTTAGAAAATTTGAGAAATGCCTGAAAATATATTAGAAAAAATAATTAATAAAAAAAGAAATAAAATTGAAATATTAAAAAAAAACGTTTCAATAAGTTCACTTAATGATAAAATTTCGAAGCTAGAAAATTATGTAAATTTTAAAGAAAAAATACTAAATAATATAAATCACGACAAAATCTCTATTATTGCAGAAATTAAAAAAGCTAGTCCATCAGCCGGTGTAATTATTGAAAATTATAATCCTGTAGAAATTGCTGATATATATTTAAAAAATAATGTTACCTGTTTATCAGTTTTAACTGAGGAAGATTTTTTTTTAGGAAACCTAATTCATATTAATAAAATTAAACAAAGAATTAATTTACCTATTTTATGTAAAGATTTTTTTGTTGATAAATTTCAAGTTCATCTTTCTCGGAGTTATGGTGCTGATGCTATTTTAATAATTTTAGCTGGCGTTGATGAAAAAACTGCGGATGAATTATATGAAGAAGCTGAGAAACTTAAAATGTCTGTTATTGTTGAAGTTCACACTGTTGAGGAGGCTAAGAAATCTTTAAAGTACAAAGGTGCATTAATAGGGATAAACAATAGAAATTTAAAAACACTTAAAACAGATATAAATACAACCTATGATATTCATAATATTTTAACTAATCATCAAGGACCATTAATTTCAGAGAGTGGGATAAAGAATAAAGAGGATGTTTTAAAAATAGCCTCAGAAACTAAAATAAAAACATTTCTAATTGGTGAATCAATTTTAAAAAATTTAAAAAATAATAATATTTTTTCTATTTTATGAAAAAAGTGTTGAATTTATTATCATTTTAACTGTTGTTTAATTGAAAGAACTTTTATAGAACATTGATGTACACAATTTGTTCTATGTTAACAAAAAAACAAAAAAACCTGCTTTTATTTATCAACAAGAAGTTGAGATCTAGTGGCGTATCTCCTTCTTACGAGGAAATGAAAGAGTCACTAAATCTTAAGTCTAAATCTGGAATTCATAGATTGATTAGTGCCTTAGAAGAAAGAGGCTTTATTAAAAGATTGGCTCATAAAGCAAGGGCCTTAGAAGTTATTAAGTTACCTGAAACAGCTTCTGCAAATGATATTTATAACAGTTTTTCACCAAGTGTAATTAAAGGTGGTCTTGATGAAAGTTCAAATCGAGATAATTCAGATGAAAATGAAATACCTGTGTTAGGTAAAATTGCTGCAGGTACACCTGTTGAAGCAATTCAAAATGAAGTTTCTAGTATACCTTTGCCTTCCAATATTGAGAAAAATGGAGAATTTTTTGGATTAAAAGTGCAAGGAGATTCAATGATTGAAGCTGGAATAAATGATGGCGATACAGTAATTGTGAAAAAAGCTGATACAGCTGAAAATGGAAAAATAGTAGTCGCGTTAATTGACGATCATGAGGCAATGCTAAAAAGAATAAGAAGAAAAGGTAAGACTGTAGCTTTGGAAAGTGCTAATAGAAATTACGAAACTAAAATATTTGGTCCTGATAGAGTAAAAGTTCAAGGAATTCTAGTATCTTTATATAGAAACTTTTCCTAAAATAGTCTAAATAAATCTGATGAAAACTGTAGCAACTAGATTTGCTCCATCACCAACAGGACCTTTACACATTGGAGGAGTGAGAACCGCATTATTCAATTGGCTTTTTTCAAAAAATAAAGGTGGTAAATTTTATCTAAGAATAGAGGATACGGATAAAGAAAGGTCTAAAGATGAATTCAAGAATCAAATAATTAATTCTTTAAAATGGATAGGAATTCACTATGAAGATAATGAATATATTCAATCAGATAAAATAAATGATCATGTAAAAGTAGCTTATGAATTGTTAAAAAAAGGTTTAGCTTATAAATGCTATTGTTCTAGTGATGAAATTGAAGAACAGAAAAAAAGGGCAAAACAAAAAAAAATACCATATATTTATAATAGAAAATGGAGAAATAAGGGAGAAGCCGATGCTCCAAAAGGAATTGATCCTGTAATTAGATTTAAAAGTAAAGTTGAAGGAAAAACTATCTTAAAGGATTTGGTGCAGGGAAATATAGAAATAGAAAATAATACTATTGAAGACTTTATTATATTAAGAGCAGATGGATCACCTACATATAATTTATCAGCATCTGTGGATGATCATTTAATGGGCATGACACATATAATTAGAGGTGATGATCATAAAATAAATACATTCAAACAAATACAAATTTATGAAGCTATGATTTGGCAAGTGCCATCTTTTGCTCATATACCGCTAATTCATACTATTGAAGGAAAAAAACTGTCAAAAAGGGATAATGCATCAACATTAGATGATTACTCTAAAATTGGAATTATGCCTAATGCTCTTAGGAACTACCTTCTAAGATTGGGATGGTCATACAAAGATAAGGAGATTTTTGACTTAGACGAAAGTATCAAATACTTTAATTTAGAAGGGATTGGAAAATCACCCTCAAAATTAGATATTAGTAGAATTTATTCAATGAATGAACACTATATCAAAAATATAGATGAAAATGATCTATTTAATTTTTTAAAAAGTTATTGTGAAAGATATAAAGAAACAATACCTGATTTAGCACAAAAAAAGATAAGAAATTCATTACATTTCTTAAAAAATAAAGCAAAAACTTTGGAGGATATCTACAAAAATTCGAAGTTTTTAATAAATGATAAAGTACAAATCGAGAATGAAGATAAAAAACTTTTAGATGAGACAGCTGTTAAAATTATTAAATTATTTTGCGATGATATAAATAAACTTTCAGATTTTACTAGAGAAACATTAGAACCAATAATTAATAATCTAATAAAGAATAATAACACAAATTTTAAAGGTGTCGGACAACCGTTAAGAATATGCTTAACAGGATCAAAGTTTGGACCGGGTATATATGATATATTATGTTCCTTAGGTAAAGAGGAAGTTTCTAAAAGATTATCTCAAATAAGATAGCAAAACATTAGAAGCTTCATTGCTAGATGAAGTAGTCGATCTTAATTTCTCAATAGTTTTATTAACTTGTTTTAATTGTTCATTTATAAGATCGGGTTTTTTTAAAAAATAATTAACTGTTTTATATATTTCATGTGCATTACATTCATTTTGTAGAAGCTCTGGAATAACTTCTTTATTGTTAATAATATTTATCATGTTTACAAATTTAATTTTCAAAAATGATTTAGCTATAAAAAAATTTAGAAAATTCATTTTATAGATTATTATTGAAGGCACACTATATTTACAAACTTCTAAAGAAACTGTACCAGATTTAACAATTGCAAAAATAGATTTTTTAATTACAGCATTTTTTAATTTTTCATCTGAAATTATTTCAATATTTTCTAAATTATTTTTATTAATAATTTGTGATAAATATTTTTTTGATCTATCAGTTGCATGAAAAATATATCTATAATCAATTTTTTCTTCATTCATTTTTTTAATAAATTCAATAAGTATAGGTAAATGTGATTTTAACTCTGATAATCTACTACCAGGAAAAATTGAAATAATTTTACCCTTTAATAATTCTTTTATTTCAATCTTTTCATGATTTAAATTATCTAAAATTGGATGACCAACAAATGTATTTTTAATTTTTTCTTTATCAAAATATTTTTTTTCAAAATCAAATAATAAAAGAATATGATCTATAAAACTTTTCATTTTTTTTACTCTACCCTCTCTCCAAGCCCAAACTTTTGGGGCAATAAAATGAATAGTTTTAATGTTTGGTTTTTTTAATTTAATATCTTTTGTAACACGAAGAGTAAAATCCGGACTATCGACACTAAATAAGATATCAGGATTAAAATCTAAAATTTTTTTTACAGTTTCATTAATTTTTTTTTTTATTTTAAAAATATTCAATAAAACATCTGTAAAAGCAATATAAGTAATATCTTTTTGATCATATATTGATTTAATACCTATAGAATTTAAATGTTGACCTCCAACAGATAAATATTGAATATCATTTTTTGTTTTTTTTAATTCTTTAACTACTTCTGAAGCTAACTTATCGCCAGATGGCTCACCCGTTAAAATGAAAATCTTTTTCATATAGCAATCACAAAAATATTATTTTTATCAGCAAATTTGAAAGCTTTGTGTTTATCTAAAAATATATTATGACCAGCTTTGACAACAATTCCTTTAATATATGCCTTTTTACAATCTTTTAATGTATCCAGACCGATAGTTGGCAAATCAACACGTAAATCTTGCTTAGATTTAGGCATTTTTAACAAGAGTTTATTCTGTAACTTATTGTTTCTTAATGATTTTAACATATCCATTGTACCTTTTCTTTTTTCAAGAGAAATAGTCTTATGATTATTGATTACTAATGCTTGAACATGATTAAATGAATTCGATTTATTTAAGATTTGAATTCCCTTTTTAATTATTATTTTATCAATCTTACTAGGTTTCAATTTAGTATAGCATCCTTTGCTTAGGGTTAATTCTGGATTATATGTGTTTAATCTAATAACTTTTATTTTGTTTTCTGATAAAATATTAATCAATTCTTTTAATATAGCTGCATCTCCTAATTTAGATGCTTTTATAATTCTAGGAATATAATAGATACCTTTAAGATCTAATTTTAATTTAGATATTCTTGGTTTTATAATATTTCCAGCAAATAAAACTTTTTTACATTTTTTTGATTTAATTAATTCTAATATTGTACCAAATTTTCCAATATTAATAAAATAACTGTTTTTATCTTTTTTGAATAAATTATTTTTTGATAAATCTATTATGAAATATTTAATTTTTTTTTTTTTTAAACTTTTTAAAATTTCTATTGGTAGTTTTTTTTCCCCTAAAAATAAACCAATCATTTAATATTTTCTGGAAGAGACACTGGCCTTTTTTTGTCAGCATTTAAAAAATCTATTATAATTTTAGTGTATTTATTTTCCTTCATTTCTAAATCTAGATTTTCTATATTTGATCTAAAATTTTGATTACTAAAAACTATGTCATAGAATTTTTGTAAAATTTTAATATCTTTATTTAAAAATCTAGCTCTTCTAAGTCCAATAAGATTTAGCCCAACTAAATTATTTCTATTTCCCAACGATAAACCAAAAGGAATTACGTCACTTAAAACCCCAGTCATTCCACCAATCATTGCTAAATTTCCTATTCTTGAAAATTGATGTATTGCACAACTACCTCCAACTATTGCATAGTCTTCTATGCTAACATGACCCCCTACTTGTACATTATTTGCCAATACAATATTATTACCTAAATGACAGTCATGAGCAACATGACAATAGACCATTAATAAATTGTTGTTTCCCAGCCTTGTAATTGTACCACCCTGTGTAGTTCCTGGATTGATATTAACATATTCTCTAAGTTTATTATTATCTCCAATTATAATTGAATTTTTTTCTCCTTTATATTTTAAATCTTGTGGTGGTGTTCCTAAAGATACAAAAGGAAATATTTCATTATTTTTTCCAATTTTAGTATTTCCTTTAATGCTTATATGAGAATATAATTTTGAATTTGGGCCTATCTCTACATCTGGTCCAATTACACAATATGGTCCAATGTCAACACTCTCTGAAATTTTCGCTTTGCTATCAATTATTGCAGTATGATGTATCACAATTAAAAATAACAAATTATTATTTAATTGCTTATCAAGAATTACTACTAATTATTTCTTTTATCTACTATTGTTGCGGCCCATTGTGCATCCGCCATTTTTTTCCCATTTACAATCGCTTCCCCTTGATATTTCCACACTCTACCATGCGATCTAATTGCTTCAATATTTAGTTCTAATCTGCAATCAGGTATGACTGGACTTCTAAAACGTGCTTTATCAACAGTCATTAAAAAAACTAATTTGTTTTCGTATGTTTTTTTATCAATACCAGCTGCTGTTAAAGCAGCTGCTGCTTGACCAAATGCCTCAACAATTAATACACCTGGCATTACTGGTTCACCAGGAAAATGACCTTGAAAAAAAAAACTATCTTTTTTGACATTAACAATAGCAGTAGCTGATTTGAGCTTTTTAATATTTATTAACTCGTCTATTAGAAGCATTGGTTCTCTGTGAGGTAACAAATCTTTAATTTGCTCTTTATTCAAACTATCTGACATCTATTTATTTTCCTTTATAAATTTTCTTATATCTTTTGCAGGATATCCCATCACTTTAGAGTTGTCTGGAATATTTTTTATAACACCACTACCTCCTCCAATTTGTACATTATTTCCAACTTTTAAATGACCTGAAATACCAGCCTGTCCACCAATTAAAACTTTTTCTCCTACTGATGAACTACCTGCAAAGCCTACTTGAGCGGTTATTATGCAATTTTTACCAATATTCACATTATGAGCAATATGTACTTGATTATCAATAAAAGTATTTTTTCCTATTACAGTGTTTGATAATGATCCTCTATCAATTGTATTATTGCAACCAATTTCAACATTATCTTCAATTACAACAATACCAATATGAGGATATCTATAATTTTTATTATTATTTGGAAAAAAACCAAAACCTTTTTTTCCAATAATAGCAGAGTCTAGAATTCTTACATTATTACCAATAATTGAGTTTTTAATTAAAACATTATTTCCAATTATACAATTAGAACCTATTACAACATTACTTTCAATAATTGTGTTATGACCAATCATAGATTTTGATCCAATTTTAACATTTTCACCAATAAGAGTATTTTTTCCAAAAAAAACTTTATTAAAACTTTTTATTTTAGGTGCAGCAAGATTTAAATCAATCGTATCATTTAGAGAATCTGGGTAAAACAAACTTGTAACTAACGCGACAGATTTTAATACATTTTCAACAACTATTGCCTTACTATAGTTTTGTACTTTATTTTTATATTTTTTGTTAGTGATTATAAAGTTGGCCTTGCAATTTTTTAGTAAGTCAAAATATCTATGAGAGTTGTAAAAACTTATATCATTTTTTTTTGCGCTTCTTAAATCTTTAATATCATTAATAATAGTTTTATCATTGTCCTTGATAAACAATAACTTTTTAATTTCTGATAATGTAACTTTAGTTTTTTTTTTAAAAAAAAAATTTTTTTTATTCATCCTTCATCAAGTTTTTATTTTCTGTTTCTTTATTTAAAATTTCTAAAATTGAATTAGTTATATCAAGTGTTTTAGAACCAACTACTATATTTTTTTTTTCTATAACTAATTCAATATTATTTTTATCAACATAGTTAGTTAATAATGGATTTAAAATTTTTAAGATTTTTTTGCTATAATTCTTTTTTTGACCAGATAAATCTAATTTTAATTTTCTTCTCTTTTTTTGATATTCCGTGAACATAACATTAATTTCTTTTAATTTATTATTCAACTCTTCTTCACTTAGAATATTTTTTTGATTATTAATCTCATTTTCTTTTTTTTTAATTTTTTTTTCTGTTGTTGTTAATTCCAGATCATTTTTATCTTGGATTATTTTAACTTTCGATTTATAAAATTTTCCAAGTTTCGAATTATCAATTATATATTGTATGTCTATATATACAGTTTTATTTACAGCTTGAACATTTTGACTGAAAAAAAAAAATATTATTAAAAAAAAAAGACTTTTCATTAAAATGATGTTCCAATTTGAAATCTGAAATTTTCAGTCACATCGGTATTTGCCTCACTTAAAGGTATGGCATAGGAAAAGGTTAGTGGACCTATTGCACTAAACCAATTAACTGCAATTCCTGTTGATGAACGAAGTTTATTTGAATCTAAACCACTGTTATAATCAACTTCCCAAACATTAGCAAAATCTAAAAATATATTAAAATCTATATTTTCATTTTCAAAAATTATATTAGGAAGAGTTGAGTTTAAATTAAGAGATGAAGCGTAATTTCCACCAATATATTGTGAGCCATCCTTTGGTCCAATTTTACCACTTTCAAAACCTCTTAAACGTCTACCAGGCACATAAACTCTTTTTGATACTCTAACATTATCATCTAGTGAATTTATAGCTTTGAAGAGAAATTGGGCTGACAAAATTAAATTTTCATTTATTGAGTGATATGCAGAACTAGTAAAAGTGTTTTCTATTGATACATCATCAGAATAAATTGGAAGAGTTTGAGAAAATTTATTTATAAAACCATCTGTAGGCTGAAAATTTTGGTCTAATTTATTATAACTTATTGAATATGATAATAAGTTTTCAAAGTAATTACCTTCTTGTTTTTTTACTATACTATTTGCTGTTGATGAAGTTTCAAGATCCTCATAAAAATTTGATATTTCTAGGTTTACAAATAAGTCATTCATTTGCTCAAACTCAGTTCCAATTGAAAAACCAGTTCTATTAGTTTTATAACCGCTTGTTGTCATAAAATCATTTGTTGAACTTTCTATTTCTGTTTTTAATGATTTATCGGAATTATTAATATTAGGGTTTAGAACAGAAAATTTACCTTTAATTGTATCATCTGTAATAGTTAAATTTGTATCTAATTTTATACCTAAGCCTATATAATTATTTTCTTTAATACCTGCGGTAATAGATGTTCCTGTAGTTCCTGTACCTGCACCAGCAAAAATTTCTCCTGTGGCTTTTTCCTCTACTTTAATATCAATAACTTTATTTAATGTTTCTTTGTTAATAATATTATAATCAACAGATTTAAATATATTTCTTGCTTTAATATCTGTAATTGATTTTTGAAATAAAGTCTCATTAAAAGGGTCACCTTCGTCTACAATAAGTGAATTTCTAATAACCTTCTCATCTGTAATATAATTTCCAAGAATATTAATTCTTTCTACATATTGTTTTTCAATTTCATCAAAATTTACTACTATTTTAATTTTATTATCTTTTTTTATTATTTCTTGAAAATTGGCATTTATAAAGGAAAAATTATTTTCTAATGTAAAATTAACTAGTTCATTCTTTAAATTATTAAGTTTTTTTTCTGAATATTTTTTTCCATTTAATTTTTGAAATTTTTTTTCAAATAAAAGGATATCTTCTTTAGGTAAGTTATTTGACTCCACAATTAAAAATTCATCAAAATAAAATTTCTCACCTGCATTTATATTAAATATTAAATCAAATTGACTTTTATCACTTATGACAGCTGTAGTAGATTTAATTTTTATATTATAAAAACCACGATTCTTATAAAAACTTTTTAATCTACTAACATCTAAATTTATTCTATTGGAATCAAGGAATTTATTTTTTGTTAAAAATTTCCAGAATTTTGCTTCTTCAGAGACAATTACATTACGAAGAGTGCTGTCTCTGAAAACTTTGTCACCAATAAATTTTACTTTACTAATTTTAGCAATTGGACCTAAATTAAATTTATAGATTAAATCAACAGTATTATTTGAATTTGAATTTATTGATGTTTCTAATTCTACAAAATAAAAACCAAAAGATTTCAAAATATTTTTTAATAAGTTAACTTGATCATTTATTTTGCTTTCTACAAAAGGATACTTCTCAATTTTCATTGTAACATCTTTAATAGTTTCCAATATATTATCTTTCTCTATACCAATAATTTTAATTGATTGAATTATAGGATTTTCTTTAACTTTAATTATCACTATGCCATTCTCTTTGGATATAGATACTTCGCTAAAATAATTTGTAGAATAAATATCTTTTAAAGCAATATTTAATTGTGATTGATTTATATCCTCACCAATTTGTAATTTTGAAAATATTATTACTGTTTCATCTGCAACACGTTCATTACCTTGAACAATTATTTTTTTTGTGTTTTCTGCTTTACTGGATAAACTTAAAAAAAAATATAATATTAAAAAAAAAAATAAATTCTTTATTAAGTAAATCTTATTTTTCATAATATTTTATTTTTTTTTCAAGATATATTTTTGTGTCTGATATCATTCTATTTATATCATAAATATTTTTAGGTTTTAATTTATAAAATTTAGAAAAATAAGGGTTTTTAATAAGATTTAACAAATTATTCTGTATGGAAATATAATTAATATCACCATTTAAATATTTATTTACCAATTCGTCGTTTAAGGTAATTAGAATTGTTTCAAAATAACTATTTTCTTCAGGTATCAAATCTAAAATTTTAATTAATGGAAAATCTTTTTTTTTTATTTTATTTAAACTGATTGAATTTATATTATCAATACTATTATTAATAAATTTTTTATTTATTTTTTTTTTTATATTTAAAGCATTTGAAATTGGAATAATCATTTTTGGATCATGAGCTAAGAACTTAATTAAACCTCCTTTGAAAAAGACTATTGCATGGACAAATGACGTTGGATGTACCAAGATTGAAATATTTTTCTTTCTTAAATTAAAAATATTTTTTGCTTCAATAAATTCAAAAATCTTGTTCATCATTGTAGAAGAATCTATTGAAATTTTTTTTCCCATTTTCCAAATAGGATGATGTAATGCAACTTTAGGTTTAATATTTATAATATTTTTTTTTGACTTTTTGTAAAAAGGTCCCCCAGATGCAGTTAAAATTATTTGATCAATATTGTTTAATTTTTCACTTTTAATTATTTGCAAAATTGAAAAATGCTCTGAGTCAATAGGAATAAAGTTTGTATTAAATTTTTTTAAATTTTTTTTAATAATTTCCCATGCACAAATGATTGACTCTTTATTTGCTAATAATAAATTATTTGTTAAGGGGATAACTTTTAAGGTTGGTTCTAATCCATCTATTCCTGTAATTGAATTTATACAATAAGTTATTTTTTTTTTTAAAATTTTATCTATATTTTTAAATCCAAGGTGTAATCTAATTTTTTTTTTTTTAAATAAATATTTATATTTTTTATATTTTGTTTTATCTACAACAATAATGTCTTTAACATTATATTTAATTGCTTGTTTATAAATTTTTAAAATATTTTTATTAGTTGATAAAAGTTTAATCTTAAAATTTTCATTTTTTACTGCAGCTAATGTTGAAGACCCAATTGATCCAGTAGATCCAAATATTATAATTTCTTTTTTCATAAAAATTTACTAATTATTATTCCTATTGGTATAGCAAAAATCATACCATCAAAACGATCAAGCAGTCCCCCATGTCCAGGAAGTATATTAGAGGTATCTTTTAAGTTTGCTTTACGTTTTAGTAATGAAATAAATAAGTCACCAAACTGTGATATAGTAGAGATTATTAATATATAAATTAATAAAATATCCAAATTGAAAAAATTTTTAAAAAATATATATCCCAATATTAAGGAAAGAATGTAAGATCCATAGACACCAGAATAAGTTTTATTAGGACTGATTTTAGTAAGTTTTTTTCCCTTAAAAATTCTACCAAATAAAAGACCTCCAATATCAGTAGATATACAAATACAAATAATAAACACTAAATAAATTTTATCTTCAATAATATTTTTAGATAAAATTATCCAAATATTTATAAATAAATACAAAAGAAAAAATAATACAAATTGTAAGTAAATAAATAATTGATTTTTCTTTTTTATAATTTTTTTCAAAATATTGAAAAGTTCAAAAAAGACCTGAAAAATACAGAAAATTAAACAAATAAATAGAATAATTTTATTATAAAAGGCTATAAATATAACCATAAATAAAAAAGTTGATGTTAAAATTCTTTTATTAATTTCCGTCATTTAAACCACCAAAATTTCTATTAATTTTGTAAAATTTATTGATAATTTTAAAAAAATCTTCAGTTTTGAAATCTGGCCACATTTTTTTAACAAAAAAAATTTCAGTATATATTGATTGCCAAACTAAGAAGTTGCTTATTCTATTTGTATTACCAGTTCTTATTAATATTTCTGGGTCAGGTATATTATTGGTATATAAAAATTTATTAATATTTTTTTCAGTTATTAATAATTTTTTTTTATTTAAATTTTTTATTGAATCAATTATTTCTTGTCTAGAACCATAGTTAAGGGCCATATTAACCTGTATTTTAGTATTAATCTTTGAAATCTTCTCAACTTTCTTAAGTTTTGATTTTAATATTTTTGGGAAACGATTAATTTTGCCGATAATTTTAATTTTAATACCTTTTTCAAGTAAATTATTAACTTCTTTATCAATATACTTATTAAGTAAATTAAAAAGATAGTTTATTTCTTTAGATGGTCTTTTCCAATTTTCTGTAGAAAATACAAACAATGTTAAATACTGAACATTTTTTTTTATTGCTGCTATTATAATATTTTCAACAACTTCTAAACCTTTTTTATGACCAAATTTTCTTGAATTTTTTTTTCTTAATCCCCATCTCCCATTGCCATCCATAATTATGGCTATGTGCTTGAGTGGAGTCATATTGTCATTATTTCTTTTTCTTTATTAGATACTTTGTCATCAATAATTTTAATATTATTATCTGTAATTTCTTGAACTATCTTTTCAAAAGATTTCTCATTATCTTCTGAAATTACTTTGGACTTTAAAAGTTTTTTTAGTTCATCATTTGCCTCTCGTCTTATGTTTCGGATTGAAACCTTACATTTTTCACCCATCGATTTTACAATTTTTTTCATATCAATTCTTCTTTCCTCACTCAGATCTGGAACAGGTAATCTAATTAACTGTCCATCTATTTGTGGATTTAGTCCAAGCTCTGATTTCCTAATAGCCGCATCAATTAAATTCACATTATTTATATCCCAAACTTGAATATTAATAGTTCTTGCTTCGGGAGTTGTTATGGTAGCAAGTTGATTTATTGGCATCAATTGACCATAAACATCAACTTTTATTAAATCGAGCATACTTGCATTTGCTCTTCCAGTTCTTAAAGAGCCTAATTCTTTTTCAAAAATATCGATGGTCTTAGACATTTTTAATTTATATTCATTATCGTTAAACATTATTCACCAATTTTTATTCTAATAAAATCAATAATTTCAATTTTTGAATTTTTTAAATTATCTAAAATTTCTATTACTTTTTTTTTTGGTTCCATTACCCAGTCTTGTGACATTAAACTGTTTTCTTCTTTAAATTTATTAATCTTACCAACACTTATTTTTTCTACAATATCATTTGGTTTTCCTGAATTTTTTAGTTCCTCTGAAATTAGTTTTTGTTCTTTTAATACTATTTCTTCATCAATTTCATTTGAATTTAAAGCCAGTGGATTAGAGGCGGCAATATGCATAGATAATTGTTTTCCAAAAGTATTTACCTCATCGTTTAAATTTTTTGACACGATGCATACTATAACACCTAATTTTGAAACGTTATCTTTAATAACTGAATGTTGATAAATAAAATTTTGTCCATTTGAATTATTTATAGTTTTTGTTTTACCTATTGTGATTTTTTCACCTATTTTTGCAATTAGTGATACCAAATTATTTTCCACTGTAATTTCATTTTTCATTTTTGAAACTTTAAGTTTATCAATATCAGACGAACAAATATGATTAATTTCACTAACTTCTTTAACAAAATTTAAAAAATTTTCATTTTTTGCAACAAAATCAGTCTCACATTTTATTTCAATAATTGATGTTTTAGATTTATCACCACTTATAGCAACAACTCCTTCATTTGCGTCTCTAGACATTTTTTTAGAAGCTTTTGCAATGCCTTTTACTCTTAAAATTTCGGCTGCTTTTTCTAAATTTCCATTTGATTCTTTTAAAGCTTGGTTACAATCTTTAAAACCTGCGCCAGTTGATTGTCTTAAATTTTTAACTTTTTCAATATCGCTCATTAGAAATTAATTTAATTTTTTTTGGATATTTTGAGTAACCTTTTCAATTTTTTTTTCTAATTTTTTTGGATCGTCTAAGTCTTTTTTAATACTTTGTTTAGCGTCATTAATTGTGTCTTTCATTAATTTACAATATAAATCAATTGACCGTCTAGCATCGTCATTACCTGGTATTGGATAATCAATTCCATCAGGATTGGAATTAGTATCTAAAATTGCAATAATTGGAATACCAAGTTTAATTGACTCTTTAATAGCAAGTGATTCATAATTTGTATCAATAATAAAAACTAAATCTGGAATTTTTTTCATTTCCATAATTCCCCCAAGTGATCTTTGCAATTTATCTCTTTGTCCACTCATTTTTAATAATTCTTTTTTGGTAAATCCTCTATTTTCGGCAGATAAATCCGTATTTATTTTATTTAATTTTTTTATTGAATTTGAAATAGTTCCCCAGTTTGTTAACATCCCACCGAGCCATCTATAATTTACAAAATATTGCTCTGTATCTTTTGCAAGTTGAGCTACTGCTTCAGATGCTTGTTTTTTTGTTGATATAAATAAAATTTTACCACCTGATGAAACAGTTGTATGGACTTTTTCTAAGGCGTTATTTGTTAATTCTAATGTCTGAGTTAAGTCAATTATATGAATAGAGTCTCTTTTTCCAAAAATATACTTTTTCATTTTTGGATTCCATCTTAAAGTTTTATGACCAAGATGAACACCAGCTTCTAACAGTTGTTCTATTGTTAATTTAGGTATTTTCATGTTTTTTCCCGGTTGTGCCACCACAATTATTGCCCCTTAGGGACCGGAGGTATAAAACCATTAATTGTGTGCGTGTTAATTTTTCAGATAAATACAATTAATTTAATAAAAAACAAGCTTTATTTACTCAATTACAACATTTTCTGACAAATTTAATGTGTTTAGAAGCTGATTATTAATTTTTCTCTTATCTTTAAGCTCAAATTTAAATATTTTATTGTCTTTATCTATCAAAATTTTTACCTCTGTATCACCATCTTTGGCACTTAAATTTTTAAGTTTATTCAAATCATCTATTTCATTAAATTTGAAAGTAATATTACTTAAAGGTTTATTTATTAATTCTTTTAGGGAAACAATTTTTTTTGCATTAATTCGTTTTTGAGATTTATTTTCGTCTACATAATTTTTCATCAAAGTTAACATAACCGAATTACCTTCTACTAGTTTTTGTCTATTTGATTCAAATATTTCTGAAAATATAAATAACTCAAATACATTTGACAGGTCAGAAAACTTAATTATTCCATAAGAACTGCCTTTTTGAGTTTTTTTTTCTTGAATTTTTAAAACAGTACATGCAATGTTTGAACTTAAAATATCACTACTATCTTCAAAATTATTATAATCAATAATATTATATTGTTTAAAAATTGATTTATATTGGTTTAATGGGTGATCAGAAATATAAAAACCTAATGTTTCAAATTCTTTGGCTAGTTTTGTGTCAATATTCCAATCATCAATTTTTTCTAAAAAATTTATCTCATCCTTCTCTTCATTTCCAAATAAATCAATTTGATTTAGTGATTTATTTTCAAAAATATTTTTTGATTTAGTTATAATATATGGAATAGAATTAAATAAAGATTGCCTGTTATCGTTTAACTCATCAAAAGCTCCGGTTTGAACTAGACCTTCTAACTGTAATTTATTTATATCTTTTGGATTAATCCTATTTATAAAATCAGATAAATTTTTAAATTCCCCGTTTTTTGATCGTTCCCTTATAACATTTGAAATGGCTTCAAAGCCAACATTTTTTATTGCTCCTAAAGCATAATAAAAGTTTTTTCCATCAGATGAAAAATTGGCAAATGATTTATTTATATTAGGTCTAATTATTGGTATATTTAATCGCTTTAGTTCCTCATAGAACTCGCTTAATTTCTTTTGATTTGATAATTCCATAGACATTGAGGCTACAAAAAATTCATGTGGGTAATAAGTTTTAAGAAAAGCTGTTTGGTAGGCTATAACCGCATATGCTGCAGCATGACTTTTGTTAAATCCATACTCAGCAAATGGTTCGATTTTTAAAAATATACCTGCAGCAATATCTTTTTTGATTCCATTTGAAAAAGCACCATCAACAAATCTTTTTTTTTGTTTTTCCAATTCTGCCCTCTTTTTTTTACCCATAGCTCTTCTCAAAATATCAGCCTCACCTGCTGTAAAACCTGAAAGAACTTGAGCAATCTGCATAACTTGTTCTTGGTAAATTATTACTCCATAGGTTGGTTTTAAAATTTCTTCTAATTTTGGGTGAAGATAGTCTGGATCTCTTTTACCATGCTTACATTCATTATATATTGGTATGTTGCTCATTGGTCCAGGTCTGTATAATGCTACTAATGCAATTATATCCTCCAACCTGTTTGGTTTCATATTAATAAGAGCATCTTTCATTCCAGAACTCTCGAGTTGAAACAATCCTACTGTTTTACCACTTGACAATAATTCATATACTTTCTGATCTTCGTAATTAATTTTTTCAATTTTAAATTCAGGATTATTTTTATTAATTAACTTTTGTGCTTTATCAATTACTGTAAGTGTCTTTAAACCCAAAAAATCAAATTTTATAAGACCTGCATTTTCTGCCGAGTACATGTCAAATTGAGTTGAAGGCAAAAGTAAGTCAGCTGAATTATCTTTGTATAAAGGTACAGTTTCAATCAATTTTTTATCTGCAATAACAACTCCTGCTGCATGAGTAGCAACATTACGGTTTAAACCTTCTAATTTAAGAGATAAATTGACTAAACGATCTACTCTTTTATCTTCTTTTATTAACTTCTGTAATCTTGGTTCAATATTGATACATTCTTGTAAAGACATAGGTCTCGATGGATCAAATGGTATCATTTTACATATACTATCAATGAAACCATATGGTAAACCTAGAACTCTACCAACATCTCTAATTACCATTCTTGCCTTAAGTTTACCAAAAGTAATAATATGAGCTACACTATGCTCATATTTTGTAGTTAAATATTCAAAAACTAAATCTCTTTTTTCCTCACAAAAATCTATATCAAAATCAGGCATTGAAACTCTATCAGGATTTAAAAATCTTTCAAAAATAAGATTAAATTTTATCGGGTCAATATCAGTAATTGATAAACACCAAGCAACCAAAGAACCTGCGCCTGAACCTCTGCCAGGCCCAACAGGAATTTTATTTAATTTGGCCCATTTGATATAATCTGAAACAATTAAGAAATAACCAGAATAGTTCATTTCTACTATTATTTGTATTTCATGATCTAATCTTTTTTTATATTCAAGGTATTTTTCATCTTTTTCAATATTTATAGTTTCTATACCAAAAACTAATTTAAATTTATTTTTTAGTCCTTCAAAAGATAATTGTTTCAACATTTCATTTGTATCATTTTCATATGATGAAATACTTGGCAAAATGGGTTTAGAAGAATTTGGCTTAAAAGAACACCTATATGGTAAATTAAAATTATTTTCTAATGCCTCAGGTAAATCTTTAAAAACTTCAATCATCTCCTCTGATGATTTAAAATAATGTTGATTTGTTAATTTAATTCTGGTTGTATTATTAACATAAGTTTTCTGACCAATGCACATCAATGCATCGTGAGCTTCAAACATATCTTTATCTAAATAATAAACTTCATGAGAAGCAATAATTGGTAAGTCTAACTTTTTTGAAACTTTTAGATTATAATTTTCAAAATCTTTCTCATTCAAGTCATTATGTCTTTGAATTTCTATGTAAATATTTTCTTGAAATTTATCTTTTAACTTAATCATTAATTCTTCAATTTCGTTGAATAAGCCTTTGTTAAATAGTGAACCAAAAATACAATTAATAGAACCAGTTAAAATTATTATACCTTCAGAATTATTTAATAAGTCATCTAATTTACAATGTGGAGTAGTTGTCTCTGAATTATCTAAATAAGATTTTGATGATAGTTTAATGATATTTTTATATCCTTCATTATTTTTAGCTATGAGAGGTATTAAACCTTCAAATTCTTTATATTTAAATAATATCTGAGTTCCAATAATAGGCTGTGTGCCAATAGACGATAAATTTTCTGAAAACTCTAATGCGCCAGATAAATTATAGGTATCTGATAAGCCTAATGATTTAATTTTATTTTTTTTACAAAAATCTTTTAATTGATCAATTTTTACAGCACCTTCGCAAATTGAATACTGAGTATGTATTTTAAATTGATTAAATGTTTTATTAACTGATTCTTTCATTGGTGATGTTCATCTTACCACCAATCATTTTAATTTTACAATCTGCCATATTTGCAAAATATCTATTGTGGGTTGCAAAAATTATAATTCTATTTTTTTCTTTTAGATTAAATAGGATTTTAAATATTTGTTTAGCATTTTCAAAATCTAAACTGCCTGTAGGTTCATCAGCTAGAATAATATTTGGCTCATTTATCAGAGCTCTAGCAATTGCTATTCTTTGATTTTCGCCACCTGAAAGCTCTGATGGATAATGATTTAATCTTGAGGCTAAATTAAATTTTTTTATCAATTTTTTTGCTAATTCTTTTGATTTTGTTTTATTGTTAGAAATCAACAAATTCGGCAATATTATGTTTTCTAGTGCTGTAAAATCAGGCAATAAATTTTTGTCTTGATAAATAATACCAATATTTTTTGATCGTATATTGTCATTCTCAATTGAGCTAATTGTATCAATTTTGTTTTTATTAAATTCAATAAAACCAGATGTAGGATTATCAATTAATGACAGTAAATTTAATAATGTTGATTTACCAGACCCTGAGGGTCCCATAATAGAATATACTTTTCCTGCTTCAAATTTAAAATTTATATTGTTTAAAACTTTAAGAGAATTATTTTTTTCATACCTTTTTGATAAATTATTTAATTTTAAAAAATTATTCATACTTTAAAGTTTGTATTGTATCTAATTTTGCAGCTCTTGAAGCTGGATAAATTGAGACAATTGATGTTGTTATAATTGAACATAATGCAATTAAAATAATTGAATTAATATTTATTTCAGATGGAAGAGTGCTTAAAAAATAAATTTCTTCTGGAAACAATATAATATCAAAGGTATTAGAAATAAATTTTCTAATATCTTCTATAAAGTATGAAAATAAAGTCCCAAATAAAATACCAAATACAGTTGCTGAAGTACCAATAATAAATCCGACAAGAAAGAAAATCTTTTTAATTGATGTATTTGTTACTCCAATAGATTTTAAAATTCCTATATCCCTAGTTTTATTTTTAACTAATATAGTCAAACCAGAAATAATATTAAATGCAGCTACAATTATTATTAAGGATAAGATTATAAACATTACATTTCTCTCAACTTTTAAAGCTGAAAATAATGACTCATTTACATCTGCCCATGTGTAAACATAAGCATTTGGATATAAATCTATTAAATTTTTTTTGTGATATTCAATTTTTTTTGGATCTTTAAAATAGTACTCAGTAAATCTTTTGTTTTTATTTTTATCAAAAAAATCCTCTAATGTATTAAGATTGATATAAGCTACATTCTCATTAAATTCGCCAATCCCGCTATCAAATATTGAAATTACTTCAAAACTGTCCTGTCTTGGAAAAGATCCAACAATTGTTTGAACACCAGATGGTGACATTATTGTTATTTGATCACCAATATCTATATTAAGTAAAAAGCTTAAATCTTTTCCAATTGAAATTGAATTATTTTTTAAATCTGTTGATCCAAAATATTTTTGATTATTTGATATTTCTAGTGTCTTAAAATCATTTTTTAAATATCCTTTTAAAAGAATCCCTTTTGTGTTTTGTTTTGAAAAAATTACTGCTTCTCCATCATTTGAAAAAATACCTTTTGCAAAGTCTTTATCAGTTATGAATACTAAAGGTTCGTCGTAAGGTTTTACAACAGCATGAGCATTAAAACCTACAATTTTATTTATTAACTCTGTTCTAAAACCATTCATTACTGACATAACAATTATTAGTACAGCTACTCCCAAACCAATACCAATAAAAGAAAAGATAGAGATTAAGTTTAAAAAGCCATCTTTTTTTCTAGCTTTTAAAAATCTAAATATAATCTCTTTTTCTAGTTGTGAAATCAATTTTGCTTAGCTTTTATTATTTGTGAAGCTATATCTTCAACTTTCAACTTTTGAGTTTCTCCATCAATTTCCTTAAACTCATATAAATTTCCTTCAGATTTGCTTCCAATTATCAATTGGTATGGAATACCGATTAAATTAAATTTTTTTATTTTAGCTGAGATATTTTCATCTGTATCATCTATAATTGTTTCTATATTTTTTGATTTTAGAAATTCATATATTTTAATAGACTTTTCTAAATTAGATTTATCATTTTTATTTATCATTGGAATAATTGCACAATCATAAGGTGTTACTGACATAGGCCATTTCATAATACCTTCTTTATCGTTATATTTTGCCTCAATTATGGCACCAACAAGTCTAGAAACTCCTATTCCATATGATCCCATTTTAACAAATTCTTTTTTTCCATTAAAATCAACAGCAGCGTTCATTGGTTTTGAATATTTATCTCCAAAATAAAATATGTGACCAACTTCAATACCTTTGGTATTCACTCTAAATTCGTGTGGAACAGATTTTTCAAATTCATCTTTGTTAAATTTTTCATCTGTAACAGAATAAAATTTTTCAAATTGTTTTCTTAATACATCTAAAGATTCTTTATCTAGAATTGTTTTGGTGCTATCTACATCAAATATTCTCTTATCTGTATAAATTTTACTTTCACCTGTATCAGCAAGAATGATGAATTCATGAGATAAATTTCCACCGATAGGTCCAGTATCAGCGGCCATAGGTATTGCAGATAAATTTAGTCTCTTAAAAGTTTTTAGATATGAAAGAAAAAATTTATTATATGAAAATATTGCATCCTGATCTGAAAGATCAAATGAGTAAGCATCCTTCATATAAAATTCTCTACACCTCATAATTCCAAATCTTGGCCTTAACTCATCTCTAAATTTCCATTGAATATGATATAACAATTGAGGTAAAGATTTATATGATTTAAAAGAAGATCTAAAAATTTCTGTCACAAGTTCTTCGTTAGTTGGACCGTATAACATTTCTCTATTTTGACGATCCTTAATTCTTAACATTTCCTCACCATAATCTTCGTATCTTCCACTTTCCTTCCAAATTTCAGATGATTGAATTGTTGGCATTAAAATTTCCTGAACACCAACACGATCTTGTTCTTCTCTAACTATTTGTTCAATTTTTTTCATGACTTTAAAACCAAGTGGTAACCATGAATAAATTCCAGCAGAGGACTGTTTAATCATACCTACTCTTAGCATTAATTGATGGGATTTAATTTTAGCTTCAGATGGATTATTTTTTAGTATTGGAATGAATGATTTTGAAAAAAACATTAATTTAAAAAGTTACGCAAATTTAAAATTTCGTTAATTACTAATAGATATATAACTATAAAAATACCAGATGTAATTAAAGTACAATAAATTATTTTTTTAGCAATTTTTGGATTTTCTGGGGCTCCAGGGTCTACACCCTCTATATTTTGCTTTTTTTCACGATTAACGTCTATTGGAAGAATGGCAAAGAAAACTATCCACCACAAGCAGACATATACAACTATTGAGCCTGTGATACTCAATTAAATCCTCACTAAATTTATATTTGTATAAGGTCTTTTTCCTAATTTTTCTTTTGTATACTTTCTGCAAGTTATTTTAAGGGCGTCAATTAAATTTGACTCTTGTTTTTTGTTATTTAAAGAAAAAGTTTTTGCCGTTTTTTCAATCTCTTCTTCGAGATTAAACGTGAATTCATCTTTTTCATATATTGGCAAACCTCTAAAAGTTAATAATGGTTTGTTATGAATATTTCCATTTGGAGTTATTACAAGTGTTGCCTCTATTAATCCATTAGTAGATAAATTTTTTCGCTCTTTAATTGATTGCGCATCTTCTTCAACACTTATGGAACCATCCACATAAAGTCTTCCACTTGGTGCTTTATCATATACTTCGGGTTTATCACCTGGATAAATTCTTACTATGTCTCCATTTTCTACTCTAACTGGATATGGAACTTGCATTTCTTTAGCAAAATTTATGTGTTCAATCATATGTCTATGTTCTCCATGAACAGGTATAACGGATCTCGGCTTTATCCAATCATACATATCCTTTAAATCTTCTCTATTTGGATGCCCTGATACATGAATAAATTCACTATCTTCTGAAATTACTTCTATACCTTCTCTAACTAATTGATTGTGAAGTTTATATAATTTTTTTTCATTACCTGGAATAATTTTTGAAGAAAATATAACCGCATCACCTCTCTCAACAAAAACATCCGGATGTGTATAATTTGAAATACGGTTCATTGCACCCATGGGCTCTCCTTGGCTTCCAGTACATAAGTAAACAATTTTTTCCCTTGAAATATTTTTTGCATCTCTTGCATCAAGTGGTTCAATAACATTTTGCAAGTAACCACATTGCCTAGCAGCTTTATAAATTCTGTGCATTGAACGGCCGACCAAAGCAATTTGCCTATCTGTTTGTTCAGCACAATAAAATGCCGACTCCATTCTTGCTACATTTGAAGCAAAAGATGTAATAATTATTCTTTTCTTTAATCTTTCCATTATCTTTAGCATATTTTTTCTTACATCAAGTTCAGATCCTGCTCTTCCTGCACTAAACACATTTGTTGAATCACATATCATTGTCAAAACACCTTCTTCGCCAATTTCCTTTAATCTTTTTGAATTCATATTGTCTCCAGTTAATGGATCTGGATCACACTTCCAATCACCAGTATGTAATATATTTCCAACAGGTGTTTCAATTTTTAGTCCATTAGGTTCTAGTATAGAATGTGTTAATGTAACAAATTCTATTTTAAAAGGACTTAAATCTACAATGCTATTTAATTGAACAACTTCTAGATATCCTGTTACATCAATTTTTTTTTCCTTAAACTTTTCTGAAATTAATACTGATGTAAATGGAGTAGCAAATATTTTGCATTTTAGTTTTGGCCATATATGAGCAATTGCACCTATATGATCTTCATGTGCATGAGTTAGAACAATACCTAATAAGTCGTCTTTTTTATCAACAATAAATCCAGGGTCAGGATATATTAAATCAACACCTGGAATTGCATCATCAGCAAAAGTAACTCCTATATCTACAATTATCCATTTTCTATTATCTGGATTTCCATAGGCGAATAAATTCATATTCATCCCAATTTCTCCAGATCCCCCTAAAGGGCAAAAAATTAATTCATCTTTCATTTATTTAAATACATAGCAGCCCTTAAAACTCCATCAGTGGTTAAATCAGATTTTATTTTTACTTTTATTTTTAAAGAATTTTTAAACATTTTTGCTAGTCCACCAGTAAATATTATTTTATATTTTTTTTTGGTTTGTTTAATAATGGAATGAATTATATTGTCAATCAGACCAGTATAACCGAAGAAAAATCCTGAATTAATTGCGCTTATAGTATTTTTACCTACAACATTGTTTAATTTTTTAAATTTTACATTAGGTATTAAAGATGCTTTTTTTGATAAATTTTCTAATGATAGATATATTCCTGGAGCAATTACCCCTCCATTATAACTATTTTCTGAGATTACATCAAAATTAGTTGCTGTTCCAAAATCTACTACAATATAATTATTTTTATTGTCAATTACTGATATTGCATTAGCTAACCTGTCGGAACCAATTTGCTTTCTATTAACTTTTATGCTTAATAATTTACTTAAATTAAGATTTTTTAACTCATTACAATTTGTATTAAAATATAATTTAAAATAATTTTTAATTTTCTTGTAACAATTAGGAACAACAGAGCAGAATAAAATTTGTTTTAATTTTTTATCATATTTTCTCAAAACATTTAAATTTTTTTTTAAATATTTTAAATTCACTTTATTTGTAGAAAGTCTGATTTTTTTGACAATATTTTTATTTTTGTATACGCAGATTTTTATATCAGTATTTCCAATATCTCCGATAATGTAAAAATTAAGCATAATAATAGTATTTTTTTTCAAAGTTATTTTTTATAAAATTTATAATTTTAGATTTATTAATTTTATTATTATATTTATTTATATAAGTAGTTTTATATTCTTTTATTGTTGGACTACTTTTTATATTAATACCTACTCCAATAATTAGAAATTTAATTTCATTAAAATAAATTATTTCTTGAAGAATTCCGCATACCTTTTTATTCATTATTTTTAAATCATTTGGTAGTTTAATATTGATTTTACATGGAACGATATTTTTTAAAATATTTTTTATTACTCTAAGATTTGAAAATGTAATTTTTTTTAAATTTAAACTTTCTCTAATAGGAAAAAAAATTGAAATAAAAAGATTTCCTCTTCTAGAAACCCATTTTTTTCCCCTTTGTCCTTTTCCATTAGTCTGGATATCGCTAGTAACTATACCTTGTTTTATATTTTTTTTGATTAATCTTATTGCTGTATCATTAGTGCTTTTGACACCCTTGTAAGAATATATTTTGAGTTTCATTAATTAATGTTTATTTGTGAAATTATATTTACTATCCCACTTGGATATATAAAGTAAGCAAGGATGAAAAAAGTTGATGCTACTAGTGTAAATTTTAAACCTAAATTATGTTTAGATTCAAATTTTTCTTTTTCTGGATCGAAATATATAATTTTGATTATTCTTAGATAATAAAAAGCAGCGATTACTGTTGCTAGCAGTCCAACTATTGCTAAAAAATACATTTTTTCATTTATTACAGCCACAAAAATATAAAATTTTGCAAAAAAGCCAGCTAGCGGTGGTATTCCTGCTAAAGAGAATAACACAACAAGCAATGATAATGACAGTAACGGATGATTTTTTGAAAGACCCGATAAATCTTCAATATTCTCATAATATTCATCGTTTCGCTTAAGCATAAACAAACAACTAAAAAATGCTAAATTCATGACAAGATAAATTGTTATATATGTAATAGAACTCTGCACACCTTGTGTTGTACCTGTAGATAAGCCTGCAAGAGCATATCCCATATGACTAATTGAGCTGTAAGCTATTAGTCTTTTTAGATTTTTTTGACCAATTGCT
The DNA here is from genome assembly GCA_902595465.1 of uncultured Pelagibacteraceae bacterium. Taxonomy (GTDB): domain Bacteria; phylum Pseudomonadota; class Alphaproteobacteria; order Pelagibacterales; family Pelagibacteraceae; genus Pelagibacter. Next base: position 73,666 of record CACJQE010000001.1, read on the forward strand.
GCTACCGCTCCAAATACCATTGATGCAATGGACAAAAATATAATTATCATTTGCCACTGATCACCTAACTCATAAAAAGGAATATATAGAAACCTAATAAATACTGTTAAAGCAGCAATTTTTGGTAGTAATGCGAAAAAGACTGTTACAGATGTTGGTGAGCCTTGATAAACATCAGGTGCCCACATATGGAAAGGAACGGCGGAAATTTTAAAAGCTAATCCAACTAAAATAAATACTATTCCAAAAGTTAACCCGTATTCTATTTCTTTTGTGTTAACCATAATTTGATTAAAATTAGTCGTTTCTGAAAAACCATAAATTAGTGAACATCCATATAATAAAAGTCCAGATGAAAGAGCACTTAAAACAAAATATTTTAATCCAGACTCTGTTGATAGTAAATTATCTCTATTAAATGATGCTAACACATATAATGCTAGTGATTGCAATTCTAAACCCATGTAAAAAACAATAAGATCGTTTGAGCTAATCATCACCATCATACCTAAGATTGAGCATAAAATAAGAATTGGATATTCAATTTTGCTAATTTTATTAATCTGAATGTATTTTGATGATGACAGCATTACAAAAATCCCAGACAAAATTAAAAGAATTTTCATAAATCTAGCTAAACTATCTATATTGTAACTATTATTAAATAATGATGATTGAATTTGTGTGTCTAAGTTAATTATTAATGCTAAAGCAGCAACCAAACTTACTGTTGTTAAATTATAAACTATTTGAGAACTATTTTTCTTAAATACTCCAAATATTAATAAAAACATTATTATTATAGATATAAATAACTCTGGAATTATAAGTTGCAGATTTTCCATTATTCACCTAAAGCTAATTTGTTGATCTTATCTAAATCATTCATATCTATCATATTTGCAACTGATACTTCTATTGAGTTAATCAAAGGTTCTGGATAAAAACCAAAAAATATAATCGGTAATACTAAAAGCCATAATGTAACAATTTCAAATCTTTTTAAATCAACCATTTTTTTTACATCTTCATTAATTAATTTTCCAAAGATAATTCTCTTATATAACCATAGCATATATGCCGCCCCCAAGATCACTCCTAGACTTGCAATCGTTGCCACTAGTATATTCTTTTTAAATGCACCCATTAAAACTAAAAATTCACCAATAAAACCACTTGTTCCAGGTAATCCAAGAGCTCCTAAAGTAAAAACCATAAAAACTATTGCGTACTTTGGCATTATAGAAACTAAGCCTCCATATCTATTTATAAGTCTTGTATGAAGTCTATCGTAAACAACACCAACACATAAAAATAGTGCTGCAGATACTAAACCATGACTTATCATTTGGAAGATACTTCCTTCTATTCCTTGCTGTGTCATTGTGAAAATACCTAGTGTTACAAATCCCATATGAGCAACAGACGAATAAGCTATTAGTTTCTTCATATCTTCCTGCATTAAGGCTACTAGTGATGTATAAATAATCGCTATCAAACTAAGTGTGTAAACTAAAGGAACAAAATATAATGAAGCATCAGGAAACAAACCTAGAGAAAACCTTATAAATCCATATCCAGCCATTTTTAAAAGTATTGCAGCTAGTAAAACTGAACCTGCAGTTGGTGCCTCTACATGAGCATCTGGCAACCATGTATGCACTGGCCACATTGGTGTTTTAACAGCAAAGGAACTAAAAAATGCTAGCCACAATAAATTTTGGTACTTAGCGTCGATACCCAATTCATATAACTTAATGACATCTGTTGTACCAGTTATCCAATATATTGATATGATAGCAACTAACATTAAAACCGAACCTAGCAAAGTATATAAAAAGAATTTAAATGCTGAATAAACTCTTCTTTCTCCACCCCATATACCAATAATTAAAAACATTGGTATAAGACCAGCTTCAAAAAATAAATAAAATACAACTAAGTCCAACGAGCAAAAGACACCAATCATAAATGTTTCGAGTATTAAGATTGCTATTAAAAAATCTTTTAATCTGTTTTTAATAGTAGCATTTACAGTTATTACACAAATGGGTGTAATGAATGTTGTAAGTAAAATAAATAAAATTGATATCCCGTCTACTCCAACTTTGTAATTAACAAATCCTGAAATCCATTCTCTTTCTTCAACAAACTGGAAATCAACTATAGATTTATCAAAAATAATCCATAAATATAAAGATAAGAAAAAATTGGCTAAAGTTATAAAAAGGGCAACATATTTGCTACTTTGATATTGAGAATTAGACGATCTAACAAAAAAAATAAATAAAGCTCCTATTGTCGGAAGTAAAATTAATGATGATAGAATTGGAAAATTCATATTATTTTACTATTAATAAAGTTAATAGAATTGAAAAACCTAGAAGCATTATAAAGGCATACTGATAAATATATCCTGATTGAAACTTTACTGCTTTAAATGAAAAAAGTTTTATCAAGTTTGAAATTCCATCTGGTCCAAATTTATCGATTATTAATCCATCAATTTTTTTCCAAAGAAATTTTCCAAAACTTTTTGAAGGTTTAATAAAAATTTGATCATACAATTCGTCAAAATACCATTTTTTTTGGAGAAAAATGTAAACTGGCATGTTAATGGAAACTATTTCGTTTACAATTTTAGTATTTTTAATAAATAGATAATATGACAATGGAATTGTTAGTACTACCAACGTAGGAGTTAAAAACAAAAACCAAGTTGGAGGATGTTCTTTTCCTAATGGTTCTAGAAATTTTATAGACTCTCCCCAAAAATTATACATTGTATCATGACCTATAAATAATTCTTTAAAAAAGAATCCTGAAAAAACAGCACCGACTGCTAATAAAACCAAAGGTAACATCATGCTTAATGGAGATTCGTGCATTGTATCAATACTAAGATCTTTATTTTTGTAATCTCCATGAAAAGTTTTAAATATTAATCTCCATGAGTATATAGAAGTCATTACAGCAGTTAATACACCTATACCAGCAGCATAAATTCCAAATTTTGTTTCACTTATATAAGCAAATTCAATTATTGCATCTTTAGAATAAAAACCTGATAAGAAAGGAAATCCTGTTAAAGCTAAAGTACCAACAACCATTAATGCATAAGTGTAAGGTAATTTTTTAAATACTCCTCCCATCTTAGTAACATCTTGTTCATCTTTAAATGAATGAATTACTGATCCAGAGCCTAAGAAAAGTAGAGCTTTAAAAAAAGCATGTGTAAATAAATGAAACATTGCAACATTATATGCGCCTACACCTGCTGCAAAAAACATGTATCCCAATTGACTACAAGTAGAATAAGCGATAATTTTTTTTATATCTGTTTGCACTAAAGCTACTGTAGCTGCAAAAAAAGCTGTGGTCATTCCAACTACTGTGATTACTGACAAAGCTAATTCTGAATACTCATAAATTGGAGAACATCTAACTACTAAAAAAACTCCTGCTGTTACCATTGTGGCTGCATGAATTAATGCGGATACTGGTGTTGGACCTTCCATAGCATCTGGCAACCAAGTATGAAGCAAAAATTGTGCAGATTTTCCCATTGCTCCAATAAAAAGTAATAAACAAATTAAATCTATTGTATTAAATTCAAAAGATAGAAAATTTATTTTTTGATCTATTATTTCAGGTATCTTAAGAAAAACTTCATCATAATTTACTGTGCCAAAAATATAAAATATTAAAAAAATTCCCAATGCAAAACCAAAGTCTCCAACTCTATTTACGATAAAAGCCTTAATAGCAGCAGCATTAGCAGTTTCTTTTTTATACCAAAAACCAATTAAAAAGTACGAGCAAAGGCCAACTCCTTCCCATCCGAAAAATAATTGCAAAAAATTATCTGATGTTACCAATGTTAACATGGCGAATGTAAATAATGATAGATAGGACATAAATCTTGGTTTATGTGGGTCGTGAGACATGTAACCAACAGAATAAATATGAACTAAGGATGAAACTAGAGTAACTACAACCAACATTACTGCAGAAAGAGCATCAACTTTAATTGACCAATTTACATTTAAAGATCCTGAATTTATCCAAGTTGCAATAATTGCATTATGCTCATATCCTGATGAAACAACTTTAAAAAATATGAATAATGATAATAATGAAGAAATAGAAACCAAAATACATGTGATTAATTGAGATAATTTATCACCAATAGTTTTTCCAAAAAAACCTGATATGATTGAACCTATCAAAGGTAAAAATAATATTAAATATTCCATTTACCCTTTCAATCTGTCGATTTCTTCAACTCTTATTGTTCCTGAGTTTCTGTAATAAACCACAATTATTGCAAGTCCTATTGCAGCCTCAGCTGCAGCCACTGTTAATATGAATAATGTGAAAACCTGACCACTCAAATCATTAATAAAAATAGAAAAAGATACTAAATTTATATTTACAGCTAAAAGTATTAATTCAATACTCATCAATATAACGATAATATTTTTTCTATTTAGAAAAATACCCACAATACCGATTGTGAATATAATAGCAGAGAGAGTTAAATAATGTCCAAGACCAATACTAAGCATCTATTTTAACTCCTTTATTATTTTCAACATCAACTAATTCAATACCATCTTTTCTATCTCTTGATATTTGTTTGAAATAACTTTGTCTTTTTACTCCAGATCTTTGTCTGAAGGTCAATACAATTGCTCCGATCATGGCTACCAATAGTATCATTCCAGATAATTGAAACAAATGAATATAATCAGTATATATAACGCCTCCTAAAGATTGGGTATTTGTTAACTCAGTATTTATTTCAATCGCAATTGAATCTAATAACTCCGGTTTATATTTCCATCCACCTATAACGATAATTAATTCAAAAAATATAATAATACTTACTAATAGACCAACTGGAATATGGGAACTTCTTCCACTAGAATTAAACCATTCATTTTTTTGTTGAGCAACATTTAACATCATTACCACAAATAAAAATAATACTGCCACTGCTCCAACATACACAATAAGCATTATCATTCCTAAAAATTCGGCACCAATCATGATGAATAGGCAAGAAATACTAATAAAGTCCAATATTAAAAAAAAAACTGAATTAACTGTGTTTTTTGAAACAGTTACCATTATTGCAGAGACAATTGCAATCAGTGAAAATATATAAAAGACTATTGCGTGAGCAATCATTGATTATCTGTGGGAGCTATCAGCATTAATATTTGCTGCTAAAATATTCTCCCATCTATCTCCATTCTCTAACAACTTTTCTTTGTTATAGTAAAGTTCTTCTCTTGTTTCTGTAGCAAATTCAAAATTTGGACCTTGAACAATCGCGTCAACCGGACAAGATTGTTCGCACAAACCACAATAAATACATTTTAACATATCAATATCATAACGAGTAGTTTTTCTACTTCCATCTTCTCTCTCGCTAGACTCTATTGTTATTGCCTGAGCAGGGCAAACAGCTTCACATAGTTTGCAAGCAATACATCTCTCCTCACCATTTGGATATCTTCTTAGCGCATGTTCTCCTCTTGCTCTAGGACTAATTGAACCTTTTTCAAATGGATAATTAATTGTTTTTTTTGGTTTAAATATTTCTTTTATTGCCATGATTAATCCCGTTAAAAAATCAATCATAAAAATTGTTTTGAAAAATCTTATTAAGCTCATTCTAATTCCCCGGTAATAAATCAAAATACATCAAAAAACTTGCAGTTAATACTACATAAATCAATGAAAATGGTAGAAAAATTTTCCATCCAAGTTTCATTAATTGATCATACCTGTATCTAGGCACTATTGCTTTTATCAGAGCAAATAAGATAAATAAAAAGAGTATTTTTAAAATTAACCATACAGGTGCTGGAATAACGTTAAATGGAAATAAATCTATAGGAGATAACCAGCCACCAAAAAATAAAATAGATCCCATTGCACACATAAGTAAAATGTTAGCATATTCCCCTAACCAAAACATAGCATACATCATTCCAGAGTATTCTGTCTGGTAACCTGCTACTAACTCTGCTTCAGCTTCAGGCAAATCAAAAGGTGGTCTGTTAGTTTCTGCTAAGGCTGAAATAAAAAATATTATAAACATTGGGAATAGAGGTATTACAAACCATAAATCTTTTTGAGCTAAAACGATGTCACTTAGATTTAATGAACCTACACAAAGTAATACATTTATTATTATTACACCTATGGAAACTTCATAAGAAACCATTTGAGCAGCTGATCTAATTGCTCCTAGGAAAGGATACTTTGAATTAGATGCCCATCCACCCATAATTATTCCATAAACACCTAAAGATGAAACTGCAAAAAGATATAAAATACCAACATTGATATCTGCTAATACAAATGTTTCACTAAAAGGAATTACCGCCCAAGCAATTAAAGCCAAAGTCATTGTAACTATCGGGGCTAATATAAATATAACTTTATTTGAGCTTGCCGGAATTATTATTTCTTTAAAAATATATTTTAATGCGTCAGCTAATGTTTGAAATAATCCAAATGGACCGACAACGTTAGGACCTCTTCTTTTTTGAACAAATGCCCATACTCTTCTATCTAACCAGACAATCATTGCAACAGATACTAAAACTGGGATCAATAGAAACAGAATTCTATAAATTTGATCAAAAAATATAAATAGTTCAGCCATTAATTATTGGTTCCAGTTTTTGGTAAACTCATTCTAATATTTTTACACTCTGACATTGTTTTTGACGCTCTTGCTATTACATTGGAGTGATAATAATCAATCTCTTCAGTAATAATTTTTTCTGATTTAAAATTATATTCAGGCACCACAAAATCAGTTTCATTTTTATTATTAAGATTTAAATAATTTATTAATGAATCGATAAGTTGATTTTTATCTTTGTATAAATTTTTTCTCTTAATGAATGAAGACAATTCATTTATTATTTGCCAGTCCTCTTTAGCTTCACCTGGTGGATATGATGCCTTGTAAGCTTTTTGTAATTTTCCTTCTAGGTTTGTAAAATAACCATCTTGTTCTGTGTAAGTAGCACCAGGCAAAATTACATCAGCAATACTTGCACCTTTATCACCGTGACTACCTATATATATTATAAATTCATTTTTTTTCTCAAAATTTAAATTATCTTGGCCAAATAGAATTAAAATTTCAAAGTTATTGTTTTCTAATTTATTCAATATTTCGTAGCTAGAATTTTTTGACAATACATTTAAGTCATATGAGCCTACTGTGGATGAATTTTTTGATAATATATTTAATGCATTCCAATCATCAGAAATTTTATTATTTTCTAATAGATATTTTTTGAACTCTTCAAAAATATAAGGTGCCGACTTAAGTTTAAGAACTGATTGTCCAAAAATTATACTTGGATATTTTGATTTTTTAATTTTTTCTGAAATTTCATGTTTATTATCAATAATATCTTTTATAGTTTCGGTATTATTCGATATAACTTGGTAAGGATAAGTTAAATCACCAACATCACCTAAAGATATAATTTCTGTCTTATTTTTTAAATAATTTTTTCTAATTCGAGAGTTTAATATTGTTGCTTCAAATCTTGGATTTGTACCTATTAGAATTATTAAATCGCTTATTTCTATTCCTTCAATAGAACTGTTAAATAGATAATTGCTTCTTACATTTGTATTAATATATAATTTTTCATATCTAGATTCCAAATTTTCAGATTTAATCGTTTTTTCAAAAAAATCTTTTGCTGCATAAGTAGTTTCCATATTTGTCATATCACCTATAAATCCAGCAATTTTCTCAGACTTTGCTGTTGAAATTCTCTCAGATACAGCTTTAAAAGCCTCATCCCAACTTGATGGCTTTAATTTATTATTAATCTTTACATAAGGTGTATCTAATCTTTGATTTTTTAATCCATCACATGCATATCTAGTTTTATCTGATATCCATTCTTCATTTATTTCTTCATTAATTCTTGGTAGAACTCTCTTGACTTCCCATCCGTATGTATCAACTCTTATATTTGATCCAACAGCATCCATCACATCAATTGTTTCCGTTTTTTTAAGTTCCCATGGTCTAGCTTCAAAGACATAAGGTTTTGATGTAAGTGCACCGACAGGACATAAATCAATAACATTAGCTGAGAGTTCAGACTCCATTGCTTTTTCTAAATAAGTAGTAATTTGCATATTCTCACCTCTGCCAATTGCTCCAAGCTCAGGAACTCCAGCAACTTCGGTTGCAAATCTAATACATCTTGTACAATGAATGCATCTTGTCATTTGCGTTTTTATAAGAGGACCCATATATTTTTCGGGTACATATCTTTTATTTTCTTTAAATCTTGATTTATCAATTCCATAATACATAGATTGGTCTTGTAAATCACATTCCCCACCTTGATCACATACTGGACAATCAAGTGGATGGTTTGCTAGTAAAAATTCCATTACACCTTTCCTAGCTTTTTTCACTTTTTCAGTATTAGTTTTTAGCACCATCCCCTCTGCAGCAGGCATAGCGCAAGATGCTATTGGCTTAGGAGATTTTTCCATTTCAACTAAACACATTCTACAATTTCCAGCTATAGATAATTTTTCGTGATAACAGAACCTAGGTATTTCTGCTCCAGCTTGTTCACAAGCTTGTAATACTGTAGTTCCTTCTTCTACTTCAACATCTATATCATTTACTTTAAGTTTAAGCATTTTCTTTTTCTAATAAATGTTGATCAACTAAATAAGGTATATCTTTTTGCTTTTTCACAATTGGATCAAACTTATTTCTTTCAATTATTTCGTCTTTAAAATTTCTGATTAATCCCTGAACAGGCCATGAAGATCCTTCTCCAAAAGCACAAATAGTATGACCTTCGATTTGTTTTGTTACATCTAATAACATATCTACTTCATCTCTTGTGGCTTCACCTTTTGCCATTCTTTCTAACATTCTCCACATCCAACCAGAACCTTCTCTACATGGTGTACATTGACCACAGCTCTCGTGTTTATAAAATCGAGCAATTCTAGCCATACACTTAATAATATCTTGATCTTTGTTTATAACCACAATACCAGCTGTTCCTAAACCAGTTTTATTCTCTACACATGCATCGAAGTCCATTTTAATTGTTTCACATGTCTCTTTTGGTAGTAAAGGCATTGACGAACCACCAGGTATAACTGCTTTTAGATTATCCCATCCGCCTATTACACCACCAGCATGTTTTTCAATTAATTCTTTTAATGGAATTCCCATTTCTTCTTCTACGTTGCAAGGATTATTTACATTTCCTGAAATACAATATATTTTAGAACCAGTATTTTTTGGTCTACCGAGGGATGAAAACCACTTTCCACCTCTTCTTAGTATAGTTGGTACTACTGAAATTGTTTCAACATTGTTTATTATTGTCGGGCATCCATAAAGTCCTATTAATGCTGGAAATGGAGGTTTTAATCTTGGTTGACCTTTTTTTCCCTCAATACTCTCAAGCAAAGCAGTTTCCTCACCACAGATATAAGCTCCAGCACCATAATGAATATATATATCTAATTCCCAATTAGTCCCTGCAGAATTTTTTCCTAAGAGACCGTCTTTGTAAGCTTCATCGATAGCTGTTTGAAGCTTTTGTCCTTCATTAAAATATTCTCCTCTTATGTAAATATAGCACTTGTGTGCATTAACTGCGTAAGATGCAATTAAGCAGCCTTCTATTAGTTTATGAGGTTCAAATCTTAGAATATCTCTATCTTTGCATGTGCCAGGTTCAGACTCATCTGCATTAATTACTAAATAATGTGGTCTTGATCCAACTTCTTTTGGAGCAAAAGACCATTTCAATCCTGTAGGGAATCCAGCACCACCTCTTCCTCTAAGTTCTGATGCTTTAATTTCATCAATTATCCATTCTCTTCCTTTGCCACAAATTTCTTTTGTATCCTTCCAGTCTCCCCTCTGTTTTGCAGATATTAAATCAGCACCAAAGTCGTTGTATAAATTTTGAAAAATTCTATCTTTATCTTCAAGCATTTTTATTACCTATTAATGTTTTTCTAGTATTTTCTGGTTCAGAACTTAATCTGCCTCTATAAGATCCTGGTTGAGGAACTTCATCATTACTTATTTTATCAATTATTTGTTCAAGTTTTTTTGGATCTAAATCCTCATAATAATCTTCATTTAATTGAAGCATTGGAGCATTCACACAAGCACCTAAACATTCTACTTCTAACCAAGAAGTTTTTCCATCCTTAGACAAACGATTTTCTTCCTCAGAAATTTTTCGTTTACAAACATCTACTAAATTATATGCTCCCCTTAACATACATGGGGTTGTAGTACAGACTTGAAAGAAATACTTTCCAACTGGAGTTAAATTATACATGCTATAAAATGTAGCTACTTCATATACTTTTATATATGGCATATCTAAATATTTTGCTATGTATTTCATTGCACTTAAAGGTATCCAATTATCATTTTGTTTTTGTGCTAAGTACAATAAAGCCATAACTGCACTTTGTTGTTTTCCAGAAGGATAATTTTTAATAATACTATCAGCAGTTTCTTTGTTCTTTTTATTAAACTCAAATTTTTCAGGTTGTGCCTTTGATATTTTTTTAATAGCCATTATCTATCTACCTCTCCAAAAACAATATCCATAGAACCTAAAACTGCAGGAACATCAGCTAACATATGACCTTTGATTAAGTAATCCATTGCTTGTAAATGAGAAAATCCTGGAGCTCTAATTTTACATTTGTAAGGTTTGCTTGAACCATCAGAAATTAAATATACACCAAATTCTCCTTTAGGAGCTTCTACAGCTGTATATATTTCATCTTTATCAACCCTATAACCTTCGGTATATAACTTGAAATGATGGATCAATGCTTCCATAGATTGTTTTATTTCTTTTTTTGGTGGTGGACTGATTTTTCCATCATCAGTTTTAATTGGTCCTACAGGTAAATTTGCCAAGCATTGATTTATTATATTTACACTTTCTTTCATTTCTTCAATTCTACATAGGTATCTGTCATAACAATCACCATTTTTTCCTACTGGAATTTTGAATTCGAATTGTTCATAACAATCGTAAGGCTGGGATTTTCTTAAATCCCAGGGAACGCCAGATCCTCTCAACATAACACCAGAAAAAGAATAATCGAGAGCATCTTGTTTTGATACTACTCCTATATCAACGTTCCTTTGCTTAAATATTCGGTTATCAGTTAAAAGTAATTCTAAATCATTTATTATTTTTGGGAATCTTTCACAAAATTTTCCGATTTCTTTATCTAATCCTTTTGGTAGATCTTGATGTACACCTCCGGCTCTAAAATAATTAGCATGCAATCTAGAACCAGAAACTTTTTCATAAAAACCCATTAATATTTCTCTCTCTTCAAATCCCCATAAAGTTGGAGTTAATGCACCAACATCCATTGCTTGAGTTGTGACATTTAAAATATGACTAAGTATTCTTCCAATTTCACAAAACATTACTCTAATGTATTGAGCTCTTATCGGAACTTCTATTTTTAGAATTTTTTCAATTGCTAAAGCAAAGGCATGTTCTTGATTCATTGGTGCAACATAATCTAGTCGATCAAAATAGGGAACTGCCTGGGTATAAGTTTTATTTTCAATTAATTTTTCTGTCCCTCTATGCAATAAGCCAATGTGTGGATCTGCTTTTTCAACAATTTCTCCATCTAACTGCAATATTAATCGCAAAACTCCATGAGCTGCTGGATGCTGAGGTCCAAAATTTAGATTCAAAGTTTTAGTTTCTTTTGCCATTATTCTTTGGTTTGTTCTTTTATATATTTGGTTCCTTCCCAAGGACTTTCATAATCAAAATTTCTATAATTTTGTTCTAATTTTACTGGTTCATAAATAACTTTTTTAGTATCTTGACTGTATCTAACTTCATTATGACCTGTTAAAGGAAAATCTTTCCTTAATGGATGTCCTTCAAAACCATAATCTGTAAGTATTCTTCTCAGGTCCGGATGATCTTTAAAATCTATTCCATACATGTCAAATACTTCTCTTTCCATCCAATTTGCAGCAGGAAATATAGATGTTATTGAACCAACAATTTCTTTTTCTTTTACATCTATCTCTATGATAATTCTTTGATTAAATTCATGACTTAATAATAGATAAACTAATTTAAATCTAATTTCATTTTCAGGAAAATCTACAGCTGTGATATCTATCAGTTGTCTAAATTTAGTTTTTGAATTTGTTTTTAAGAACAAAATAACTTCTGTTAAGTCCGTTTCATCAATTTTTAAATAAATTTGATTATGTTTGATTAAAGAACTTTTTATTTTAGTATTTAGTTCTGAATTCAAAATTTTTTCTAAATCCTGGATGTTTTGCATTTTTTATCTTTCCAGAGAACCTTTGTTCCTGATTTTCTTTTGAAGTTGCATTATCCCATATAAAAGTGCTTCAGCAGAAGGAGGGCACCCAGGAACATATACATCAACTGGCACAATACGATCACATCCCCTTACGACAGAATATGAGTAATGATAATATCCCCCACCATTTGCACAACTTCCCATGGAAATTACATATCTTGGTTCTGGCATCTGATCATAAACTTTTCTTAGTGCTGGAGCCATTTTGTTTGTAAGAGTTCCAGCAACAATCATAACATCTGATTGTCTAGGTGAAGCTCTAGGGGCAGCTCCAAATCTTTCTAAATCATATCTTGGCATTGAAGTTTGCATCATTTCGACCGCACAACATGCAAGACCAAAAGTCATCCAGTGTAAAGATCCAGTTCTAGCCCAGTTAACTAAATTATCAAGTGATGTTGTTATAAAACCATTGTCACTGAAATCTTGTGCTAATTGCTTAAATTCTTCTGGAATATTTTTTTTTCTTTCTTCTAAACTCATTTTATTCCCAGTCTAGTGCTCCTTTTTTCCATTCATATATAAAACCAATAGTAAGAATAAATAAGAAGATCATCATTGATGTAAATCCGAATATTCCGATTTTGCCTAGTGATATTGCCCAAGGAAATAGAAACGCGATTTCTAAATCAAAAATAATAAATAATATTGCAACAAGATAAAATCTAACATCAAATTCCATTCTAGAGTCGTTAAATGGTTCGAAACCACATTCGTATGCTGATAGTTTCTCTGGATCAGGGTTTTTTGGAGATGCTAAGTAATTTACTGCCACAAATGCTACACTTAATACAAGTGCAACAAGTAAAAATACAATTATTGGCAAATAATCTTTTAAAAATTCCGCAAGCATGATGAGTCTATATAGCACCTTTTAGATCAACTAAAAGAGCAGATAGGTCACATTTTAAGGCTTTATTTTATTCATTTATTTGATGGCGGGAGTGAAGGGACTCGAACCCTCGACCTATCGCGTGACAGGCGATCGCTCTAACCAACTGAGCTACACCCCCGTGTTCTGGTGGGCAGTAAAGGACTCGAACCTTTGACCCCCTCGGTGTAAACGAGATGCTCTACCAACTGAGCTAACCGCCCAAAACATGGTACTATTACATCAAGGCTATTATAATGTAAATTGTTTATTACTGAATACTAGCTTGAGATTTATCGTCTTTTTTAGTTTCTGTTAATTTATCTACTTCTGTCCATTCAGTAGGCTTCAATTCTTTAGTTAAAGCTATTTTAATTACTTCATCAGCAGTTTCTACTGGCACTATTTCAATATCGTCTTTCACTTTTTTTGGTACATCAACTAAATCTTTTTCATTCTCTTTAGGTATCAAAACTTTTTTAACACCAGCTCTATGAGCTGCTAATAGTTTTTCTTTAAGTCCACCAATTGGCAAAACCTGACCTGTGATTGTTACCTCACCTGTCATTGCTATTTCTCTTTTTACTGGAACTTTTGTGATTGAGGATACTATTGATGTAACCATAGCTATACCTGCTGAAGGACCATCTTTAGGTGTTGCACCTTCGGGTACATGTATGTGAAAATCTTTTTTTTCAAATAATGGCGGCGTTACTCCAAATTCTAAACATTTTGATCTTACATAAGATTTTGCAGCTTTTACAGATTCTTGCATTACATCGCCTAGCTTACCAGTTATTTGCATTCTGCCTTTACCTGGCATATTAACAGTTTCAACTTTTAATATTTCTCCCCCAAACTCTGTCCAAGCTAGACCTATAACTATTCCAACTTTGTCTTTTGCTTCTAGTTCACCAAATTTAAATTTCTTAATTCCAAGAAAATCAGGTATGTTTTTTTCATTAACCTCGACACTCTTTTCTTCGTTATTAACAACTTTTTTAACAACTTTTCTTGTTACTTTTGATATTTCTCTCTCTAAATTTCTGACACCACTTTCTCTTGTATAACTTCTAATAATTTCTTTAATTGTATCGTCAGCTAACTTCATCTCACCTTCTTTAACACCATTGTCTTTGATTTGTTTAGGAAGTAAATATTTGTTAGCAATATTAATCTTCTCATCTTCTGTATATCCTGGAATTCTTATGACTTCCATTCTATCTAAAAGTGGGGGAAGAATATTTAATGTATTTGCTGTTGTTACAAACATTACATCTGATAAATCATAATCAACTTCAAGGTAATGATCATTAAATGTTGTATTTTGCTCAGGATCTAAAGCCTCTAGTAAAGCTGATGATGGATCACCTCTATAATCGTTTCCAACTTTATCAATCTCATCTAATAAAAATAATGGATTTTTAGTACCTGCTTTTTTCATCATTTGAATAATTTTTCCTGGAAGCGATCCAATATAAGTTCTTCTGTGACCTCTTACTTCCGCTTCATCTCTCACTCCACCTAAAGACATTCTTACAAATTGTCTATTAGTTGCCTTGGCTATTGATTTACCTAAAGAAGTTTTACCTACACCTGGTGGACCTACTAAACATAGAATAGGACCTTTAATTTTATCCATTCTTTTCTGCACAGCTAAAAATTCTATAATTCTCTCTTTAACTTTTTCTAATCCAAAATGATCTTCTTCAAGAATTTTTAAAGCTTTATTTAAATCAATATCTACCTTATCTTTTTTAAACCATGGTAAATCTATCATCCAATCTAAGTAATTTCTTACAACTGTAGCTTCAGCGGACATTGGGCTCATATTTTTTAATTTTTTAAGTTCAGACATACATTTCTTTTCAACTTCTTTTGGCATCTTTGCCTTCAAAATTGATTTTTTTAAGCTTGTGGTCTCATCCTTGCCGTCTTCAATTTCACCCAATTCTTTTTGAATAGCTTTTAATTGCTCATTTAAATAATACTCTCTTTGAGTTTTCTCCATTTGGGTTTTAACTCTTCCTCTAATCCTTTTCTCAACACCTATAATGCTTGCCTCATTTTCCATAATTTTAATGACGCTGTTTAATCTCTTTTTAACATCTAAAGTTTCAAAAATTTGCTGTTTCTCTGAAATGCTGGCATTGATATGTGAAATAATATTATCAGCAATTTTCGATGGGTCTTTTAATTGCTTTATATTGTTGATTGTTTCTGAAGATATTTTTTTATTAACTGTTGTAAGCTTTTCTAATCTTTTTATAGCAGTTAAGCTTAATGGGAGCAGATCGTCTTCTTTTGGAATAATATCTTTTTGATATTCGAATGAACATTTAATAAACTTTTCATCATCTTTAAAATCAACAATTTTAACTCTCTTGGTACCTTCAACTAATACTTTAACGGTTCCATCAGGAAGTTTTAATAATTGCAAAATATTACTTTCACATCCATAAGTGAATAAGTCATTTTTTTTAGGATCATCAACTTCAGAATTTTTTTGTGTGACAAGAATAATTTTTTTGTCGCCTTTCATTACTTCATTTAATGCAGTTATAGACTTATCTCTTCCTACAAATAAAGGGATTACCATACTTGGAAAAACTACAATGTCTCTTAATGGCAATAACGGTAATGTCACTTTTATATCCATCAGTGAAATATGGATATTATATTTTATAATGCAATAGGAAATTATGGTTTATTAACGCGAAATTATGCTGCTGAAGTCTTATCAGTTTTAGTTTTGTTCTTCGAATGAACAATAACAGGTGCCGATATACCTTTCGCCGCACCAGAATCGATTATAACTTCTTCAATGTTATCTTGACTTGGTAGATCAAACATTGTTTTTAATAATATGTTTTCCAGAATCGATCTAAGTCCTCTTGCTCCAGTTTTTTTAGATATAGCCTTGTTAGCAATATCTTTTACTGATTGGTCTTTAAAGCTAAGTTTTACTCCTTCTAGTTTAAATAACTCTTGATATTGTTTTATTAGAGAATTTTTTGGCTCTAGCAAAATTTTAACTAAAGATTTCTCGTCTAGATCATCTAATGTTGCAGTTATAGGTAATCTTCCAATAAATTCTGGTATCAATCCATATTTTAATAAGTCTTCAGGCTCAAGATTCTTCATCCACTCACCTACTTTTTTATCTTCTAAACTTTTAACCTCAGCACCAAAACCAATTGATGAACCTTTATCTCTTTGAGAAATAATTTTATCTAAACCAGCAAACGCGCCACCACATATAAATAAAATATTAGTGGTATCTACTTGTAAAAATTCTTGTTGTGGATGTTTTCTTCCACCTTGAGGAGGTACGCTAGCGACTGTTCCTTCCATTATTTTTAATAAAGCTTGTTGTACACCTTCACCCGAAACATCTCTTGTAATTGATGGGTTTTCTGATTTTCTGCTAATTTTATCTACCTCATCAATGTAAACAATTCCTCTTTGTGCTTTTTCAACATTATAATCCGCTGCTTGTAATAATTTTAATATAATGTTTTCTACATCTTCACCAACATAACCAGCTTCAGTTAATGTAGTTGCATCTGCCATTGTAAAAGGAACATCTAAAATTCTTGCTAAAGTTTGTGCTAATAGAGTTTTTCCACATCCAGTTGGTCCGACTAACAAAATATTTGACTTTGAAAGTTCTACATTTTTACTAGTTTTATTTTCGTAATTTAATCTTTTATAATGATTGTGAACAGCAACCGATAAAACTTTTTTTGCATGATCTTGACCGATTACATAATCATCTAGAACTGCACAAATCTCTTTTGGTGATGGTAATCCATCTTGATGTTTTACAAAAGTATCTTTGCTCTCTTCTTTGATGATGTCCATACATAATTCAACACACTCATCACAAATAAAAACAGTCGGGCCAGCAATTAATTTTCTGACTTCGTGTTGACTCTTTCCACAGAAAGAACAGTAAAGAATATTTTTATTATTGTTGCTCATAGTTTTTTATAACGAATCAATTTGAATACTTTATTACAAAGATTACTTCTTAATCAAGTGTAGGTTGTGAATAAACTATATATTGTTGTTTAGTCTCTTTTTTCTACTACTTTATCGATCAAACCAAAATCTTTAGCATTGTTTGGAGTCATAAAATTGTCTCTCTCCAATGCTTCTTTGATTTGATCAACTGACTTGCCTGTGTGTTTAGAATAAATTTCATTTAATCTTTTTTTCAAAGACATGACCTCATTAGCATGAATTTCTATATCAGTTGCTTGACCTTGAAAACCTGCAGATGGTTGATGAACCATTATTCTTGAATTTGGTAGTGATAATCTTTTTCCTTTAGATCCTGCAGCTAATAAAAATGATCCCATGCTTGCAGCTTGACCAATACACAATGTACTAACTTCAGGCTTGATATATTGCATTGTATCATAAATTCCTAAACCAGCTGTAACCAAGCCACCTGGACTATTAATGTATAAAGAAATTTCTTTTTTTGGATCTTCAGACTCTAAAAATAATAATTGAGCAGTCACCAAAGATGCAACTGCATCATTAATTGGTCCGACTACAAAAACAATTCTCTCTTTTAATAGTCTTGAATAAATATCATAAGCTCTTTCACCACGGCTTGATTGTTCAACTACCATTGGTATTAAAGTACTAAGATGTTCAGGAATTTTTGTTGTCATAAGTGATTCGATTTATTTATACAACTTGTGATTACTTTTTGCTAACTTTTTTTGTTGATTTAGTTTTTTTCGCTACTTTTTTTGGAGCTTTAGTTGGTTTAGCTGTTTTCTTTTCTTTTTTATCTTCTGACTTAACTTCTTTTTTCTCTTTTATTTTATCATGAGCGCTTTCAGATAGTTTTGCTAATTTTTCTTGTTCTTTTAGATTTTTTTCATTCTCTTCCTTTAATATTTTTTCAGCTTCTTCTTTGGTAATTTCCTTTTTATTTACTTTTGCAATTTTTTTAAGTTCACCTATTATTTTTTCTTCATAAATTGAACCTCTTAAACTCTCTATAGCTCCTGGATTTTTCTCATAATACTCTTTAACCATTTTTTCTTGTCCAGGCATCATTCTAAATTGTTTTTGTATTTCTGCGTTTAATTCTTCTTGAGATACTTTAATTTTATTTTTCTCACCAAATGCATTTAGAATTAAACCAGTTTTAATTCTTTTTTTGGCTTGTTCCTCAAAGTATTTCATATTTTTTTTCTTTTCTTCTTCTTTCATACCTTGAGCTAATATATTTATTTCTTGTTCAATAAGATTAGCTGGTAACTGATCTATTTTTTGTTTTTCGATTTGTTCAAGAATTTGTTTTTTTGAAATCATTTCTAATGAATTTTTAAACTCATCATTAATTTGTTTGGATATTAATTCTTTCAAATTATTTAGGTCTTTTGCGCCTAAATTTTTTGCAAAGTTGTCATCAATTTTTGTTTCTTCTGGTTTTCTTACTGCTGTAATTTTACATTCAAAGACCGCAGATTTATTAGCTACTTCTTTTTCTGGAAAGTTTTCTGGTAGCTTAACTTCTACTTTTTTATCTTGTTTATTTTTGACACCTTCTAATTGCTTATCAAATCCTTTGATAAATAAATCTTTTCCAAGTTCTAGTTGAGTATTCTTTCCTTCATTTCCTTCAAAGTCTTTACCGTCAACTGTTGCTTTATAATCAAAAACAACTAAATCACCTACTTTAGCTGCATAATTTTCTTCAGCATCTTTAAAATTTTTCTGAGTTTTGGCTATTTGATCAATTCTTTTATCTGTTTCTTTTGGGTCAATTTTAACAACGTGCTCGTCTACTTTTAAATCTTTTAATGATCCAACTTCAACATTGGGTAATTCTGTTACGGAAATTGTGTATTCAAGATCTTTTCCTTCACCAAATGACTTTAAATCAATTTTAGGTTGACCAGCTGGTTTAATTTTATTATCCTCAAGAGCTTTTGTTGTTGTATCTTTTAATACTTTATCTATTACTTCTCCGTATACAGCTTTTCCAAACTGTCTTTTTAAAATTTCTGTAGGAACTTTCCCTGGTCTAAATCCTTTTAAAACAACATCTTTTTTTATCTCTTCGTATTTTTCTTCGAGATATCCAGATATAGTTTTTTTATCGATAAAAACTTTTATATCTTTTTCTAGACCTTTTTTATTTTCTACTGTTACTTTCATAAATTATGGTAGGCGAGAAAGGACTCGAACCTTCACAGTTTGCACTATTGGTTCCTAAGACCAACGCGTCTACCAATTCCGCCACTCGCCCAAATTATTGGTGCTTTATATATGATTGTTTATAATTGTCCAATTAGAATAATAGTGTAAAACATTAGCTTAATTGATATGAGTAAAACAAATATTGCAATTGTCATTTATCTCGTGGGTCTTGCATTGGGTGCAATCTTTTTAGATATATGGAGTGCTGAAACAAGCCCAAAAGCTTTATTAGGAATTGGATGGACAACTTTATTTGCTATTGCTTTATACTTTGCTGAAAAAGAAAAAGAAGAAAAAAAAGATTAATTCTTCTTTATTAATTCACTTATAAAAAGTTCACCATCACCATCATCAACGGCTTTTTTATAAAATGATTTTGATAAATCAGATAATTTTTCCGCATTATCCATGCCTTTTAGTAAATCTGTGATATACGTTAAATCTTTTAGTGTATTAGTCGCTGTAAACTTAAAACCTGTGTAATCATCCTCTAAAACATTATCAAAAATTCTCTTTAAAGCATTAGAATTACCTGATCCTAATTGTGCTACTTTATAAAGTTTATCTAAATCAATATCTAATTTTTTTGCAGCTTTTATTAATTCAATTACATAAGTAGCTGTTCCTAAAGATAGAAAATTATTTAATAATTTTGTTTTTGCACCATTTCCAATTCCACCAAAATGATAATAATTTTTACAAAAGCACTTTAAAAGTTCTTCTGATCTTTTTAAATTTTCCTCAGATCCACCAACAATTCCTCCCAGTATTCCCTCTTCTGCTTGAACAGGGCCTCCCATTACAGGGCACTCTAAATAAGGAATGTTATTTGCATTTAATATTTGCTCCATTTCAATAGATCCATTTTGATTATGGGTTGTAATATCAATTATGATTGTCTTATTGGTCAGTAATGAAACTATTTTTTTTCCAATTTCATGGGCAATAGGAGAATTCGTAACACATAAAAACAAGGCATCTAATCCACTTTTGCAAAGTTCTTCATAAGATTTAACTTCTTTTGCGCCCTCTCTAACTATTCTATCAATTGGCTTTCTGTTCTTGTTGGCAATTACAAATAATTCATGATTATTTTTAAGAATGTTATTTGCGATACCAAATCCCATCCATCCGACACCTACAAATCCAATTTTCATACTTTAAACTAATTATTGTTCAATAATTTATTTTTTAATAATTCAAATTCTTCTTTGCTTATTAATCCAGATTTATACATTTCATTAAGATCTTTGATCTTGGTCATTATATCATCGACACTTAATTCACTTTCGCTATTAACTTTCTTTTCTTTTTGTTCTGCAGCTTTCTTTGCTTTTTCGTCTTTAGCTTTTTGTTCTGCAGCTTTCTTTGCTTTTTCTTCTGTTATAATATTTATCTTATCTTGTGTAATTTCAAAATTTGAAATTTTGTTTTTAAAATTATTTTTAAAATAACTCAAATCGATACTTGGATCAAAACCTTCATAAGTCAAATCAATTTTTCTTCTAATATTTAATTTATTTTGAAATTCTTGATGTCTTTTTAATGATAAATAAATCCAACTATTCATTTTATTATTAATATTTGGATAATTTTCAATTATATTTGGATGAAACTTTGTTATTTTATCAATAAATATATTTTCTTTTAAGATTTCATTATAATTAAACATATGACCGACCCATATTAAATCACCGCCTTTAATATACACATGGTCTGATTTAATTACTCTCTCTGGTAATTGAACATTATGTTTTTTTTTTAATTTTTTTATTGCTCTTTTGAATTCAACGAAATCATCTTGTTGATTTAAATATTTAATCAAATCAAATTCTTTAATTACTAATCCATTTGTAAAACCTGAGTCATATAAATTGAAATTATTAATTTCATTTTCATAAAAAAGTGCTGTTTTCTTTTGTTTAAAGAAATAATCAATCCACCAATTTTTCATATAAGCTCCATATTTCATACCCTTGTATTGTACAGTGGTAACTATTGATTTTATTTGATTGTTATCGGTTTTTTCAGCATAAATTCTTATTTTAGCTTTTCCAAATCCTTCATCTATACTCCCACTTGATTTAATTAATTTATCTTTTTCAAATAATTCAATTTCTAATTTGCCTATTTTCAAAATTTCTGCATTTGATGTGTTTATTAAAAAAAATAAATAAATTACTGAGTAAAAAAATAATTTCATGACAAATTTTAACATTCTGTTGTGTGTGTGTCGACAATTATGCTATTGAAAATTAATATTGAAAATTATTAAATATTTTCATTTTGATTTACTTTTTATAATAAATATATCCATATTCGAGCCGTGTGTAGCAACGCTACATAGTTTCAATACTACCTATAAATTTATATTTCTTGTCTATAACAACAATTTCACCAGATGAAGTACCAAAATTTAACATTTCAGAAATAACCACAAAATGAGTTACTAAAATAAGATTTTTCTCGCCATTCCAATTAGATATATATTTTTTTAAACTTTTGATTTGTTCATCTTTATATTTATAAAACTTCTCTTGATAAAAAGAGTTTAAACCTTTGAAGGTTTTATAATTATTAAAAGCAAATCTTGCAGTATCTTTGCATCTGCACCATTCACTAGATAAGACTTTATCAATTTTAATGTTATTTTCTTTAAATAGTTTTCCAATTTTTTTTGATTGCTCTATGCCCTCTTGATTTAAATTTCTTTGAGTATCACATTTTGTTAAATCTATATTGTCAGGATCTCCATTTCCTGGTGCAAGTGAATGTCTTATAAATACAATCTTTCCACCCTTCTGCAGTTCGCTTATTACTAAATCATTAGCCTGTGAATAATTTGAATTAAAAATACTTAGCAAAAATAAAAGAATAAAATTTATATATTTCATAAACGACAATTAAATTTTTATCTGTATTTTTTATAATAGAGCTTTCTGAACTGATAATTTCCAACCATTTATTAAATCGTTCCTAACTTTTCGGTTTATTTTAGGCTTAAAAATTTTATCTTTTTTCCATTTCCTCTTGATTTGATATAATGATTTAAATAATCCAATTTGATATCCAGCTAGTAAAGCTACTCCTAAACCAGTTGTTTCTAATACCTTTGGTCTTTCTGTATTTATATTTATGATGTCAGATAAAAATTGCGAAAACCAGTTGTTTTTTACCATGCCTCCATCAATCTTAAGTTTAGTTGGTTTTAAACCATCTTTTTTCATTGCATTAAATAAATCATTACTTTGATAGGCAACTGACTCTAATACTGCTCTAACTAAGGTTTTCCAATCACTATTTCTTGTTAAACCTGTTATTACCCCTCTTGCATCAGGCCTCCAATAAGGTGCTCCCATTCCACTGAAGGCAGGCACAACGTATACACCCTCATTATTTTTTTTTGATTGAGCAATTGTTTCCGTATCAAAAGCATTGTTAATAAATTTTAATTTATCTCTTAACCATTGTACACCTGCACCTGCAATAAAAATAGATCCTTCAAGAGCATAAGTATTTTTTCCATTCAATCTGTAACATATTGTTGTTAATAATTTATTTTTAGAATAAATTTTTTTTGAACCAGTATTCATTATGACAAAGGCACCAGTTCCATATGTGCTTTTTACTGAACCTCTTTCAAAGCATGACTGTCCTACTGCAGCTGCTTGTTGGTCTCCTAGAACTGCTGATATTGGTATTTCACTGCCGACAATTCTCTTACTTGTTAAACCAAAATTATCAGCTGAATTTTTAACTTTTGGCAAAATATTTTCAGAAATTTTAAGTTTTTTTAAGATTTCTTTATCCCATTTATTATTATTAATGTTAAATAACATGGTCCTACAAGCATTAGTTGCTTCTGTTAAATGATGTTGCCCATTAGTAAGTTTCCAAATAAGGAAAGTATCAACAGTACCAAATAATAAATTATTTGATTTTAAAAGTTTCTTAACATTTTTTACGTTTTCTAGTATCCATTTAATTTTAGTTGCAGAAAAATATGGGTCAATAAATAATCCAGTTTTTTTTCTTAAAATTTTTTCATAATTTTTTTTCTTTAACTCTTCACAATAGTCTTGGGTTCTTCTATCTTGCCAAACAATTGCGTTGTAGACTGGTTTTCCTGTTTTCTTATTCCAAAGAATAGTTGTCTCTCTCTGGTTAGTTATTCCTATACTTAATATTTTTCCTCTTAATAGTGATGCTTTTTTTATTACTTTTTTCAACGCTTTTAGAGTTGTAAGCCAAATTTCGTTTGGATTATGCTCCACCCATCCATTTTTTGGAAAATATTGATTAAATTCAAACTGGGATGTAAATTTTATATTACCATCTAAATCAAAGAGAATTGCTCTAGTTGATGTTGTGCCTTGGTCAATAGCAACAAGAAATTTTTTCACAATTTAAGTCTATACCTAAATTTTTTTTTCTAAAAGTAAAAACTAATACAAGCTGGAAGGATATGAAATTTAAATTATTTAGTGAAAGATTGAGTTGAATATTCTGACAAGGGAAGTTTTGATAAAGTTTTTATCTTTTTGACATAATCTACAAAAGATTGAGCATAGCCGAGATATGTATTTACTACTCTTCCTTGCTTAGATATAATTCCAAAAGTTTTATATCCATCTTTACCAGCTGCAATATAGTTATTTGTTGCTACTGTATAAGTCTTACTTGGATTTATCTTTACCCAACTCTTGTCTGTTCTACCCTTAAACTCTAAATTTATCACTCTATTTCCTTTACTATTGCTTGCTTGAACATCCCATCTCAATCCAGCAGCATATGGATAGGCTCCTGTAGAACCATCTGGAGTTAAAGCATAATCAATTGAGTCTTCCAAAACATTTTTAATTTCTTCTCCACTCATTTTCAATTCTACAATAGTATTACTGAAAGGTAATAAAGTATACGCGTCCCCAATTGTAATATTGCCTTCTTTTATATCTATTCTTGTTCCACCACCATTTTGAATTGCAATATCACTTAATTTGGACATTTCTCTGAAGGCGTGTGCTACAATATTCGAAATATCGGATCCATTTTTTTCAGTTTTTGATACATCACAAAGTTTTGACTTTCCTTGTCCAGGAATTCTTTCAAGACATAAATCATCAGTTACTCTGCCAATTACTTCACTGCTTTTTTCTTTAACTTCATTTTTGTATTTTTCTAATATTTTTGATGCTTGTGCGTCAGCCTCTACGATTGAAATATTTGGATTAACTTCGATAGCCTTGTATACGGCTTCTCTATAATTACCATCTATCTCAACTCTTTTTCCATTTGAATCTTTTCTCTTAAAGGAATCATCTAACATTATATGTGGTATTCCATCACATGACTTGATGGTGCCATCGTTATTAAACTCGATATTAAGTTCTCCAACAATTTGAGAATATTCCCATGCTGTAACTATACAAACATCTTCCTCATTTTTATTTTTGACTACAGTTGGGTAGGCCCCATTAGAATTTAGTCCTACATTATCGAAATCTCCAGTTAGACTATGAGAATCACCTCCAACTATAACATCAACATCTGTGAGAAGTTTAGCCATGTTAATCTCATTTTTATATCCATAATGAGTTAAAAGAATTATCTTATTGATTCCTTGTTGTTTAAGCTTATTTATATTTTCTTGTGCTGAATTAATTTCATCTAAAAATAAAGTTGTGTCGTCTGGATTTGATGACTCTCTCGTTTTTTTTGAGATCACAATTCCAATTACTCCAATTTTTTGATTTCCTTTATTGATTATAGTGTAAGGTTTAATTTTTTTTGACAAAGGTGAGTTTATTTTTGCTTTAATGTTTGCTGACAAAACTGGAGTCTTACACTTATCAGTATGAAGATAATCTAAAAACTCAACTAAACTCTTATCACCATCATCAAATTCATGATTTCCTATAGCGAAAGCATCAAAACAAATTTGATTCATCATTTCTGCATCTGCTTTGCCCTTGAAAAGAGTGTAATATAATGTCCCTGTAATAGCATCACCCGCATGAAGCTTGATAACATTTTCATTTTTTAATTTTAATTCTTTAAATTTTGCTACGACAGATGGAAAACCGCCTGATACAACTCTCGTCTTTTCACCATCTAAATTTAAATCAAGTCTTTTATTTGGTTCCAAATGAGAGTGATGATCATTTATATGTAAAATGGTAATTTTATCTGCTAAAGCTGATGAACTTAAAATAAGTGAAAAAATAATTAAAAATAATTTCATGACGGGATAATCGTTATAAAATATGAAAGTATTTTTACTAAAAAGTGAAAGATTTATTAAAAAAATTTAAACTAATTATTACTTATGCTCGATAAAAAACAATTTTAAATTTAATGAAAATTTTAATAATAAGAAATAATCATATCTATTATGAGCTGATTGAGTTTGGGGCTTAAAGAATATTTAGAATTAAAAACTGTTACAGACTGGAAGGATTAACACTTTTAAATTCTAACATGTTCTCAAAAGTACACATTTCAGGTTTTGAAAAAGTAATTTTTGGAAATTTTTTACTAAAGTCTAAAAATAGTTTTTTATTAAATTCAATTAAATTACTTATTTCAATCTCACTAAGCTCTCTTAAGATATATGCCAAAGTAATATGAAAAGTATATCTTTGATGGTTTTCAAATTTAATTTTTAATAAGCTACTTAGTTCATCTCTACAATTTCTTAATATTTTTTCATCCTTTTCAGAATATGGTTCTAAAATAATACTGTATCCTCCAAAAAACATTTTTAGTTTAAGATTGAATTCTTTTGGAAAGATATAGTTCTGAATTCTTCTATTTAATTCAACAGCTATATCTTTATAATCCATATCAGGATCTATATCTGATGGCCAATAATTAGTGTCTTTTGTATTAAAATTACAACAATCAAATAATGTCATATGAAAACTGGATGGAGGTAAATAGAAGTAAGTTTTTTTGGGGTTAAAATTCTCTATATTTTTTTGAAAACTAATAATTTGATCAGATAAATTAGTATTAAGAGGAATATTGCAAATTATTGTGCAGCCTGGAAATGGTAAAGGATTTCCTCTATCATCAAATTTATTTTCTGCACCTTTTAAAGTATATCCTTCAAGTTTTCCTGCTAAAAATTTCTCTTGGTTATTAACTATATTTAAATCCATTAAGATAAACTAAAACCATTTTATATTTTCTTTCTCACAAAGTTCTTTCAACCTTAATGGATAATCTGTCATAATACCATCTACACCGTACTCAACCATCTTTAACATTTCGTACTCTTTGTTTACTGTCCATACATTTACTGGCAATTCTTCTTGATGAGAAATATCGACAAGTTTTTTTGTAATGTCTTTTCGGTATGGATGCCAAGCTTTTCCACCTTGTGACTTTATAATTTTTGGCAATTCATGATCTTCATAATAAGGCAAAAAACTCAACCATGGAGATCTGTTGTAAATAGTTTGATTAATATTAATTCCTGTCAAATGTTGAGTTAAGTAAGCTCTTGGAATTTCAGGATACTGATTTTTAATTACTGATAAAGTTCTCCAATCAAATGATGAAACGATTATTTTATCTTTTAAAGATGATTCATTTATATCGTTCATAATTAATTTTACTGTATCTTCTGGTTCTGGTGTCAAATTTTCTTCCTCTGGTGTAGATTTAATTTCTAAATTTATTAATAATTTTTCAGATTTATTTTTTGAAGACATTTCTAATAATTCAGAAAGTTTTGGTATTCTTTGGTTTTCTAATTTTTTTTGATTAATAAATCTTCTTCCGTATCTGGATAATTTATTTACTGAACCTACATCAAACTTTGAAAGTTCTGCATAAGTTAAATCAAATATTTTTAAATTTTCATCCTCTATCCAATTCCCCTCATTATCTTTTGTTCTGCTTGGATCTAATCTAAAATCATGAGCAATAACTGGTACAAGATCCTTAGAAATTAATATATCTGTTTCGTATGCATTAATATTGTTTTCAAATAAGTATTTAAAACTTTCTAGAGTGTTTTCGGGAAGATCTCCTCTTGCTCCTCGGTGACCATAAATTTTTATATGATTTGGTTTGCTTAAAATCAAAATTAATTAACTCTTTTGCCAGTGCTTTTATCAAAAATATAATATTTATTGTTCTCAATATTAAGACTTAGATCAGCACCTTTTTCAATAGTTAGATTTCCCGGACACCTATAACAAAAGTCTTTTTTGTCTTTTAATTGACCATAAACAAGATTATCCGAACCAAGTTGTTCCACTAAGTCTACTTTTAAATTAATTAAACTATTTTCACTTTGACTTAAATGTTCAGGTCTTATTCCTAATTTTACTTCTCCCTCAAAGTCACTATCAATATCTTTAATTTCAAAACCTTCTGCAGATAATGTTTTATTTTTTATATTACCATCTAAAAAATTCATTTGAGGTGAGCCAATAAAACCAGCAACAAATAATGATTTTGGATTATCATATATCTCAATAGGAGTTCCAAGCTGTTCAATAATTCCATTGTTAATAACTGCTAATCTATCAGCAAGTGTCATGGCCTCTACTTGATCATGCGTAACAAATATGCTTGTTACTCCAACTTTCTGTTGAAGTTTTTTGATTTCAAGTCTCATCTGAATTCTTAATTTTGCATCTAAATTTGAAAGAGGTTCATCAAATAAGAATATTTTTGGATTTCTAACAATTGCTCTACCCATTGCAACCCTTTGCCTTTGACCTCCGGATAACATTGAAGGTTTTCTCTGTAAATAATCTGAAATTTGTAACAGCTTAGCTGCATCATTTACTTTTTGCTCGATTGTTTCTTTGTCAATTCCTCTGTTTTTTAGACCATAAGCCAAGTTATTATAAACATTCATATGTGGGTATAATGCATAGTTCTGAAACACCATTGCTACATCTCTTTCAGACGGATCTACCTCATTAATTAATTTTCCATCAAGATTAATATCACCCTCTGTAATATCCTCTAAGCCTGCAACCATTCTTAATAAAGTTGATTTTCCACATCCACTAGGTCCTACAAAAACCATAAACTCACCTTCATCAACACTTAATGAAGTTTCATGAACAGCCTTAGTTCCATTTGGGTAAATCTTAGTCACATTTTTTAAATCTAAAAAGCTCATTTATTTCTCCGTTTGAATTAATCCTTTTATGAACCATTTTTGTAAAAATACTACCACTAAAACTGGTGGGATCATTGACAAAATGATATACGCAAATCTTTCTGCAGTTCTTGGCAGAGCAACTCCTTCATAGCTTTCTGTGTAAATAATCTTCATTCCCATTACAACAGTCCAGTATTCTTCTGCAGTTGTCATTATTAGTGGCCATAAATATTGGCTGTATCCATATACAAACATAAAGATAAACATTGCTGCTATCATGGTTTTAGATAATGGAACCAAGAAATCTATGAAAAAACTCCAAGCATTTGCTCCGTCTAATTTTGCTGACTCCAAGAGTTCATCTGGAATTGTTTTATAAAATTGTCTGAAGAAAAATGTTGCTGTAGCTGAAGCAACTAATGGAAGGATAAGGCCTGTATATGAATTTGTTAAACCTAAATCAGATACAATTTTATAGCTTGGAAAAATCCTTACCTCCAAAGGAACAAGTAGAGTAATAAAGATTAACCAAAAAATTGGTACAGCTAATTTAAATCTATAATAAACCAAAGCATATGCTGACATTGCTGAAATAACTACCTTAAGTGTTGCAATTCCTAATGCCATTATAAAACTATTAATAAACATTTTTGCAGCAGTCACTTCTTCTGACCAACCACCTTTTTCATTTAAAACTTCGTTATAGTTTCTTGCTAGCTGATCACCTAAATGAAACTTCATACCTTCGGTTAATATAGTTACAGAGTCATGCGAAGAACTTGCAAAAGATATCCAAATAGGAACTACCATTAACAAGACTCCTAGTATTAAAATAATATGAGCAATTATTTGAAGTGGTTTAATTTTCATTTATCTTGAAAAACCCCCTTAATAAAATATTTCTGCAACACAATTATAATTAAAATTGGTGGCACCATAGACATCATCACGAAAGCAAAACGATGAACAATTGAACCCGACATCATTTTTAATCCCATAACCACTGTCCAATATTGTTCTGAAGTTGTTACCAATAATGGCCATAGATACTGATTGTAGCCAAAAACAAACATAAATATTAACATCGCTACAATCATTGTTTTTGACAAAGGAATTAAAAAATCAACAAAAAATCTCCAGGTATTTGCTCCATCAAGTTTTGCGGATTCAAGTAATTCATCTGGAACGGTTTTATAAAATTGGCGAAAGAATAATGTTGCTATAGCTGATGCTGAAATAGGAACTATTAATCCAAAGTAAGAATTCACTAGATTAAGCTCAGCCATTACTGAATAAGTGGGGAAAATTCTTAACTCTAATGGTACTAAAATTGTAATAAATATAATCCAAAACAATAATGTTGCATATTTTATTCTGTAATAAACCAACGCGTAAGCAGCCATTAAAGATGTAACAACGGATAATATTGCAACTCCTGTAGCCATGATAAAACTATTAAAAAACATTTTTAATGCTGTTATCTCTTTAAAAAAACCACCCTGATATAATAAAACTCGTAAGTAATTTTCATAAAAGCTATCTCCTAAAAACATTTGGAGACCATTCATATTAATCATTGAACTCGTGTGCGTAGAGCTAGCAAAAATCATCCATACAGGAACTACCATGATTAGTATTCCAATGAGTAAAATTAAATGTGAAAAACTTGATGTGATAAATCTAGTCATTAATTATAATGTATTTTCCCTTCGATATATCTAAATTGAAAAATCGTAATTACTAATACAATCAACATCATCATTATTGATTGAGCTCCTGCACTTCCTAAATCCAGTCCTCTAAATCCATCCATGTAAGCTTTATAAACTAGAGTTCTTGTTTCACCAGAAGGAGCACCTATTGTTGTGGTATCAATAATTCCAAATGTATCAAAGAAAGCATACGTTATATTAATAATTATTAAAAAGAATGTAGTTGGCATTAATAATGGGAATGTAATTGTCCAAAATCTTCTAAAACTATTTTTACAGTCAATCATTGATGCTTCAATTACAGATTTTTGTATAGCTTGAAGTCCAGCCAAGAAGAAAATAAAATTAGCACTGATTTGCTTCCAAGAACCAGCTATGATTACGTAAATATAAGAGTCGAACACACTTTCGTACCAATTAAATCCCCACAGTTCGTGAAATAAATGATAAAGAAGACCAAATCTTTCACTAAAAAAATAATTTGCCATTACACCGACTACCGCAGGCGCAATTGCATAAGGCCAAATTAAAAGTGTTTTGTAAGTGCTTTTACCATGCATTACATTATTAGCCTGAACGGCAAGTAATAATCCAATTGAGCCTGTAATTAACGTAATAACAAAACTATAAATAATAGTAAATTTGAAAGCTATGAAATAAGCTGGATCATCAAAAATAAATAAAAAATTGTCAAACCATACAAACTTCGATCCAAATCCAAAAGCATCTTGCATTGTAAATGCATCTCTAAAGGTTTGTATGATTGGCCAATATAAAAAAATTAACAATATACCTAGCTGCGGAGCTAAGAAAAGATATTGTGAATAGCTAGATTTGAATTGGACTTTTTTCATACTTTTGTAAAAATAAATAAGGAGGGTAAATTAATACCCTCCTTATTGTTTTAATTATTCTTACAAAGTTTTAGCAAATTGCTTTAACAATTTAGCTGCACCTTTGTCCATATTCTGCAATCCTTTTTCGATTGATATTTTGCCGTTTAACATTGGCTCAATATTTTCGTAAATTACTTCACGAATTTGGGGCCAATTACCAGCTCTATATCCACCAGGAATAGTTGAACCTTCTAAGCTTAATTGTTCACCAACTGCTTTATGATATGGAGAAGCTCTATAGAAATTTATAGTTTCAGCTAACTCTATACCACCTTTAGTCACTGCAGAGTAACCAGTCATATTGTGATAATACAGATCCATTTCTGGAGAACCCATAAATTCTATAAATTTAGCAAGTCCTTTGTACTCTTCCTCAGTATGACCATTTAAGATCCAGTTAGCAGCACCACCTATAAAAGTTGGATACTCTTTTCCTTTGGTTACTGAATCCCAGTAAGGAATATGATTAACTGTAAAGTTTGGAACAACACCTTTCATTCCACCAAATGATGCAGCAGAACCAAACCAAAATGCAGCTTCACCTGCTATAAATGGTGCTTGATTGTCTCCCCACGCTCTTCCTTTATAGCCATATAAACCTTTATCATACCATTCTTTAACTTTCTTCCAATGATAGACAAATGCATCAGTTTCAGCGAATAAAGTTTTTGTAGGAACAGCATCGTAACCATTATTTCCATCTAACATTAATAAATTATGTCTAGAAAAGAAATTTTCAGTCCAAATCCATGGACTATGACTTTGAACTAAAGGAATGTATCCAGCAGCTTTGATTTTTGGAGCCATGGCCTCAAATTCTTCATAAGTTTTTGGCACAGATTCAATTCCAACCTCTTTCAAAATGTCCATGTTTGCATACATCAAACAAGTTGAACTATTGAAAGGTACACCAATCATTTTTCCATCAGAGTCGGCATAGAAATTTTTAATGCCTGGAATATAGTTGTCAGCATCTACATCAATGCCATATTTCTTAGCCATTTCTTCAAAACCGATAACAACACCATTTTTTACTTGAGCTACCATGATTGCAGCACCAGCATCATAAACCTGTGAATAGTGTGGTTGGTCGCCTGCTCTAAATGCAGCAATAGTTGCCGCCATGTTATCTTCATAACTTCCTTTTCCTGTAGGAATGACCGTATATTGATCTTGTGAAGCGTTAAATCTATTTGCAATTTCAATAATTACATCACCAAGAAAACCACTGTTTCCGTACCACCAATGAATTTCTGTTTTTGAATAACTGTGTGATGTAAAAGAGAAAGTAAATAGAATTGTTAAAACACTAAGTATTTTTTTCATATCTATCCTTCTGTTAAGTTTATTTAATTTTTTATTAATAATTTATTAATGTTAAGATATTATGAAATTGTAAATAATTGCATTTAAAAATTTTAAATTTCTAAAAGAGGTTGTATATTTTAAAACAAATCATAATTTAAATGTCTAAAAAATTTGATTTATTCATAATAGGTGGCGGTATAAACGGTGCAGGTATTGCAAGAGATGCTGCAGGTAGAGGTTTATCAGTTTGTTTAGCTGACAAAGGTGAGATTGGAGGAGCAACCTCATCTTGGTCGACGAAATTAGTACATGGTGGTCTTCGTTATTTAGAAAATTATGAATTCAAACTAGTTAGAGAATCTCTGAAAGAAAGAGAAATAGTTTATAAAATTGCCAGACATATTTCCAAACCGATTCCTTTTATAATTCCTTATGCAGATAAAATTCGACCAGCCTGGTTAATTAAAATTGGTTTATTTTTGTATGATAATTTAGGTGGCAAAAGCAATATACCAAAATCAAAAACGTTTGATCTTACAAAAAAATTTTCAAATATTCTTAAGCAAAAATACAAAACTGGTTTTCAATATTTTGACATACAAATTGACGATAAAAAATTAACGAAACTAAATGCTAAAGATGCAAAAAGAAATAAAGCTAAAATACTAGAATATAACAAAGTTAAAAAAGCTGAAATTATTGGCAATGAATGGATTATTAGTCTTGAAAAAGGTGAAAAAGTAAAATCAAAAATTTTAATTAATGCATCTGGACCATGGATAAACGAAACCTTAAATAAAAATATAAAAATTAAATCTAAGAAAAAAATAAGATTAGTTAAAGGAAGTCATATTATTACAAAAAAATTGTACAAAGAAAATGTTGCATTCACATTTCAAAATACTGATAAAAGAATAATATTTGTGATACCTTATAAAGGGAAGTTTTCTTTAATTGGAACTACAGAAGTTGAGGTTAAATCACCAGAAAATAAAGGAATATCAAAAAAAGAAATTACATATTTAATTCGTTCAGTAAATAATTACTTAAAAAAACAAATCAGAACAAAGGACATTGTAGATACTTATTCAGGGATAAGACCTCTAATTGAAGATTTTAATACAGCTTCAAAAGTCACAAGAGATTATGTTTTTGATTTAAAAATTATAAAAAAATTACCTTTATTGAATATATATGGAGGAAAACTAACCACCTACAGAAAATTGTCTGAAAAAGTCATTTTTGACCTTAGAAAGTTTTTACCTAAAACAATAAAAGGTCCATGGACACACAAAAAGAAGCTTCTCTAAACTTAATGACCGTTAAATTTGAAAAATTAAAAAAAACAATAATTAAATGTAATAAATGCCCTAGACTTGTGAGGTTTAGAAAAAAAATATCTACGGAAAAAAGAAAACAATATATGGACCAAACTTATTGGGGAAAACCAGTTACAGGTTTTGGAGATATAAATGGAAAAATAATGATTGTTGGTCTAGCACCAGCTGCTCATGGTGGAACAAGAACAGGCAGAGTATTTACAGGCGATAAATCCTCAGATTTTTTATATAAATGTTTACACAATGTAAAAATTGCCAATCAAAGTAATTCAGATCATATAAATGATGGATTAAAAATAAAAAATACCTTTATAACACCAGCTCTAAAGTGCGTTCCTCCAGGAGATAAACCATTAAATGAAGAGTTAAAAAATTGCTTTGGTTATTTTAAATCTGAATTTGAAATACTTAAAAATCTTAAAATAATTGTGGCTTTAGGAAAAATTGCCTTTGATACTTGTGTAAAATTTTATAGAGAAAATTTTGATTACACTGAGAGAGTAAAATTTAGTCATGGAACATATTTTAAATTACCTAACAATGTGTTGTTAATGGGGTGTTATCATCCAAGTCCAAGAAATGTAAATACTGGACGAATAAATGAAAAACAAATGACTAAACTATTTAAAAAAGTAAAAGAACTAGTTTAATTTGTTAATAAGTGCTACTGGAAGTTTTACTGGTTTTCCAAACTTATTTAGAGATACTAATTTAATCTCTGCATCACATAAAGTATCTGATTTTCTTTTAATTACTTGTGACATTGTAATTGTAGTCAAAGTATTAGATTTTACTTTTGTGAAAACAGTAATTTTATCCTCAAATTTTGCCGGTTTTTTAAAATCTACATTGCAAGTTTTTACTGCTATTAAAACATTATGTTTATCTAATAACTTTTTATTCGAATATCCCAGGTAATAAATAAGCTCAGATCTTGCTCTTTCAAAGTACTTTAAATAATTTGCGTGGTAAACAATTCCACCAAAATCAGTATCCTCATAGTATACTTTTAAATTATACTTAAATACTTTCATCAATTGATATTAATAAAATTTATTGAGAAGAAAAATAGATATTTTGATAGTAAGTAATTGATTTTTTCTTTGAATTATCTGTATCTGACATGATCGCTATACCATCTAGCTCATTAACATCTAAATTATGGAATTTCTTGAAATCTTCTTTAACGTTTGCTTTAACAGTTACCCATTCATTTAAATTTGTTTTGGTAGTAGCAAGTACATTATCTATGGACTTTTTAGTATATGGGCTTGGAAAGTTGCTTCCAACTTCTTGATTGCTTGAAAAAACATAATTTATTGCTCTATTGGATAAAGGTGTTGCTCCAGTTTTTTTAATGACGAATACTCTTCCTGCAAAGTCATGACCCTTTTTAGCTGTCTCATCTATCCCAGGTATGTCTTTCTCAATTTTCCAAGTTATATTTATGAAAGGTGTTTCATTAAGATCAATTTTAATCTCCTTACCTAAGCCAGAAGCGGCATTATCAGCAATAGCTTTGAGGTAATTACCATTTTCATCAGAGCCAACAGAATATTCAGTTTTATTATCTGCCCCTCTTACTTTTCTAACTGTCAATTCTGATAGTTCTTTCTCTGTAAACTCAAATACTTTTACTTCCTCAGAATACAAAGTAGTTTGAAATAACGTTGTAACTAAAATTAATTTAAATAAAAATCTGAACATGTCATCTCCTCTATACAAAAGATAAAATAATTTTCAAATTCAAAATTTTGACATTATTTAAACATGCATAAATCATTATTGTTCTCTATTTAGATGATATGAAATTAACAGTTCTTTTTGGTTTGATGATTTATTGGTCTATAATTATAACTGCACCTGTAATTTCAAAAAATTCTGAAAAATTTGGAGAAAAAAAGGTATTAATACCTATTAAAAAACCAAGAATTTAAGGCAGAAGCACAATCTTTGGAGCCGAACAGGTTCCATCATGAATTTCTTTAAAAGCTCCCCACCCATCTTTAAGATTTCTGTACTCAATCCACTCTATCTTGCCTAGTTTGTTATTGGTTAAAATATCAATAGTTTCTCCAAACTCTTTATTTGTATAACAATAAGTCCCAATAAAAGTGACTTCTTGAAGAGTTGCTTTTCTAAAATTAAAAGATCCTGCAGGCTGAGTTAGTCCAATATGAACTATTATTCCACCTGGTTTTACTACACTGATTGCCTGTTGTCGTGAAACTTCAAGTCCAACAGTATCAAAAACTAAATCAAAGCTGCTCTCTTTAATATCCTTATGATCTGGTGACACTGTTTTTGCATCTACATATTTAGAGCATTCATTTAATCTTTTTTGATTAGGATCAGAAATTGTTAGATTAGTATTTCCTTGGATCTTGGATAAAATTAATGCACACAAAAGTCCAATTGCTCCACCACCCTGAACAAGCGTTCTACATTCATTTAATGGTTTTTTTGATGCTTCTACTGCTAATAATACTGCATGATATGAAACTGCTGTTGGTTCTGCAACCGCAGCTTCTTTTACATCAAGCTTTTCAGGAACTTTGAAAATATTATGATCTGGAACTGTAATGAGTTCAGCAAACGCACCTTGTCTTTCATAAGGTCTATTCATTCCTAAAAGAACTCTATCTGGACATAAATGTTCTCTTCCACTCTTGCAGTATTCACAATTTCTACAAGTTAATAATGGATTAAGAACTGAAATTTGATCTTTAAGCTTTCCGTTAATTATTTGACCACTAACTTCATGACCTAAAATTAACGGTGGTATTCTTCTCTCATCTTTTCCGTGGTAGGCATGCATATCTGAGCCACAGATACCTGATGCATGAACTTTAAGAATACTTTCTCCAGGTTTTTCAGAAGGTTCTTTTTCCTCCCTAAATTCCATCTCCTCAACACCAGTGTAGACAAGCGCTTTCATTACTATTTATTATTCAATAAATAATATACTAAATAAGATGCGAATGCTCCAATAATCCATCCAAAAGATTGATATTGTATTAAATTTTCATTTAGCAGAGATGATAAAGAAAATATTGATCCAATTAAAAGAGCATACAATGCTTTGAGGTTCCAACCGTTACTGTAAATATATTCTGTATGTTCTTTAGGATAAAAAAGCTCTTTATGATTAATTTGTTGTTTTTTAAACAAGTAATAATCTGCAACTAATACACCAAAAATTGGCCCAAAAGTCGTCGCTACGGCTTCAACAAATATCAAAACATTAGCTTTACTGAAAATTGAAAGCCAAAATGTTGAAATAATTAATCCAATAATTGATATTACAATTCCTGTTTTTTTTAACGTTAAAGAGTTCGGGAAAAAATTTATCAATGTATTTTGCGAAGGAATATAATTTGCTATCAAATTAGTTGATAACGAAGAGATAATAATAAATATCAAACAAAAGAAAGTTAAAAAATTATTATTAAATTTACCGACTATGTCATTTGGATTTGTAAGTAGACTTGAAGCGTTTAATCCTTTACTGGTGAGAATAATATCTGAACCTAAAGTGATCAAAACAGAGAAAAAAGAAAAGAATATTAAATTTAATATTATACTTAAGTTTCCTTTGGTCATCTCTTTATAATTCATTGAGTATCTAGAAAAATCACCAAATGTGAGGAGAACTATAGCAAAATAAGCAAATAAAGTTCCTGTGATTGATATTATTGGAGCGATATTTGACTGAATTGCAAAATTGCTAAAAACTAAACTAAGTTTTATTCCATTTAGGAGTTCATTGTAATACTCAGATAAAATAACAATTAATAATACAGATAACCCCAAATATATTGAAAGACCTGAAAAATTAATAAATGATTTTAGAAAATTCTGTCCTTTTGTAAAAAGGATGTATTGAAAAATTAAAGTTAAGAATAAACAAACCCAATCGATTAAATTTAAGCCAAAAAAGAATAATAAAAATATTTCATTCTGTAACAGTTGATTGTCAATTTTAAATATTATGATCCTAGCAATGTAACCTAGTGATTTTGATATAAAAAATGTTTGTACACCAAACATGAATAAGCCAACTAATCCTCTGATCATCCCTACATATCTGGCACCAGTAAAACCCATTGAAAGTCTAAGAATTGTTGGAAAACTTAATCCGCTACTTTGAGAAATTTTTCCAATGATGTTAGCAAAAAAGAATACTAATAATCCTGCTAGTAATGATCCTGTTAAGACAACAAAAAAATTAAGATCATAGAATAAATATAAAGCTGATATTAAAGAGAATCCAACTATTGTTTGAATATTTATTGCCCAAAAGTTAAAATAATTCTTCCAACTCCAGTCTCTATTATTAGGATTTATTGAAACTAATTCCCAATTCCTTAATTGAAATTTTTCGCTTTGATTCACTTAAATGATATTAATCAATTATTTACTGCTGTCCATATAAGAGAGTTGGCAACCACAGTACTATTTTTGGATACGCTATGATTATAATTAATCCAATTATCTGCAATACCATGAACTGCATCATTCCAAGATAAATATCTTTTAAATCCCAACTTGGAACTACACCTTTTAAGAAATAAGCAGATAACGCTACGGGGGGTGAGAGCCAGGCGGTTTGCAAATTAACAGCAACAAGAATTGCAAACCAAGTTAAATTAAATCCTAATGCTTCTACCAATGGTAAAATTATAGGAACAACTATCATAACAATAGGTACCCACTCTAATGGCCATCCTAAAAGAAAAATCATAATCATGATTATTCCTAAAATTAAATATTTGTTCATCTCAAGAGATAAAAGAAAATCTGTTAAAACCATTGGAGTTCCTAATCTTGCAAACACTGCTCCAAAGAAATTAGAAGCAGCAACTAAAACCATAATTAATGCAGAAATTTCTAAAGTTTTAACTAAAGCATCTTGTAATTTTTTTAATGTTAATTTTTTGTAAGCTAATGAAAGCAATAATGCACCACCTGCTCCACATCCTGCAGCTTCTGTTGGTGTAGCAAATCCAAATAGAATACTACCTAATGCAGCAAATACTAATGCTGCTGGTGGCACTAATCCTAAGAAAAATTCTAGCCATAATTTTTTTAAATCTGTTGTTCTTAATTCTTCAGGTATGGGTGGACCTAATTTTGGGTTCATCATACATCTAAATGTAGTGTATGCAGCATATAAACATGCCAATAGAATTCCTGGAACAATTGCTGCAGCAAATAAATCAGTTACTGGAATTTCCATAATTGGACCCATAACTACAAGCATAATACTTGGAGGAATTAAAATACCCAAGGTTCCTCCAGCAGTAATCGTGCCTGCAGCTAATTTTACATCATAATTTGATCTATTCATTGATTTTGCTGCCATAATTCCAAGAATTGTAACTGATGCACCAACTATTCCAGTTGCAGCTGCGAATATTACCGAAACAAATAAAACAGCATAATATAAAGAGCCCCTAACTCTTGCTAGCATCATTTGGAAAGCTGAGAATAATCTTTCCATTAAACCTGCTTGTTCCATCATTATTCCCATAAATACAAATAAGGGGACGGCGGCGAGAGTTTGTTCGGTCATTACCATCGAAAATTGAAGTGTCATTAAATAGAAAACTAATTTTCCAAAACCTAAGTATCCAAAAACGAAACCTAAAAAAATAAGAGTAAATGAAATTGGAAATCCTATAAATATTGC
Organism: uncultured Pelagibacteraceae bacterium; assembly: GCA_902595465.1. Classification (GTDB taxonomy): domain Bacteria; phylum Pseudomonadota; class Alphaproteobacteria; order Pelagibacterales; family Pelagibacteraceae; genus Pelagibacter. The sequence goes on from CACJQE010000001.1 coordinate 113,284, forward strand.
AAACAACATCACACCAATAAGTATGAAACCTAAAATTGCTGGGTCTATTAAATTTGAAAGCATTAACTACCTGGCCATTTACCTTTGACGGCTGCGTAATAACTTTTAAAAAGTTCTGAAATACCTTGGATTAGAAGGAAGACAATACCAATCCACAGACAAGATTTTATTGGCCACATATATGGCATCCATGTTGTATCCATCCCTCTTTCGTTTCTCATTATACTTTCTTGGACAAAGCCTGTTGTCATATATAAAAAGACTATTAATCCTGGAAAATAAAATAATAAGTAAAGCCAAAAATCTATTCTGCCTTGAGTTTTAACTTTAAAATTTCTATATAAAAAATCTGCTCTAATATGAACACCTTTTGAAAGAGCGTATCCTGCTCCTAACATAAATAATGCTCCATAAAAAAATCTACTCATATCATAAGCCCAGATTGTAGGAGCTAAAAATAATTTTCTTGCTAAAACTTCATAAACCATCCCAAGCATTAATGGGATTGTAATCCAGCAAACTATGTTTCCTATTAATTTACTAAATCTATCTATGTTAACTATAGTTTTAGCCATCCAAGTTGGCATATCATCAGGCATCTTTCCAGATCCTGATCGCCTTTCGGCTATCATTTCATCTGAAATATCTAACTTTGGATTATCCGACATATAAATTTTAGAAAAAAAAAGCGGGCTTATAAAAGCCCGCTTAATAACTTTATTTATTTCTTCAACGAATTAGCATAAGCCATTCCTAGCTTAGCATTCGATGTTTGTGCACCAGACCAGAATGGTACAGCAGTATTAGCAAAGCTTATCATTGAATCATAAACTTCTTTAAAGAATGCGTTTTCTTTTGCATTTTTCTCTAAAGTTGCTTTCGCTGCAGCCATATAAGCTGGGAAATAATCAGCTGGTGTATCTTCAAGTATCACACCATGATTTTCAGTTAGATCTTTAAGTGCCAATCCATTAGTGTTGATTCTGTAAGCTAAAGCTCTCATCAACGATGCATCAGCAGCCATCTTCATTGAAAATTTCTCATGGTCAGTGAACTTATCGTAAGTGCTTTTATTTAAGTAAAAGTCAGCATTTACGACTACTTGGTGTAAACCTTGTAGATAGTAGTGTTTTAATACTTTATGTATACCAAACACTTTATCTGGTTGAGGACAACACCACTCAGCAGCATCAATAGTTCCTGCTTCCAATGCTGGAAGAATATCTCCACCACCCATTGCAACTGAAGCTATTCCAATGTCTTTGTAAGTTTGACCTGGAATTCCTGGAGGAGTTCTGAACTTAAATGTTCTGAAATCATCCATATCTTTGATTTTTCTTGGGAACCATCCTAAAGCTTCTGGACCAACTGGTTGAAGCATGAAACCTTTAATGTCTCTTTTCATTTCTCCCCAAAGTCTGTCATATAGTTGTTCTCCACCACCATATAAAAACCATGATAAGAATGCGATGTTATCAATTCCTACACCACCACCTGCTACTGGCGAACCAAACAACATAGCAGCTGGATGTTCTCCAGACCAATAGTGAGTCCAAGCAAATCCACAATCAATCAAACCTTTATCAACAGCATCAAGAGTTTCTTTAACTCCAACTACTGTTCCTGCTGGCATAATTTCAAATTTTAGAGATCCACCTGTTAGTTTTGTTACGTTGTCAGTAAAGTCTTTTAACATTACCGCTTCATCACCTTTAGCGCTAATAACCGTCTGACACTTTAACGTTTTTGCAGCATTCGCATTTGAAATAAATCCAAATACTAGAAAAGCAGCAAACAACGCTGAAACGATTTTTTTCATTATATCCCTCTCTTTTTATTTATAATGTGAAGATCCTCTCAAAAATCTAAGGCAGATACAAGCGTCATTTCGAGGTATTTATGAGAAAAATGTTTAAAATCATTAAATATTCATTAAAAATTATTAATAAAAAATATGGATAAATTTGATTACATAATTATTGGCGCTGGTTCAGCTGGATGTGTTTTAGCTAATAGATTAACAGCAAATCCTGATACTAAAGTTCTTTTACTTGAAGCTGGTGGTAAAGATACCAATCCTTGGATCCATATCCCAGGGGGTTATTTTAAAACCATGCACAATCCAGATACCGACTGGTGTTTTAATACTGAAAAAGAACCAAACTGTGATAACAGACAAATGGTTTATCCTAGAGGTAAAACACTTGGTGGAAGCTCATCTATTAATGGAATGCTTTATATTAGAGGTCAATCTAATGATTATAATTATTGGAGACAACTAGGTAATGTTGGTTGGTCATGGGATGATGTTCTACCCTATTTTAAAAAGTCTGAAGATTTTCAATTTGGAGAAAATGAATTTCATGGTTCTGGAGGGCCTATTGCAGTTGAGAAAATTAGAGCAACATTTAAAGTTCTCGATCTATTTTTAGAGGCTGCTGAAGAGCATGGCTATAAAAGAACCGATGATTTTAACAACGGTGATAATGAAGGAATGGGATATTTTCCCTTTACAATTAAAAATGGATTTAGATGTAGTACAGCTGTAGGTTATTTAAATCCAGTTAAAAGTAGAAAAAATTTAAAAATCATAACTAAAGCACATATTAAAAATATAGAGTTCGAAAATAATAAAGCAAAAAAAATAAATTATTGGATAGATGGAAAAGAATTTTCTGTTGAAACTAATAAAGAAATTATATTAAGCGCAGGTACAATTGGTTCGCCTCATATATTACAAGCATCAGGAATTGGTCCAGGAGAACTTCTAAAAGAAAACAATATTAATGTTTTAAAAGATCACCAAGGAGTTGGAAGAAATCTAACTGATCATTTAATGCTAAGACCTGTTTACAAAATTAAAAATTTAGAAACTTTAAATGATATATACTATAGTTTTACTAAGAAAATGTTATCTGGTTTAAAGTTTCTTCTTTTAAGAAAAGGACCTTTAACAGTTGGTGCCAGTTATGTTTGTGGATTTGTTAAGAGTGATGAACATTTAGAAACGCCAAATCTTCAATTTCATATTTCACCAGCAAGCACTGATCTTTTAGGAAAATCTGCTTTACATAAATTTCCAGCGTTTACTCCAACAATTACAAATGTAAGACCAACAAGTAGAGGATCTATAGAATTAAAATCTCCTGACACCAGAGTTTCACCAAAAATAAAAATGAATTATTTATCAACCGATGAAGATCGTGAGATTGCTGGAAAAGCATTAAAGATTGTAAGAAAAATTGTTATGGAATCTAAAGCTTATAAAGATTATCAACCTGAAGAGCTTAGACCGGGAATCAATATTACTGATAATGAAGAATTAGCAACTGAAGCTGGAAAATTTGCGAATACTATATTCCATCCGGTTAGCACATGTAGAATGGGTAAAGATGAAAATGCTGTTGTTAACGACCGATTAGTCGCTCATGGATTAGAAAATTTAAGGGTTGTAGATGCCTCTGTTATGCCTCATATCACATCAGGAAATACAAATGCACCGACAATAATGATTGCGGAAAAAGCAGCTGATATGATAATTGAGGATAGTAGAAGATGACCGAACAAATAGTAATTTTTTTTCAAATAGTTTTTATCGATTTAGTTTTAGCAGGAGATAATGCAATTATAATTGGAATGGTTGCTTCTCAATTTCCAACAGAGCAAAGAAAAAAAATTATTTTTTGGGGAATTGGTGCAGCGGTAGTTTTAAGAATTATATTTACACTAATAACTGCTTATCTATTACAAATCACAGGACTTAGACTTATAGGTGGAATTTTACTACTTTATATATGTTACAGACTTTATGTGGATGTGATTAAAATGAATAGTAACGCTGAAGAAAATATCAAAAAAGTAGATAACTCATCATTTATGAAAGCTATAACAACTGTAATTCTAGCAGATGTAACAATGAGTTTAGATAATGTATTAGGAGTAGCGGGTGCAGCTAGAGATCACTACATGTTATTAATATTTGGTCTTGTTTTATCAATAGTTTTAATGGCTACTGCAGCAACATTGATATCTGGCTGGATTAAAAAGTATAAATGGATAGGATGGGTTGGATTATTAGCAATATTATTTGTTGCAATAGAGCTAATATATACAGACGTAAAACTATTTTTATAAATGTATTTAAAAAAAATTAATTTAAAAAATAAAGTTGCTTTAGTAACAGGTGCGGGAAAAGGTATTGGTAGAGCCTGTTCTATTGCACTTGCAGAAGCTGGCGCAACAATAATTGGAGTGAGCAGAACTGGTTCTGATCTTGATAAACTTCAAAAAGATATAAAAAAAGTTAAAGGAAAATTAACTAAAATAACTTGCGATATAATGGATTATGAAGATCTTTCTTCTAAATTAAAAAAAATTAAGAAAGTTGATATACTTGTAAACAACGCAGGTACAAATATTCCTGAACCTTTTGAAAAAATAAAACAAACAAGTATGAATTATCTTGTAGATTTAAATATGAAAGCAGCATTCAATGTTGCGCAATTAGTAGTCCTTAAAATGCTAAAAAATAAAAAAAAAGGTGGGTCTATAATTAACATGTCTTCACAATTAGGGCATGTCGGTATGTCAGGTAGAAATATTTACAATATGACAAAATTTGGGATTGAAGGGTTAACAAAGGGAATGGGTGTTGAACTTGCAACAAAAAATATCAGAGTAAACACTGTTGCGCCAACATTTGTTGAAACTCCAATGGTTAAAAAATTCTTTAAAAATAAAAAATTTAAACAGCTTGCTTTAAGTAATATTCCAATGGGAAAAGTTGCAACAGAAGCTGATGTAGCTACAGCAGTATGTTTTTTGGCTTCAGATGCAGCGAGTATGATAACCGGGACATCAATTGTAATTGATGGGGGTTGGACAGCAAAATAATGAAAAAATTGTTGCTTTCTCTAGCAATTATATTTTCTACACACTCTCATGCTTTAGAGTTTAAAGGTAAATTTTTACAAGGACATTTTATTTTAGGTAAAGCAGAAACTGGATCAAAGGTATTTGTAGACAAAACACAAGTTAAAGTATCTGAGGATGGATATTTTGTATTCGGTATAGATAGAGATCGAAAATTCGATGTAGCCATTACTGAAATAAATAATGGTAAAAAAAATAGAATTATAAAAAAAGTTTTTAAGAGAAAATATAATATTCAAAGAATAGATGGTCTGCCTGAAAATAAAGTTACACCACCAGAATCTGTTTATAAAAGAATTAAAGAAGAAAATGGAAGAATTGGAAAAGCAAGAGCCATAAATTCAGATTTAACTTTCTTTACTGAACAATTTATTATGCCAGTTAAAGGAATAATTAGCGGAGTTTACGGTAGCCAAAGAATTCTTAATGGTAAACCAAAATGGCCTCACTATGGAATTGATATTGCAGCTAAACAGGGAACTGAAATAAAATCATCTGGAACTGGAGTAGTCACAATGGCGGAAGATGATCTTTATTATACAGGTGGTACTGTAATAATGGATCACGGACACGGAATTTCAACAATATATTCACATCTAGAAAATGTAATGGTTAAAGTTGGTGATGAAGTTAAACAAGGAGAAATTATTGGAACTGTTGGATCTACAGGAAGATCAACTGGGCCTCATTTAGATTTTAGGATAAATTGGTTTCAAACTAGACTTGATCCTATGAGTATTCTTCAATAAGTTCTGGCTATGAAAAATGAAATTAATCGTATCGCTGGAAGACTTGTAAAAGCTTTCAACACAAATACAGTCATCAATCCTATCCCAGTAAAATATTGTAAAAATATTAATTTAGCCAACAAACTTAGAAAATTGTGTGAAGATCAAATTAAAGATGAAACTATAGGTGTAAAAGCTGGCGGAACTGGAATTCAAGCTTTAAAAAAATTAAAAGAAAAAGAACCTTTTACAGCAAAAGTATTTAAAAAAAGATTAGTTAAATCTGGTCAAAAAGTAAAAATAAATCAGCACACCAAAGGTATAGAGGTTGAAGTTTATTACTTTATTAAGAAATCTTTCTTTGATTTTAAAGGAAAAGTTACAAAATCAAATGTCACTAAATTTATTAAGTTTATGGGACCTTGTTTTGAAATAGTTGGATTTAGACAAAGAAACAAAAAATTTACATATTTGGGAGACATTTGTGGGGATTTTGGATTTAACATCAAATTTGTTGTTGGAAGAAAAACAAAATTTAAAAAATTAAACTTAAATAATTTAAAAACTTCACTAGTTAGCAAAAAGAATGGAGTAAAAGTAAATGGTAATACAAATATTGTTTATATTAACCCATTAAATTCTTTAAGATTTGTTTTAAATAAAGTTAAGAAAGAAAAGATTAACTTAAATAAAGATTTTTATGTTTTCACAGGCTCAACTGTGGGAGTAGTTCCATTTAAAGGAAAAGGATTATACAAAGGAACAGTTAATAAAATTGGTTCTGTTAGTGTTAACATTCGTTAATGGGTCTTCATTTTAGTAAAGAAGAAATCTCAAATAGAAAAAAAAAGACACTAAACTCAATGAAAAATGAGGGTCTAGATGCTCTTATCATGTTTAGACAAGAGTCTATGTATTGGCTCACTGGTTACGACACATTTGGATATGTTTTTTTTCAAGCATTAGTTTTAGATCAAAAAGGTAATGTAATATTATTAACTAGAGCCCCTGATCTAAGGCAAGCTCAAAACACGTCCAATATTAGTGATATAAGAATTTGGGTTGATAAAGATGGTGCTAATCCTGCTGATGATCTCAAAATAATTTTAGATGAATTAAATTTAAAGGGAAAAAAAATTGGAGTTGAATATGAAGCATACGGTCTTACAGGAAGAAATGCATTAAGACTTAATTCAGTTTTACAAAACTATTGCTCAATTGAAGATAAGTCAGAATTAATTACAAAACTAAGAGTAATTAAATCTAATGAAGAAATTAATTATGTAAAAAAAGCAGCAAATTTAGCTGACAAAGCTTTAGATGAAGTTTGGAAGCATGCAAAAGCAGGAGTAAGTGAGTCTAAAATTTTAGCTGAAATGAACAGAGTTATATTTGAAGGAGGTGGAGATTATCCCGCTAATGAATTTATTATAGGGTCTGGAAAGAATGCCCTACTCTGTCGATATCAAGCAGAAAAGCAAATACTTAATAATCAAGATCAATTAACCATTGAATGGGCTGGTACTTATAGGCACTATCATTCAGCGATGTTTAGAACAATACCAATAGGAAAAGCAGATCCAAGACATCATAAAATGCATGAAGCATGCGTTGAGGCTCTTGCAAATTGTGAAAAGAAATTAAAGCCTGGAAATAAAATTGGAGAAGTTTTTGATGTTCATGCAAAAACTTTTGATGATCATGGTTTTAAAAATTCCAGAATGAATGCATGTGGATATTCTTTAGGAGCAACTTTTTCTCCTAATTGGATGGATTGGCCAATGTTATACACAGGTAATTCTTACGTTATAGAACCAGGCAACGTCTTCTTCATGCACATGATTTTAATGGATTCTGATCATCAATTAGCAATGAACTTAGGCGAAACTTATCTTGTTACTGAAAATGGTAATGAAAGATTAGGTCAACAAAAATTAGATCTTACAATTCTTTAGTGCAACCAAAGAAAGAAATATATTTTTCATTGTCTTTAGTATTCATATTTTTTGTAACTTCGTGAATTAATTCACCAGTTGATCGATTTAAAAATACTGATTCCGAGTATTTTTTTTCTTTATCTATATTTTTAAATAAAATGGTATCGTTTTTAGCAATTCTAACATCATCTTTACTAATATTTGAATAAGTATCTATAAATTCTGATAAACCATTAATAGTAAGTTTGCTTGGTTGTGCTGCTACAACTTTTAAAACTTTGTTTTTATCAACTTCAATATTGTCTGCAGTAAAAGTTTGATAATTAAAATCTTTATTTTTGATCATTATTTTTTCTAATTTACAATCAAAAGTAATTTTAAAGTCATGGATAATATCAGTATTTTTAGAAAAACTAATTGATGATGAAAAAAGTAAAATTACTATCGAAAATATAATTTTCATTTATTTACCATATCGTATTTTACTGTGTAAATCGTGTGCACTTTGCCACCCATTTTCTAATCTTGGTCCTCCAAAATAATCACCGCATAAACCTAATTTTAAAGACTTATTCCATAAAGATAATTGTTTGAGTGGCTTTGAATTGGATGAATACATCCAGCCATGAATTCTTGAGTGATGAATTTTTTTGATTTTTAACTTTGTTAATTTTTCAAATTTTTTAACTAGTTGATTTGTGTAGTATTTTCTTTTGTTTCTATAATCTTTAGTGAATTTATTACCATATTTGTATGTGCTTTGAAGTGTCCATAAATCATACTTAAATTTAAATCTTTTCTTACTATTTTCGTATGCAGCCCAACCAAGCATATCATCATTAAAAAAATAACTACTATTTGATTGTTTAAGCTTATTAGTGACAATCATGACTGTTAAATTAGCATCCATTTTAACTTTTTGATTTAAATAGGATTTATTTAAATATTTTTGTCCTAATTTCTTACTTTGAGGAAATGGACAAGTCAAAATAAGATTTTTACAAATTTGTTTTACATCATTTTTAAATGTTAATTCCCAATGATCATTTAATCTCTTTATATTTGTAAGTTCATGTTCAAAATTACATTCAATTTTCTTTAATAAATGTTTGCTAATAGAGTTGTTTCCTTTTGTTCCAATTAATTTTAAATGATTTTTTATTTCTTTAACCGTTTTATGCAGAAATAAATGATTTCCTTCCCACTTTTTTAAAACTTTTTTCTTAATAAGTTGATTAGTAAATGTTTTAAATTTTTTAGATTTTGGAGAGATATATTGAAGTCCATGATCAAATCCAACTTTATCTTTGTATTTTTTAAATGAACTTCTTCCACCATAACCTCTTGCTTTATCATAAACTGCAACAGAATATTTTTTATTTAATAAGTTTGCTATCGTTGATCCAGAAATTCCCGATCCTATGATGCAAAAATCAAGCATGATTTATAACTTGATTGATTAACAAAGATACTCAAGTGCCTTAAGTATTCCACCTTTTTTATAAGGTATTTTAGATTTCATTAAACCCATTTCAACACCTGCCAATGTTCCAGCTAACATTAGTTCATTAAAATCACCCAAGTGGCCAATTCTAAAAATTTTTCCCGCAACTTTTGCAAGTCCTGTTCCTAATGACATATTGTAATGATCTAAAATAGTTTTTCTTAAAAAATCAGCATCATGACCATCTGGAACCATTACTGCTGTTAATGAGTCTGAGTATTCTTCTGGATTTTTACAAAGTATTTCTAATCCCCACGAGTTAACTGCAACTCTTGTGGCTTCTGCAAATCTTTTGTGTCTTTTGAAAACATTATCTAAACCCTCTTCAGTAAGCATATTGATTGCTTCATCCAAACCATAGAATAAATTTGTTGCTGGTGTGTAAGGAAAGTAACCTTTTTTATTGTTTTCTAACATCGGTCCCCAATCCCAATATGATTTTGGTAATTCAGATGTTTTATATGCCTCTAAAGCTTTAGAACTTATTGCATTAAAAGAAAGTCCTGGTGGTAATAGTAATCCTTTTTGAGAACCACCAACAGTTACGTCAACTTTCCACTCTTCATGTCTATAATCAATAGAGCCTAATGAAGATATCGTATCAACAAATAATAAAGCTGGATGTTCCGCATTATCCATAGCTTTTCTAATTTCTCCAATTCTACTTGTAACACCAGTAGAAGTTTCATTATGTACAGCGCAAACTGCTTTAATTTTTTTATCTTTGTCTTCTTTTAGTTTTTGTTCAACGATGTTTGGATCAACACCTGTTCTCCAATCACCTTCAACAAAATCTACTTCAATTTTAAATTTTTGAGCAATATCCCACCAAAGAGTTGAGAAATGTCCAGTTTCAAACATCAAGATTTTATCACCAGCACTTAAAGTGTTTACAAGTGCAGCTTCCCAAGCACCTGTTCCTGAAGCTGGAAAAATTATTACAGGTTCAGAAGTTTTGAAAATTAATTTTATTCGATCTAAAACTCTTAGTCCTAATTCAGCAAAGTCAGGACCTCTATGATCTATAGTTGGATAATCCATAGCTCTTAGAACTCTATCTGGAACGTTTGTTGGTCCTGGAATTTGTAAAAAATGTCGACCAGGTCTTATATTATTTGAAATTGCCATACCGCTGTATATGCTAAAGAAATTATATAAGCAAATTTATAATGTATGACAAATGGTAGTAATTTAATTGATAACCTAGAAGTTTATGTTCTTAATAATCCAGATGAAGTAAAACCACATTGGGTTAGTCACTTCATTGTACCAACAGCTAATGAACTCTTAATTAAAATTAAAACTAAAGATGGTCATTCAGGATTTGGTTTAGCAACAAGCTACACTGATATTACTCCAATCATCAAACCATTTTCAAATGGCTTACAAGATTTAATAATTGGAGAAGATCCGTTTTGCCCTGAAAAAATTTATGAAAAAATTTTCAAATTAACTGATACTCGAACCAGTAGCGAAAAAGGTTGGAGCAGAGAAGCATTAATCAGAATTTCAGCAGCTTTAGATATTGCTTGTTGGGATTTAATAGGAAAGGCATCAAACATCCCATTGTACAAATTATTTGGAGGATACAGAAATAAAATTCCTGTTTATGTTACATGTGCTTACTACAGAGATGGTAAAGATGAAAAAGAATTAAGAGATGAAATTAAAAAATTAGTAAATATTGGTCATCAAAGTTTTAAAGTTAAAGTTGGAGGACTTAGTATCAAAGAAGACGCTAAGAGATTAGAAATTATTAGAGATGAAATTGGAGATCAAAAAGGTTTAATGATTGATGTCAATAGAGCATGGGATCTAAAAACTGCAATTGAAGGTGTAAAAGAATTTGAGAGATTTAATCCTACATGGATTGAAGAACCAGTTAGATGGGAAGATGATAGAAGGACTTTAAAACTTTTATCAAAGCAAACCAAAATTCCATTATCAGGTGGTGAAAGTGAAATAACTATTTATGGATGTAGGTCCATGATTGAAGAAGAGGCAATACAAATTTTACAATTTGATTGTACAATGTTTGGTGGTTTTACTAATGGAAAAAAACTTTCTGCACTGTGTGAATTAAATCATATAGATGTAGCTCCACATCATGATTGTTATATTCATGCACCATTAGTAGCATCAACTCCAGCAGGAAGAATTGTTGAGTCATTTGATGATGAAAGAGATCCTCTTCAAGCTCAATTATTTGAAAATTCACACAAAATGAGTGATGGATGGATACATTTAAATGAAAAACCTGGTTTAGGTTTAGAGATTTCAGAGGCCGCGTTAAAAAAGTTCGGTAAACTGGTTTACAAAAATAAATAAACCTTTAATTAAGTTTTATGCGGTTTAATTCAGATCAGATACAAAAAATTGGTAAAGAAATTAGTAGTAAAGTTGATGGAAAAACTTTATTCGATGAATTCTCACGTGGAAGATACAGTACCGATGCTTCTGTTTATCAAATTAAACCACTTGGTGTAGTTCTGCCAAAAGATACCAATGATGTTTTAAGTTTAATGGAATATTCGCAAAAGAATTCCGTTCCTCTATTAGCTAGAGGTGGTGGAAGTTCACAATGTGGTCAGACTGTTGGAGAGAGTGTTGTATTAGATTACAGCAAACATCAAAATAAAATTTTAGAACTTAATGTTGAAGAAAAATATGTATGGGTTCAACCAGGTGTCGTATTAGATCATCTAAATGCTTATTTGAAGCCTCATGGACTTTGGTTTCCAGTAGACGTTTCAACGAGTAGTAGAGCAACAATTGGAGGAATGTCAGCTAACAATTCCTGTGGATCAAGATCTTTGTATTATGGCAACATGGTTCATAACGTATTAGCAATTGAAGCAATATTAGATGATGGCTCTATATTTAATTTTGACCATATAAATAAGAATTATTTAGCAACAAAGAATAACCAAGACAGACTTTATAAAATCATAGATAAATTCATAGATGTGAGACAACAGGTTGGAAGCGAAATTGATGCTAATTGGCCAACAACACAAAGAAGAGTTGGAGGATATAACATTGATTTAATTGATCCAGAAGGATTTAACTCATCCAATCTTCTTGTTGGCTCTGAAGGAACATTGTCTTTATTCAATAAAATAAAATTAAAGTTATCCGAAATACCAAAGAATAAAATTTTAGGTGTCTGCTACTTTGATAATTTTCATCAAGCAATGGAATTATCAAAAGAGATTGTAAAATTAAAACCAACTTGTGTTGAGTTGATGGACCAAAATTTATTAAATTTGGCAAAAGAAATCCCGATGTATGCTGGGGGTATCAAAAAATACATCAAAGGAAATCCTGAAGCAGTTTTGATGGTTGAATTTATTGATACAGAGAAAAGTGTATATGAAAAGAAAATAAAGGATCTAGAATACTTAGTTTTAAACCAAAACAAAAAAAATGAGTTTTCATATTATTCAGATCTATCAGAGCAGAAAGAAGTTTTTGAAATAAGAAAAGCAGGATTAAATATTTTGATGTCAATGAAAGGTGATAAAAAACCAGTTGCCTTCATTGAAGATTGTGCAGTTTCTTTAGAACACCTAGCTGATTACACAGCAAGATTAAAAGAAATATTTAAAAAATATGGGACAAGTGGAATGTTTTATGCTCATGCATCTGTTGGAACTCTTCACGTAAGACCAGTTTTAAATATGAAATCTGACAAAGATATACAAAATATGAGATCTATATCTGAAGAGGCTTTTGAAATGGTTAAAGATTATAAAGGTTCTCATTCTGGTGAGCATGGTGATGGAATTGTTAGATCAGAATTTCATGAGATGATGTTTGGAAAAAAAATCACAAATGCATTTGAAGAAATAAAAGATACATTCGATAGTAAAAACCTTTTAAATCCTGGAAAAATTGTTCGACCATTTAAATCAAATGATAGATCTCTAATGAGATACAAATCAGGTTATCAAACAGAAAATATAGATACACATTATGATTGGTCTAATTGGGGTCAATTCTCTGATGCTGTTGAGATGTGTAATAACAATGGAGCTTGTAGAAAGTTAGACTCTGGTGTGATGTGTCCATCATACAGAGTAACTAAAGAAGAAAAAGATTTAGTCCGAGGTAGAGCAAATACTTTAAGATTAGCTTTATCTAACCAGCTTCCAGAAGGTTCATTTGCATCTAAAGAAATGTATGAAACTATGGAGTTATGTGTGAGCTGTAAAGCTTGTCAAAGAGAATGTCCTATGTCGGTTGATATGGCTAAGATGAAATCTGAGTTTCTTTCTCATTACTATAAAAAATTTAGTATGCGAATTAAAGATAGAGTTATCTCAGATATGCCAAGACTTATTTGGTTATTAAAGATTGTTGCTCCTATATTTAATAAGATCAAAAATATACCATTAATCTCAACAATTGTTGAAAAGTTCGGCTTTGCAACTGCAAGGACTATGCCTGAAGTTCAAAACCAGAACGCGTTACGAGAGATTTATGAAAGTCAGACAGTATCAGAAAACAAAGTAATTTTATTTGCAGATACATTTAATATTAATTTTGAAAATGAAAATTTAGTTTATGCAATTAAAGTACTAAATAAATTTGGTTATCAGGCAATTATACCAAGTTTTGGTAAAGATAAATTAAAGAGACCCCTTTGCTGTGGCAGAACTTATATATCTTATGGTCAATTAGACAAAGCGTCTGAAGAACTAAATAGATTTAATGATTACGTTATACAAAATAATTATGTAGATTTACCAGTTGTAGGTATTGAACCATCCTGTTTATTAACATTTAATGATGAGTATCAGACTTTAAAGAATGTAAATAATAAAGAACAAATTAAAAATAAATTTTATCTACTTGAGGAATTTATTTTAGAACAAATAAGAAATAATAATAAAATTAAAGCAAATAAGTTTGATCAAAATGTATTAATTCATGGACACTGTCATCAAAAATCACAGGATAGAATGAAAGGGCTAACTAATCTTTTATCAGAATTAAATATTAATAATAAAATGATAGATTCTAGTTGTTGTGGTATGGCTGGTTCATTTGGATATGACAGTAAGACTTACGATGTCTCCAAAAAAATGGCAAATCTTTCTTTAATACCTGCAATCAATAATAGTAGTGAAAAAGACTTTATTGTTGCAAATGGTACAAGCTGTAGACATCAAATATCTGATTTATCTGAGAAAAAAGGTAAGCATGTCTCAGAATTATTATTTAAAATTTTTGAGACTGTTAATTAAAGAATTACTTTTCTATTATAAAAATCTACAATCTGGTCATCTTTGTAACCAAAAATTTGCATAATTTCTTTTGTATGCTCTCCTAAGTTTGGAGCACCTTTTGATTTTTCAGTTTTACTTTTTGAAAATTTAATTGGCATACCAATAGCTGTACTTTTACCAGCTTTTTTATTATCTACTTCTATAACCATTTCTCTTTCAATTGTTTGAGGATCTTTAAACATGTCTGTTATCGAGTTAATAGGTCCGCATGGTAATCCATTATCATCAAAGATTTTTAACCATTCACTAGAGGTTTTTTTAATTAGTTCTTCGTTAAGAATATCAACTAGTTCTTTTAAATTTTGTTTTCTATTTAAATTAGATGAAAACTTTTCATTTTCTTGCAAATCTTCACGACCAATTGCTTTGAGTAACATAAGCCAAGTGTTTTGATTTGAAGCACCTACCGTAATCCATTTATCTTTTGTTTTAAAAGCTTGATAAGGTGCTGTTAAAGGATGTGCTGATCCTAATGGACCAGGCGACTCTCCTGTTGCACCTGCAATAGCAGACTGCCAGTAAGTATGAACAATACCCGCTTCATACAAAGAAGTATCAACTTTTTGCCCTTCACCCGTTTTTTCTCTATGAACTAATGCAGCTAAAATTCCACTAGCCGCAAGTAAACCAGCTGTTATATCTGTAATAGGTGCACCTACTTTCATTGGTGGTTTATCTTTGCTTTCGCCGGTAATACTCATTAATCCACTCATTCCCTGAGCGACTAAATCAAATCCTCCTTTATCTGCGTAAGGACCCGTTCTACCGTATCCAGAAATTTCACATAAAATGATTTTAGGATTAATTTCTGACATAACATCATAACCAACTCCTAATTTTTCTAATGTCCCTTTTCTAAAATTCTCTAAAACTACATCAGAATTTTTTACCATCGTTTTAAATATCTCTATACCATCTTTATCTTTTAAATTTAATGCGATACCTTTCTTATTTCTATTCATCATCATAAAAGCTGCTGACTCTCCATTAATTTCTGGTGGTAAGAAGTTTCTGGTATCATCTCCTCCGGGTGTCTTTTCTATTTTAATTACTTCTGCGCCAAGATCAGCTAATAATAGTCCACAAGTCGGACCAGCCATTATTTGTGCCATCTCAAGTACACGAATGCCTTTTAATGATGCGGTCATCTATTACTTATTTTTGAATTTTGGTTTTGTTTTATTTAAAAAAGATTGATATCCAATTTTAAAGTCTTGGGTATCGTAACATTTGTAACCTAGATTATTTATTTTTTCTGTGACTTTTCCATTTTTTAAGATGTTTCTTGCAAATTGCTTATGCCACCTTGCAACTTTTGGAGCACCTTCACATATTAATTCAGCTGATTTATAAGCTTCTTTTTCAACATCTTTATCATTAACTACTCTATTAACTAGCCTCTTCTGAAATGCTTCATCAGCACCAAATACTCTTCCTTCAAATAATATTTCCATTGCAGTTGTGTAATTTGTTACTTTTAAAAGTACTTCTAATTCTTTTGCAGCCATTGTTAGGCCTAATCTTTTAATTGGAACTCCAAACCTAGAACTTTTACCACAAATTCTAATGTCACAACATCCTGCTATTTCCAATCCTCCACCAACACATATACCTTCTATCAAAGCAATTGTTGGTATTGGACAATCAAAAATTGCTCCGAGTGTTCCGTGTAAAAATTTACCGTAAGATTTTGCTAATTTTGATGAAGATCTTTGTTTTTTAAATTCTCCAATATCATTTCCTGGTGAAAAAGATTTACCACCCTGTCCCCTTATAATTATACATCTTAAATTTTTATTCTTAGATAACTTTTTAAAGACCTTACCAAGTTCAATCCACATTGGCTTAGTCATTGCATTTAATTTTTCAGGTCTATTGATAACAACTTCGACTAAATGTTTATTTTTTTTATTTAATTTAATTAATTTGGTCATCTAGCTCCTGTAAAAATATTCTACCAGTGTCATTGGTATAGCTGGTACATAAGTTACCAACATTAACAATACTAATAATACACATATAAAAGATATATTTGATCTTGTGACATCCCATATATCAGCTTTTGCTACAGAGCATGCTGTAACTAGAACACTTGCAACTGGTGGTGTTTGTTGGCCAATTGCTAAATTTAAAGTTACAATTATTCCAAAGTGAACTGGATCAATACCTACTGCATTAACTAGTGGCATAACAATTGGTACAGTCAAAATTATTGCAGCGACTGAATGTAAAAAGAAACCTATAATTAATAGAAATACATTTAGTATTCCTAACACTGCATATTTATTATTTGTAAAATCAATAATTGATTCAGCAACTTTTTGTGGAATTTGTTCAATTGTTAAAAATTCACCAAGTAATACAGATGCAGCTACTAATAACATTACTGAAGCAGTTTGAATTGCTCCCTCACAAGCTGACTCGTATAATCTTTTAAAATCTATTTCTTTATAAATAAATCCAATAACTAATGATGCTACAACTGCTAAACCTGCACCTTCTGTTGCGGTAACAACTCCTCCAAATATTCCACCTAAAATAATAACTGGTAATAAAAATGCTAATGCTGCATCTTTTGCTGTTTTCTTTACATTTGGAATATTAAATGTTTCCTCAACAGGGAAGTTTTTACGTCTTGCAGTAATATATGCTGCTAACATTAAAAAAAAGCCACCTATTACTCCTGGTACAATTCCTGCTACAAACAATTGTACTACTGAACTTTGAGCCATTACCGCATAAACAATCATCGGTATTGAAGGCGGAATGATAATTGCCAAAGACGCTGAAGATGAAGTGACGGCTGCAGCAAATGGTCCAGGATAGCCTTTTTTCTTCATCGCTGGAATTAATATTGATCCCAGTGCAGCAACATCAGCTACAGCTGAGCCAGAAATTTCAGCAAAAAACATAGAAGTAGCAATGTTGATCATGCTTAGGCCGCCCTTAATAAATCCTACAAGCGCTGAAGCAAAAGCAATTAATCTTCTAGAAATACCCGCACTATTCATTATTGAACCAGCGAGGATAAATAAAGGAATAGCAATCAATGGGAATTTCATCGATCCATCAAACATTACAATTGCTGTATCAATTAAAAAACTTGTTCCAGTTTTCAATACCATTGCAATAATTGTTGTTACTGCAAGGCCAATAGCGATAGGTACATTGATTGATAAAAGAAGTAGAAGGACTGCAAACATTGTAAGAATTATCATTAAATATCTCCTGTTTGCTCGTCGCCTGTTGTTTGAAGAACTAAATTTTTATAGTCTTCGGGAATTCTTAAGGTTTCAGATAAAATAAATAAACATGATGCAATTGGAATAACTGATTGCACAAAAGGTTGCGGAACCCACTCTAATGTTACTAAGGTTTCTCCTGTTATAAGAGTTAAAACTAAATATCCATAGTAAGCCAATAATATTAAAAAACCATATACAACTAATTTTGACACTACAAAGAAAATTTTTCTAAGTGCTAATGGAAAAGCTTTAAAAATACTTGGAACACTTATATGAGAACCTTTTAAAGCTGCATAGGCTGAACCATAATATGTTATCCAAGCAAGTTGAACAGCTGCAACCTCGTCATACCAAACTAAAGCACTACCAGCAAAACGAAAAGTAACACCAAGTAAAACTGTTACTGCTAATGCAACCATCATTATAAACAGAACTAGTTTTAATATTTTTTCGTAGATATTTATAAACTTTTGCAATGTCATTTTTTTTTCAGGCCCTCTGGTCGAGGGCCTGTTACAAATTAAATTAATTTGCTAAAGATGATACTTTATCAATTAATGCACCACCAGTTGGTACTTCTGATGCAAATTGATCGTATATTCCTTTACTTGCACTAATGAAAGCACCTTTATCAGCTTCGTTAACTTGAACTCCAGCTGATTTTATTACTCCCAATAAAGATTTTTCAAGATTAGCAGCTTCAGCGTACACAAATTTTTGTGTATCTTTAGCAGCTTGCTCTAAAATACTTTGTACATCTGCAGGTAATTTGCTCCAATGGTCGTTATGTACGGTTACATAAGCAGGAGTGTAAACGTGACCTGTGATTGACAAATATTTTTGTACTTCTTGGAATTTAGCACTAGCGATCTGTGCATATGGGTTTTCTTGTCCATCCATCGTTCCTGTTTTCAAAGCAGTAAATACTTCAGAGAATGACATTGGAGTTGGGTTTGCACCATATGATTGGAACATTTTAACTCTCCATTTTGATTTAGGAGTTCTTAATTTAATTCCTTTTAAATCACCTGGAGTGTTAATTGGTCTAGTATTATTAGTTATATGTCTAAATCCATTTTCCCAAACAGCGATTACTTTGTATCCAGTTTTAGCTTCAAGATTCTTAAACATTCCTGGTAAAACTTGACTTTCAACTTTATTCATATGTGTTCTATCTTTTATGATAAACGGCATATCAAATACACCAAACTCATCATGGATAGACGCCATTACTGATGAAGGTAACCACATATTAACAGTACCTAATTTTAGTTTTTGCATTCCTTGTTTATCTTTTCCAAGTTGCGAAGAACCAAAAACAGTTACTTTTCCTTTGCTGCCTAATCTTTCATTTGCAAGTTTAGCAAAATGATCAACTGATGCAGAAAATAAAGATCCAGGTTTACCTACATGTCCAAATTTAACTTCAGTTGAATTTGCTGCAAAACTTAAAAACAAAGATGAAAATAAGACAACAATTATTTTACAAAATTTACTCATATTTTCCCTCTTTAGTTTATTTTTTCAGAAAGCTTATAGAAAATATGGATACAGTTCTAGGGATTAAATTGGCTTATTGGAAAAAATTATCGATCTTTAAATTCCAGATTTCCTCGGGAGTCTACACTCTTTTTTACATGCTGATAATAGGTAGGATTATCAATTAGCCTGGTCATATCAATACCCTTGTTTTCGTAACGTCTTTTTATTGTCATTCTTGGAATTATAACAAGGTTCATATTATCTATGAAGTCCTCAGTCCATTCTTTCTCTATTTTATCCTTGACCAATTTTTTCAAAAATACTCTCAGATCAGAGCAACTAAGATGTTTAATTTTTTCGTTATATAGTACCATTCCAATGAATATATAATCTTAGTATTATCTTGCAAGTTTAATGAATATATCACCCATACCAGATTGAAGCTGATCTAATGGAGTATTATTTCTAAGTGTGCAATATCTACCTGTCACTTGGTGTCTATCTATGGCATTAACATTATATTGAGTGCAGGTTTTGGCTTTATGTAATAGACCAATGACCAATTTTCCACCTACTACTGAAACTTGTTTCGTATCTAAGTCGTTGCCATTACAAAAATATTTTTTATTTACCCTTTCGGGGAAATCTATTTTCCCGCATGGATTTTCAATTGTAAATACATAAAATTCTTTTTCTATACCTTTAAATTTATGTTTCATTTTAGTTGTTTTTGAATATTTCATTAAATCACAGGAGCACGGGATGCAGCATCTATAATATTCACCACATATCTTCTTACCCGTATTGTTTTCACTCAAATAAACATATTCGGGTACTGCATTTGGACTTATTAAAGAACCTGATACCGCACAGTATAGTTTGTTATATTCTACAAAATCTTCATAAGAGATATCTTTATCTATTATATATTTAAAAAATTTAGGACCTGCTGCATTTCTATTTCTGTCTGGGAAAATTTTATTCCAGTCATTAACAATATCTTGATAATAATTTTTTTCTTGAGAATTTGCTGAATTTATTGGAATTGAAAAAAAAATTACAAATATAATTAGACTAATTATATTTTTAATACTGTACATTAATTAATGATTTAAAAACCCATATTTGACCAGTCACTTCGGTCTTGGGTTTTGCTATTGAATTTTTTAATTTCTTCCTCTGATGGCTCTCTAAAGAGATACATTACAATTCCTGATACAAATAATGCTAATAATGATAAAGAACAAATAGTCATTTGACTGATATATAAAAGCTTTATAATTTTTCAACACTATATAATGAGCAGTATTGTCCTATAATTTTTGTCTAAATTGGTAAGTTTTATTTAATTCATCAATATCAAATGATTCTATTGATCCATCGGTCCATTTAATTTCAACTTTAAAGTCTTTTTCGCCTTTTCTTATTCCATAATGAGCTACTGGTTCCATCTGACAAAGATAACCAGATCCTGCATCTATTGTTTTTGAATGAATTCTTTTATTTGATTTAATTGTTACTGTTGCACCTCTTGCAGGAGCTCCATACTGATTAAGTGGTTTAATACGTAGATAATTAAATTTTTTAATATCTGCTTTATATAAAGTTAAAGGTTGAAAGCCTGACTCTCCGTGAGAAACTAATAACTCTAAAATTCCATCGCCATCAACGTCTGCAACAGCTGCTCCAGTTCCAAGACCAACAGTCTCTAAACCATTTTCCATTTTAATTTCTTTAAATTCTCCACCTTCTAAAACTTTAAAAAGTTTATTTGGTTCTCCAATATTATTCATGAAAATTTCATCATATCCATCATTATCAAAATCAGCTGAAATAACTGTTCTTATTTTTGTAGGATCATTGTACGGAGATGTTGATATATCTTTAAATTTGTCACCATCTAAAACATATGCTCTATGCATTCCATCCCAGTTTGAAGATAAAATATCTAATCTTCCTCTATATAAAAGATCGCTTAAAGCTGTGCCTCTACCATTTTCAAATCTATCTTGAACTGCATACTCTTCAGCAACATCTTGGAAAGATCCTTTAGAATTATAGTATAAAAAGTTATCTCCTCTTTCATTTGCAGCAAAAATATCTGATCGGTCTGAAAGAATGTGTCCAGATACTATGGCTCTACCTCCAGTAATTTTATCGATAGATAACAATTTTGCCTGGTCTTTTATTCGATCTCTAATTAATTCATAAAATCGAGTTGGACCACCATAATTTGCAACATAAATACCGTATGCACCATCACCATTTCTATCTACACAAACAACTGACCTACCTGCAGTTAAGTTTAATTCACTTTGATTGATTTCTTTTTCAAATAAATCTTCGAATCTATTGTTATTTAAATCTATTAGTCGATCAGAATAAATTTTTGATCCACTGTATGTATCAGTATTTAAAAAATATATTTCCTCATAGCCATCTTGATCGATATCACATGCGGCAACACCAATTGTTCTTCTCTCTTCGTCTGTAAATATTTTTTCGTTTACTATATTGATTAACTTTCCATCTTTATAAGAAAGCGCTAAATTTTTGAAACCAAAGCCTGTTACCACAAAATCATATTTATTATCTTTGTTAACATCAGTAACTGAAACTCCATAGCTTAATCGAAACTCATTTTCTACTATTTGATCAGTTATATTTAAGAAAAAATCTTTAGCGTTTGCATAATTAAATATTGATAAAATACTGAGAAAAATGAAGATAATTTTTTTCATAATCAAGCTCTTTATTAGAATTTAAAAATTATAATATGAGATAAATTAGCTTACTCTAGTAAGCCTATTATTGAATAAATAACTAACCCTATAATTGCAGCAAAGAAAATTAAAAATGAAATTTGACTAAAAATATTATTCTTTGATCTAATTTCTCCCTTTTTGTACTTTCTAATCTGAATTATACCAAACCTAATTACTATTAAACCAAGGATTAAAAGCGATACTTTAAATAAAAATTCAATCATTTTTTTTTATTTTTCTTATAATTTTCCATCCATTTGTTAAATAAAATTATTGCATCATTCATGTCTTTTGTTTTATTTGGATGATTCTTAGCTCTGCCTAGCATAGTTGCAATAACATTTACTTGATATTTTATTGGTCTCTTTTTTATGGCTGAAACAGTAAACAATGCTTTTTCTTTATCTTTAAATCCTAAGCCCTTTAAGGTTGTCTCTGGTTTATAATCTGAAAATAAAGAAAGATTTAATGGTTTAAATTTTTTATCTTTAATTAGTTTATTCATTGGCATTTTATCAACTATATCAAAGATTTTTTTTGTATATACTTTATCTAACTCAATTTTTTTTGTGCCATCAAAACCAATTAAAGTAACTTTAAATTTTTTTGTTTTATCTAATTTTGTAACTAATTTTATATATCTTTTGTGGAAGCCTTTAATTTCTTTTTGATACAAATCTTTTGATCTTTTATATTCTGGATGACTGTAATTAGGCGTATTTAGGACTAACAATCTACATTTCCATAGATATTTTTTAAAACTCATTAAAAATATTAATTGTAAATTTTATCTCTTACAAGCTTACTTAATAAACTATATCCAAGTTCGTTCATATGTAGTGGATCTTCATCGTAAAACTTATCATAACCTGCATTTATCATGGGTGTTGTAATATCAATATAATCCCACATTTTTAAATTGGTTAAGTGTTTTTTTATCTTTGAATTAGCATCTAAAATTGTTGTCATAAGATCTCTCCTAAAAGGACTAGGCTTAATAGATATAAAAAAACATTTCGCTCTTGGTAGTTTTTCTTCAACTTGATTAGAAAATAATAAAAATTCTTTTAACAATTCATCGCTATCCATTCCATAACCAATGTCATTATCTCCGGCATAAAAGAAAAGACTAGATGGGTTTAAAGGAGCGACCAATCTATCAAAATATCTTCTACAAGAGACTAAAGTTGAACCACCAAAACCTAAATTATAAAGATTATTTATTGATAAATCGTTTTTGGCATTATCCCACATTTTAAAAGTTGAACTACCATACAAAGCAACACTGTTATTTGTTTTTGTCTGTTGAAAAGAATTATGTTCCAATTCTCTCACATCTAATTCAAACTCTTCTTCAACTGGACTCACTAAATTTACATTAGTTTTCAAATTCTCTATTTTATCTATGTTGTCTTGAACATTTTTAGATAAATCAATAGCTTCTTCTACATAGGATCTAAATTTGGTTCTGTAATTATCTAAGAAGCTTTTCATTTCATCTTGATTTTCTGGATCTTTCACATGATCACTTATAGTTATTGGCTCCTTAATAACTGCTGAATATATTGTTTTAGAAACTGGATAATCAAAATTAGCAAGGGCAATTGGAATGAGTTTTGGTTTTGGACTAAGCTTAAAAGCAAGGTTAAATGCTCCTGCTTTAAATGGTCCTGGCGAAGTTATTGTTTTATTATCTTCTGTTTCTGATGTTCCTTCGGGGGCAATTACAATCGGTTGTTTTTGATTAAATACTTTTTGAGCTTCATCAAAAAGCTTTTGTTTTCTCTCTTGCTTTTCCTTTTCACTTTCTTCCAACATATCAGACTCTGGGGTATGAACAAAAATATAATCTAAATTTTCATAATAATTATATCTCCAAAATTCTGTGTTCCGACTTGTTCTAACGATACGTTGACCTCCATCATTATATTTTGGATATAATATTTTTGAACTGATGAAATGACTATCTATTGAAAATGAATGTCCATTTGCAAGTTGATTGTCATCTATAGCTGCTAAATGATTGTAAAAAAAAATATTTGTTGGTTCATCTGGTAAATTTTCCCAACCCTTTATTACATATTTAACATTATCAAAAGCTTTGGTGAAATTAGAATTGGTTAACTCTCTCAATTTTGTTTTATTAGAATTGTTAGAAGAATTCGATACTCTGTTATAAATTATATTTAATTGATTATGAAAACGGGACTCTCTTTCTAAATTATTTAAGGTATCTTTTATCAGACTGGATAACGATTTTTCTATCTCATTTCCTTTAATAATTAATTCATAAACAACATCAAATGCCATTGCATACGTATGAGGACTCTTCAATAAATGTGGTATAGTATATAACTTAGAACTAGCAGGTATTCTTGCTGTATTATCTTTTAATAATAAATTAACAAATTCTAATTCATTTTCTGCAGAATACTTGGTTAAACCTGTAGCGCTTTGCTGGAAACGACCTAGTTGCCATAATTGTCTCCTGAAAATTTTTATAGCCATTTGAGGATCTGAAATTGTTAAATTTTCAAGTGCCTCATTAGAAATATGAAGAACTTTTGTGTCTCTAGTAGACTTTATCGTATAAGGATTAAAGAAATCTCCTTTTCCAGATGATAAAGTTAAAGCGATTCCAGCTCTAGTTAAAGTTCTGAAATTTCGTCTTATTTTTCCATTAATGAAATTATGAAATAAACCATCAACTTTACCACTCAATAATATCTTTAAACCTTTAGAAACATCTCCTTCTTTAACTATATATTGATTTGATGAATACATCTTTATATTACCTAATTTAATAAATTTTTCTAAGTCATCATCAGTAAGAGTTGAAAAAAAAGTAGCCGATTTAATTCTTTGTATATTTGTTATACTTTTTTCTGATGGGGTACCTGGAGAAATTTGTATTTCATCATCTTTATACAAAGTGTTTAAATTTCTTGAAGAGACAAGCAGTTGGAAAGAAAAAAACGAAATGGCTGAGTATAATGTAGATATAAGTTTACTATTTTTTTGTTGTAAATCTATTAAATCATCTAGTTTTATCGAGATATATTCTGTTCCACCTTCAATAAATATTTCACCCATAAATCTATTGGGTTGATTAAGTCCAGATATACCTAATGGTGTTGCAGGCTTTGTTATTTTTGCAAAGGTTATAGATTTTGTTTCAAAATACTTGGTAAATGTAGCTTTGCCTTTAATTAAAAAATAAATGTTTTCTGAAATTTGATGCTGCTTTGCTAAAACTTCATCACTTTCAGCTATTATATGTTCTGATATTCCATCTATTAATCCAAAGGATTCTTTTAGATTTCCTAAATCAAAGCCATTTTGCTCAAATAATTCAGATAATTTCATAAGTAAAATGAATAGATATACTTAATTTGAATTTATTGATTAAGAATAAATGCATATCTGGGTTGAAAAGTTATCAATAGTTTACCTAATTTTTTTTAGTATTTGTAAAACGTGAAAAATAAATCAAAAAAAAATAAATCAATAATTAAATCTAAAACACTATCAAAAAAGCCAAAGGTAATAAATCCAAACTATTTTTATTTTTATAATGAAAATGGAAAATTAGTTGGAATACCTTACGGTAATTAAATTTTATCTTCTTTGAGATAAACTCGCGTGTTTGTTTAATATTTCAGCTGAAATAATTTTTGCTTCTGTTGTTTTCTTAACATTCCAGATTTTTTCCTTAGCAATTTTAGTCGATATTTTATTATCAACTATTGGTGATGGATAATCTTTACCAATTTCTAAATTAGTTCCTTTTTGTTCAATGAATGTCAATTTCCATGGTTCATGAATTAATTTTCCTGGAACATTTTTTAATTCTGGAACCCATTTTTTGATAAAATCTCCAGTGGGATCTTGATCAATTGATTGTTTAATTGGATTGTAAATTCTTATTGAATTTATTCCTGTTGTTCCTGATTGCATTTGAAATTGTGAATAATGAATACCTGGCTCATAATCTGTAAATAATTTTGCCAAGTGTTTTGATGTTTTTTTCCAATCTAGCCACAATTGATAAGACGCAAATGAAACTAACATTGCTCTCATTCTAAAATTAATCCATCCATTAGTTCTAAGATACCTCATACAAGCATCAACAAACGGATAACCAGTAGTTCCATTTTTCCATGCTAAATGATAATCTTCATTAAAATCATTTTCTCTTATTCCATTATAAGCGCTATTCATATTTCTAAATTCAATTTCTGGTTCATCATATAACTTTTGAATAAAATGACAGTGCCAGGCTAATCGACTTTTAAAAGCAATTAAGGATTTCTTTTTTGAAAAAGATAAATTGGATTTTAACTTATCATTAGTTTTATTAAAAATTTCTTTAATAGAAATATTTCCAAATGCAATATGAGGACTTAATCTAGAACAAGAAGTTTCTCCTGTTATCGGCGAAGACATTTCTTTTTGGTAATTTTCTGATCTGTCATTAAGGAAAGAATCTAATAGTTGAAGTGCGTTTTGTCTTCCACCAATTTGAATTTTTCCATTTTCTAAATTATTTGTTTCTACTTTCGATAAATCTTCTAAATAATTATCTGAAATAAACTCGCAATTTAAATTTGAATGAACACTTTCACTATTTATGAATTTATTCCAATTATATGACCATTTATTTCTAATTCTATGATTTAATTGAACGCCAAATTGATTTGATATTTTCCAGTTAATATTTTTTTCTTTAAATAAAAAACTAACTTCTTTATCTAAGTTAGTTATATACATGTTCTTGAATATTATATTTGAATAAACCTCATTTATTTTAAATTTATTAGTTAAATGACTTAAAATTTCTAATGTATCTCCATAATATATATTGAGTTTAGCATTATATTTTTCACTTAGTGTTTTTGATAATTCGTATAATGATGATTTTAAAAAATCTAAATGGAATGAACTTGATGTAGGTAATTTGAGATACTCTTTATCAAATATGTAAATTGGTAAAATCTTTCCTGATTTTGCCGCTTCATTAAATGCATCATTATTAGATACACGTAGATCGTTCCTGAACCATACGATTTTGTTCATTTTAATAATTAAAGACTAATTTTGAAAGTTCTTGAAGTTTTGTCGTCTGATACTTTTAAAATTTTAAATTTTGAAGTTTTTTCAAGCTTTTGACCTTTGTTTGTAACAAAAGATTTCATTTTCTTAACTTCACCTTCAGGCATTTTTCTTGTGTACTTCAGTGTATGTTTTTTTGATCCAATAACAAATATCGTCTTCATGAAATTTTAATTACAAATATATTTATTATTTGTCTCTGTGACATAAGTTTCATTTAAGAGTTTGGGAATATTTAAATTATTTTGATATCGAGAATCTACTAAAGAGCTAGGTTGTATTCAAATAATATATTTATAAAAAATAGAAATAAATTTGTTGAATACAACCTACCTAAAACTTATTTTATAAGTGAAGGAGGTGAAAATGCTTAGAATAACGCCACCTGACACTTAGCTGGTGAGATATCACATATTAAAAATAACACAAACTAAATCCATTTGATGGATTTGGCCAAAATGGCATAAAAATGGGGAGCTCTTTTGGTAATAACCAATTGAGCTGACCCCATTTAATAATTTTTAGACATAAAATCTTTAATTCTCTTAGCACCTTCAATTATATCTTTTGTGCTTCTGGCATATGAGAATCGAATAGTAGAATTTCCTCTTTTTTGATCAAAATCAATTCCTGGTGTTATAGCAACATTTGCTTCATCTAAAACTTTTTTACAAAAAGCTAAGCTATCATTTGAATATTCAGATATATCAACATAAATGTAAAAAGCACCATCTGGTGGTGAAAACTTTTTTAATCCTGCCTTCGGTAATTCTTCCAAAAGTATCTCTCTATTTTTTTTATATACTTCAACATTTGATTGTAACTCTTCGGTTGCATCCAATGAAGCAAGAGCTGTAACTTGACTTGCGTGTGGAGGACAAACAAACAAATTTTGTGAAAGCCTTTCTACTTGTCTAACATGATCATCTGGTACAACCATCCACCCTATTCTCCAACCGGTCATAGAAAAGTATTTTGAGAAAGAATTAATTACATAGCAATTATCTGTAATCTCTAGAGCTGAAGTCGGATTATTTTCATATTGAATTCCGTGATAAATTTCATCACTAATAAAGCTAACATTATTCTCATTTGCAGTATTAATTAAATTTTCTAAAGCTTGTTTATCCAACATTGACCCAGTTGGATTTGCAGGTGATGCAACAAGAATTCCATTTAAATTATTATTTGTAATATCATCTGGTACTGGTTGAAATCTATTTTGAAGTTTGGTTTGAATATCTACGGTTTCCAAACTTAATGATTTTAGTATTTGTCTATAGCTAGGATAACTTGGAGATCCAATTCCAACTCTATCTCCACTATCAAACAGTGCAGAAAAGGATAATATAAAAGCTCCAGAAGAGCCTGTTGTAACTACTATTCTATTTGGATTAAGATCTAAATTGTACCAATCTCCATATAACTTTGAAATTTTTGATCTTAGAGCTGGTAGACCAAGTGATACTGTATAGCCTAGATTGTTTTTATTTATCTCATTGGTAATATAGTCTTTTGCAATCTTAGGTGCTGGTGTTCCTGGCTGCCCTACCTCCATATGAATTATATCTTTTCCTTTTTCCTCTGCAATTCTTGCTGATTCCATTACATCCATTACTATAAATGGATCAACATCTGATCTTTTTGATTTTTTCATCATTTTATTTGATCTTCACAAAATTTTTTAACTTCATCAGCAGAGAGTCTTTCGCTCTCAGGTTTATTCGAATCTAATTCAGCTTTTCCAATTATACACGCTTTAATAGTTTTGCTTTTATTAAAACCTGAATAATACTGAGTTGATATATACAATGCTATAACTCCAAGTATTATAATTATTGAAACTTTTAAATTATTACTCATTTATGAATTATTTCATCCTCAACAGTGTTAGACAAAACTCCAATATTTGAGATTTCAACTTCAACATTGTCTCCAGGTTTCATATATACAGGTGGATTTCTTTTTGATCCTACTCCTCCGGGAGTTCCTGTTACTAAAACATCTCCTGCTCGCCAAGACATAGCTTTAGATACGTAAGAAATTAAAATTGGCAAATCGAAAATTAATTGACTTAATTTAGCATTTTGCATCACTTCACCATTAAGCCTCGTCTCTATTGTTAAACTTTTATAATCTGGAATATCTTCTGCTAAAACCATATGAGGACCAAAACTTCCTGTATTTTCAAAATTTTTTCCCATACCGAATTGTCTAGTATGTCTTTGCCACTCTCTAATTGTTGCCTCGTTATAACATGAAAAACCAACAATGTGTTTTAAAGCATTCTCTGGTTTGATATGTTTGCCACCTTCATCCATAATAACTGCCATTTCACCTTCAAAGTCTAAACTTTTGGATACAGATGGTCTTTGGATTGCCTGCATATGAGCTGTTTGACTTTCTGGAAATCTGTGAAATATAACTGGGTTTTCTTCAACAGTACGATTGGTTTCTTTTGCATGTTCAATGTAATTCAAACCTACACATATAATTTTACCTGGATTAGGAATCAGGGGTAAGTATTCAATTTCCTCAGTTTTTATGGAACCGGGATTGCTTACTACATATTCTTTTGCTTCTTTGATTTTTTTAATCTTTATTAATTCTTTTAAATTTGAAGCTCCACCTATCTTTCCAGTTAGATCGGTGATGAGATTATTTTCAATTATTCCAAACTTTTCAACATTATCGTGTTTGTAAGAGACAAATTTCATATCTATTATGAAATTTTATTAATATCAACTAACAAGAGACTTTTGAGGTCTCATATCACTCTTGCTTATACCAGCTACTTTAACTGGTTTTTTCATAGCATCTCTTCTGAATGGCTCACCTAATTCTTGATTTAGAATTATTTCTATAAATGTAGTAATGCCCTTTTTCTGATCTTCACATGATTGTTTAATAGCTTTAGTGGTTTCTTCCATTGTATTTGCAATAATACCTTTTAAACCACATGCATTAGCAACTTTTGCATAACTTAATTCTGGATCTAACTCTGTTCCAACAAAATTATCATCAAACCACAATATTGAATTTCTTTTTTCAGCACCCCATTGATAATTTCTAAAAATTACCATTGTTATTGCAGGCCATTCTTCTCTTGCACACGAACTCATTTCATTCATGCTTATTCCAAAAGCTCCATCACCAGCAAAACCTATGACTGGAGTATTTGGGCATCCAATTTTTGCTCCAAGAATAGATGGAAATCCATAACCACATGGTCCAAATAAACCTGGAGCCAAATATTTTCTTGGTTTTTCGAATGTTGGGTATGCATTACCAATTGCACAATTATTTCCAATATCGCTTGAAATTATAACATCTTCTGGCATTCCAGCTTGAATAGCTCTCCATGCTTGTCTTGGAGACATTCTATCTTTATCTCTTTCTCTTGCTTCTTTGTTCCATACGGTGCCTGGATCATCATCCTCATGATCTAAACTTGTAAGAGTTTGCAACCATGCAGATTTAGTTTGATGAATTAGATTTTTTCTATCTTCTCTACCATTATCTCCTGCGTTTGATGAAAGTTTTTCTAATATCTGTTGAGCTACCATTTTAGCATCACCGCAAATACCAACTGTAACTTTCTTAGTTAAACCAATACGATCGGGATTCATATCTACTTGAATAATTGTTGCATCTTTTGGCCAGTAATCAATTCCATATCCTGGCAATGTTGAAAATGGATTTAATCTTGTTCCTAATGCTAAAACTACATCAGCTTTTGAAATTAATTCCATTGCAGCTTTAGATCCATTATAACCTAATGGGCCAACAGCTAATGGATGACTTCCTGGAAAGCTATCGTTATGTTGATAACCATTACACACAGGTGCATCCAATTTTTCTGCTAATTTTTTACAATCATCAATGGCATCGCCTATAACAACTCCAGCACCAGATAAAATTACTGGAAATTTTGCTTCTGATAATAATTTCGCAGCTCTATCAACAGCATCTTTTCCACCACCTTGTCTTTCAAATCTTACAATTGGAGGTAACTCTATATCTATAACTTGTGTCCAAAAATCTCTTGGTACATTTATTTGTGCAGGCGCTGACCCTCTAAATGCTTTTTCTATTACTCTGTTTAAAACTTCTGCCATTCTTGATGGGTCTCTAACTTCTTCTTGATAACACACCATGTCTTTAAATAAATTCATTTGCTCTACTTCTTGAAAACCACCTTGGCCCATAGTTTTGTTTGCAGCTTGTGGTGTAACTAAAAGTAGTGGAGTATGATTCCAGTAAGCAGTTTTTATTGGTGTAACAAGTCCTGTAATACCTGGACCATTTTGAGCAATCACCATTGACATTTTTCCAGTTGCTCTCGTGTAACCATCAGCAATCAATCCACCATTTGTTTCATGAGCAACGTCCCAAAAAGTTATTCCAGCTTCTGGGAAAAGATCAGAAATAGGCATGAATGCAGAACCGATAATACCAAACGAATGTTCGATACCATGCATTTGTAAAACTTTTACAAAAGCTTCTTCGGTTGTCATTTTAGCCATATCAAATCTTTCTTAATTCTATTTTTTAATTGTCAAAGTGCCCAATTCATATATAAATTGGATCGAATTTCAAACAAAGAAATCGTCACAATGGCTGGCACAGATATTATAATCCACGATGAAAAAGACAATGTAGGTGTTGTAGTTATTGAAAAAATTACTCCTAAACAAGACTGTGATTGCTGGATTATGGAAAATGATAAATCAGTAAAAATTCAATCGATGGATGAAATACCTTTGGGTCATAAAATTGCAATGACTGATCTTAACGAGGGAGATACAATATTAAAGTACGGGCATGATATTGGCAAAGTAGTAAAATCAATTAAAAAAGGTGAGCATGTACATGTTCACAACGTAAAAACTAAAAAGTGGTAAAATGGAAATTCCAAAAACGTTTTTAGGATATAAAAGAGAAGATGGAAGAACAGGTACAAGAAATCACGTAATAATTCTTCCTGTTGATGATATTTCAAATGCTTGCGCTGAAGCTGTAGCTAATAATATTAAAGGTACGATTGCACTTCCACATTCTTATGGAAGATTGCAATTTGGAGCAGACTTAGAGCTTCATTTTAGAACAATGATTGGAACAGGGAAAAATCCAAATGTTGCAGCAGTTATAGTTATAGGTATTGAACCTAAATGGACAAAAAGAATTGTTGATGCAATTGCAACAACTGGAAAACCAGTTGAAGGTTTTAGTATAGAAGGTGTAGGAGATATAGACACTATAGCAAGAGTTTCAAAGAAAGCTCAAGAATTTTCAATTTGGGCATCTGAGAAACAAAGAGAAGAGCGTCCTATAAGTGATTTATGGATTTCAGTTAAATGCGGAGAGTCTGATACAACATCAGGATTAGCCTCAAATCCTACAGTTGGAAATTTAATGGATAAATTAGAGCCCCTTGGTGTTCATTTATGTTTTGGTGAAACATCTGAGCTGACGGGTGCTGAAACTGTATGTGAAAAAAGAGGAAAAACTCCTGAAGCTCAAGAAAAGTTTAGAAAAACTTGGAGTTCGTATAATGATTTTATCTTAAAAGAAGCAACAGACGATCTTTCAGAAAGTCAACCAACGGCCGGAAATATAGCAGGTGGACTTACTACAATTGAAGAAAAAGCTTTTGGAAACTTTCAAAAAATTGGTGGATGTAAATTTATTGATGTACTAGAACCAGCAGAAGAACCAACTAAAGGTCCAGGTTTATACTTTATGGATACCTCATCAGCTGCTGCAGAATGTGTAACTTTACAAGCTGCAGGAGGATTTAATCTTCATCTATTTCCAACTGGACAAGGAAATATAATTGGAAACCCGATTGAACCAGTTGTTAAACTAACAGCTAATCCTTTAACTGCTAGAACTATGAGTGAGCATATTGATGTTGATGTTTCTAAAATTTTATCAAGAGAAATGAATTTAGATGAAGCTGGTGATGAATTAATTAAAGCTACAATAAGAGTTGCAAACGGAAGATTAACTTGTGCTGAAGCATTAGGTCATAGAGAATTTGTTATGACTAAATTATACAGAAGTGCCTAAGCTTTAAGCTTAGCTTCTCTTGCTTTGTTCCACTTAGAAATATAATTTCTTAAAATTGCAGCTCCAATTCCAAGAACCACTGCTAATACAACTGATGTAAGTCCATAAAAAACTGGAAGGTCTTTAGAATAATCTAAAATAAACTGTGCAATGTTACCAAGGTTTTTAGTTCCATTTGCTACTGTTTCAACGATTACGTCCTCTTTAATAAAAGTGTCATAAGCAATTGCAATTCCAACTAATAATAAAAGTACTGCTAAGATTGTTTTAAATTCTGAGCTATCAACTTTTTCACCAATTTTTTGACCAAACTGAACTCCAATAATTGAGCCAAGTATAAGTACAAAAACTAAAACAAGATCAATTGTTCCGTAATTAAAAGCATGAAGAACTGTTACGATTGCACTTACAAATATTGTAACAAACAAAGATGTGCCAGGAATTAGTTTAGTTGGCATTCCAATAATATAAATCATTGCAGGAACCAATATAAATGCACCACCCACTCCCATAATTGCTGCAATATATCCGACAATTAAACCAATAATAATTGGAGTAAATGCACTTTCATAAACTTTTGATTTTTTAAAACGCATTCTAAAAGGTAGTCCATGTATCCAATAATGAGTATGTAATTTTTTTCTAACAACAATTTTTTTTCTTGCCTTATCAATTTCAGATACTCCTTGAATAAGCATTAAAGTTCCAAGTATAGCTAAGATGTACATGTAGGCTAAAGAGATAACGATATTTATTTTTCCAATATCTTGAAAATAAGAAAAAGTTAAGATCCCAAGTAAAGTTCCAATAGTTCCTCCGACTACAATCATCAATCCCATTTTATAATCTAATGTACCTTTTAAATAATGAGTAGTTGAACCAGATACCGATGTACCTAAAATATTGCTTGCTTCATTTGGAACTGCATAAGCAGGTGGAATACCTAAAAATATTAAAAACGGTGTCATTAAAAATCCTCCGCCTACACCAAATAATCCTGAAAGAATACCAACTGCTAAACTTAAACCAAATATAAAGAGTATGTTAATCTCGACTTGAGCTATTGGAAGAAAATATTCCATATAATCTAACTATTCCTCTCATAATCTAAAGTCAATGATTATAAGAATAAATTAAATAAAATTTTGAAATGTTCCTAAGATTATAATTGCCCAAGTAAAAAATATAAAAAGATATAGAAAAGATTTAATAATTTTTGAAAGCTGATTTGAAACTAATAAAGGGATTTTCTTAATATTTTGATTAAAAGCTTGAAGCATACCCGCGAAATACCACAAGTTTTATTAAATGCAAATAATATTTAATTAAATTTAAAAAATAGTTGCCCCGAAGACTTTGACCTCATCTCCCTCTTCTCCAAGGACAAGTCGACCTAAAAAGTCTCCTGGTATCTCTGTACTGTTTTGTTTATAGATAACAGTTACGTACAAGCCTCTTCTTAGACAGCCTATAGCCTTACACCCCTCTTTAAGGCTTGAGATCAGCTTATTGCTTGCCCATTGCTTGCCTAGCTCTACTTCGTTGGCCCCGTAAAGCATTTGTGATGATAAATCCTTGGTAAAACCACCATAGTCTTTCATGTTGGAACATCTAACCATGTTATCCCAGATAGGATCAGCAATTTTAATGATTTCTTCGTCTGATTTGTCGACAATACTCATCTAAAATGGTTAGGAAGCTTGCTTCTTCTCTTTATCATCAACTATATGATAAACAGGCTTTTTCTCCATTTCAAATTTTCCAGTTTCAGGATCTCTTCTAGAAACAGTTAAACAATGCCAGTTTTCATCATCAAGTTTCATATGATCGCCTCTGTAATAATAGCCTGGCCAACGAGTTTCTTCTCTAAATAGTGTATGATGAGCAACACATTCTGATGTTACAGCTCTATGCTTAAGTTCCCATGCTCTCATCAATTGGTGATAATCTTCAGCTCCGACATGATCTAAGTCTTCTTGAAGTAATTGTAGCTGTTCTAGGCCTTTTTTAAGTAGATTATCGTTTGTCATGTAATTATTTGTTAATCCACCACAATATTCATCCATAATTTTTTGTAGTCTTTGTAGTCCTTGTATAGGTAAAATATAGCTTGGAGAAACAGTTCCTCCAGTAATTTCATTTCTACCCACTGTATAATTTTCAATTGGTTTAAATATTTCTTCTTTAAGCTTCTCTAATTGTGCATCAGAAACTTCAATATCATCAGCTTTTTTATCTTGAATATATTTAACAGCAGCTTTAGACGCTAACCTTCCTTCTGTGAATGAACCAGATGAAAACTTATGAGCACTTCCACCAACTGCATCTCCTGCTCCAAATAATCCATCGATAGTCATCATTCTATTGTATCCCCAGAAATATTCATCAGGTGCTATATCTTCTGGTCCACTAACCCATGCTCCTGAACATGTAGCATGAGATCCCATTACATATGGTTCTGAAGTTGTTAATTCAGGGTTTGTGTATTTTGGATCAATATTTTGAGATGCCCAAACTACCGCTTGTCCAACTGTCATTCCTAAGAAATTTTCCCATCCAACTGTTTCTAAGTGTGGATCTTGGAATGCTTCTTTTGTGACCATATGGATTGGTCCACCACCTGCAGCTGTTTCTTGAATAAATGCATGATTTCTTAAACAAGTTGGTGTTGGATGATGGTCTATATACTCTCCTACTAATTCTTTAGTAGCTTCATACCATTTCTTCTCATAGTTTTCGCCATTAGCGTTTTGAGTATATGTTTTTAAATGAAGGAAATATGCTCCAACTGGACCATAACCATCTTTAAATCTACAAAGTACAATTCTATTTTCCATTTGAGTCATTTTTGCACCTGCTTGAATAGGTAGTGCATAAGCAGATCCATTACTCCAAGGTGCATACCATGTTCTACCCATACCTTCACCAACTGCTCTTGGTTTAAATATGTGTGATGCTCCTCCAGCAGAAACAACTACTGTTCTAGATTTAAATACGTGAAAATTTCCGGTTCTAACATTAAAACCAACTGCACCAGCTATTCGATTTGGATTTTTTTCATCTTTTAAAAGATGAGTAATCATTATTCTATTATAAATTTTATCAGCAGATTTTTTTGCAGCCTCAGCTACAATCGGCTTGTAACTCTCACCGTGTATCATAATTTGCCACTTACCTTCTCTTTGATATCTTCCAGTTTCTTTATTTTTCATCATTGGAAGACCCCATTCATCAAACATGTGTACAGTTGAGTCTACATGACGTGCCATGTCATAACCTAAGTCTTCTCTAACAAGACCCATCAAATCATTTCTAGCGTACCTTACATGGTCTTCTGGCATATTCTCGCCCCACTGCATTCCCATATAACAGTTAATAGCGTAAAGACCTTGTGCAACAGCACCACTTCTATCTATATTTGCTTTTTCAACACAGATTATTTTTAAATCTCTTCCCCAGTGTCTTGCTTCAAAAGTAGCCCCTGTTCCAGCCATACCTCCACCGACAACTAGTACGTCACATTCTTCGATGATAGTTTTGTGCTTAGCCATTAATAATAAACGCCTTGCTTAAATGAATTCTTGTCTAAAGTTGGTAAATCTTTTTCAGTGTTTAAACCATGTGGCTCATTATATAAAATTTGTGAATTAATCTCTCCTTGATTAGGAGTATCAGCTTCAGCTAATTTTGGTATAAATTTTCCCCAAGGTTTTGTTGTTATTGGTGATACAAAATTCTTCTCTGTACCGTTTCTAAATTTAATTCTCCAAGAAATAGTTCCTTTTTCTTCTTCTCTTCTAACTCTAACACTATGACCCATTGGAGCAAAGTCAGCATATCCTCTTACATCAATTGCATGATTAGGACATGCCTTTACGCATGAATAGCATTCCCAACAAAAATTTGGTTCTATATTTTTTGCTCTTCTAATAGTTTCGTCAATGTGCATGATATCTGATGGGCATATATCTACGCAATGACCGCAACCATCACATCTTGTCATGTATACAAAAGTTGACATATCTACTTATTACCTTTCTTTAAAATTTTATCAATCATATTAATAGTGCTTTGGTGCCTCACGTTTAATTCCAAGTCCAAATTGTTCTGGAGCATCTGCGGGTGGAGGTAAATTATCTCTAGAACCATCTGCTTCTGCTAAATTTTTTTGGATTGCAGCACCTGGTTTGTAGAACATATGAGCAAATTTAGACCAGTAAACTCCTCCAAATAAAACTATGTTAGCAACCGCAAACAAAATTAAAAATAAAATACTTAAACCAGTAGATCCTGAATATTGAAAATACGACCAAGCTAAACCAAACGTAGAAGATAATACTAAAGCTAAAACAAATAAATCTGCTTTTATGATTCTAAAAACTGAGTGAGCTTCAGCAGATACATCTACTCTTAAAAAAAACCAAAACCAATATGCTCCAAGGCAAGTTAAAATTGCACCAGCATGCCAAATGATTGGCCATATAGATGGAGTTACCGCATTAGGAGAAGAATATCCAAATATCATAACACCTGACCCGATCCAAAATAATATTGTTCCATACATTCCTAATACATGTGCAAACCTTCTTTTACCCAATCCTAATTCAGATGTAGTTCCAATATCATGAACTACAGTTTTAGAAATTATCGCTGTTTTCTCGCCAAGACTTAATACTTTACTTGCTGCTTTTTTTGCTTTTTTAGCATTATTAAAAAAATATTTTACATTCTTCTTATGAATAATATCCATCAGTGTTCCAATCACTACTAATGCCAACATCAACAAAACAAATGCTTGCAAAGCAATTGAAGGAACTGTTGAAGAAAGTACAGCAAATGGATTTGTTGTGAACATATTATTATCTCCGCTAAATATAATACTAATCTAAGCTCTTAATCTATAAAAAATATTAGTTCAACTGACTAATAATCTCATCTCAATAAAAAAATGTTAATAAAAGTTACTTTTTCCTTACATAATGCTGTTTAGCAGAAATTACAGCTCGAACACCACCTTGAGGATTTTTAACATCATTTTTTCGTCTTGGAATCAGATGAATATGACAATGATTAATAGATTGTCCAGCAACCTTGCCTGAATTGGTACCAATATTAAAACCTTTTACAGATTTATCGTTCATTTCAATTTTTTTTTTTAGTTTCTTTATTAATCTATCGCACGCTAAGATTTCTTTTGAAGTAAGATCAAAATAATTTTTAACACACCGCTTTGGAATTATAAGAGAATGAAATTTTGATACAGGGTAAGTATCAGTAGTTGCATAAGCTAGTTCATTTTCAAAAAGATATTCCTTTTTCTTTGTAAAACAGAATATGCAAGGGTTATTTAGATTTTTCATAAATAATTACTCAATTTTTTTTGTTTTAGTATTTGAGTTTTATATTTACTTATAAAAGCATCATATGATTTATATTTTTTTCTATTCCAGTTTTTCTCTTTTATAGATGAAACAGTGGAAACTCCTTTTCCAGATCCAATTAAAAGTATTTCATCGTATTGATTTAATTTATTTATATTAATATTAGTTTTTTTTATTTTAAATTGCTTTTCAAAAAATTTTAGATTAACTCCTCGATAAAATTTCCTGATAGGTGAATAATATTTATTATCTTTTATAAAAATTATATTTGAAGTTCCTGTTTCTAGAATTTTTCCATTTGAACAAAGAGCTATATCTGATTTTGTATTATCCATTTTAGATAAATTTTTTAAAATAAATTTATACTTTAGATTTTTGTGCTCAGGCTTAATTCTATTGTAATTGACTAGCTTTAATTGAAGATTTTTTTTAATTTTTAATTTATCTCTTAAAGAAATAGAAATTAAATTTTTGGTTACTGCAATTCTCAATAAATGATTATAATTTTTTTGTTTATTTAAATTAGATTTAATTATTTTAAATATATTTATTTTTAAATTTCGATCATAAATTTTATAATTTTTTGTAGACTTAATAAGATTTGATATGTGTTCTTTAAAAAATAAAATCTTTTGAGGCTTTCCATAGATCCACATAGTTGTAAATACCCCATGGGCATTCCATAGATCTTTAAATTCTTTTTCTTTAAGATCTTTTCGACTGTAAGATTTTTTTAATAAGAATTTTACCATTTGTTGTTAAAAAAGATTCTGGATGAAATTGAAAACCATATACATCATCTCTTTTGTTTTCAAAAGCCATAGCAATATTAGTTTTAGCGCATCTCATAGTAATATCAAAATTTTCTTTAATAAATGGCTCTTTAAGCTTAAGTGAATGATATCTTCCTACTTTAAATTTAGAATTCTTTCTAAAGATAGATTTATTCGAAACAACTTTTACTTCAGATTGATAACCATGAAATATTCTCCTTTGTTGAATAATTTTGGCATTTTCACAATGTAATATTTGCTGATACCCTAAGCAAATTCCTATGATTTTTTTTCTTCCTTTAAATTTATTATAAATTTTTGAAGTATTAGGATAATCTTTGGGTGAACCGGGTCCAGGAGATAATACAATTGTATTAGATTTATTTAATAAACTGTTATTTATTTCAAAATAATTTGAACAATAAACTTTATCAAACTGAGAGAATTGATGAACTACATTCCATGTGAATGAATCTTGGTGATCTATTATATAAATCATTTAAATAATTCTAATAATGATTTTGCTTTTATAAAGTTTTCATTAAATTCTTTTTTTGCTGCACTATCTAATACAACTCCAGATGCCGCGGATATTTCTGATGTATTTTTATAATTTAATATAGATCTTATTATTATGTTGAATCTCATATCTTTATTAAATTTTATATAGCCAAAACTACCTGTAAAAATATTTCTATTCTCTTTTTCTTGTTGATTTAATAATTCCAAAGTTCGGATTTTAGGACAGCCTATAACTGATCCGCCAGGCATCATAGATTTGATAATATTTTTTATCGTCATACCCTTTAATAGGCTTCCAGATATAGTTGTAACATAATGAAATAAGTGCCTGTATTCCTCGACATACTTTTCTTTATCAATTTTTACTGTTCCTGGAATACAAACTCTGGATAAATCACTTCTTTCCATATCAACAATCATATTATGTTCTTTAGTCTCTTTAGAATTATTTCTAAAAAACTTTAAGGCACTAGATCTATTCGTTTTTTTACTTTTTCTTAATGTACCAGCAATAGGCTTGGTAATGATTTTGTTACCTTTTTTTAATAATAAAGTTTCAGGTGAGCAACTTACAATAGAATAGTTTTTATCTCTTATCATAAAAGATTCTGGTGAAGCATTTGACTTCATTAATCTCCAAAAAAAATTAATTGGATTTATTGAAGATTTA
>CACJQE010000002.1 GCA_902595465.1 uncultured Pelagibacteraceae bacterium
TTCAAATTGGATTTAACAGAAGATATGATCCAGGTCATAGCTCTCTAAAAAATAATTTAATAAAAGGCAAGATAGGAAAGCTAGAGAAAATTATTATTACTAGCAGAGATCCGGCTGCTCCATCTATAAAATATTTAAAAGCCTCAGGTGGTATTTTTAAAGATATGATGATCCATGATTTCGATCTAGCAAGGTATTATGCGGGTAAAGATGAATTTGTTTCTATATTTGCTACAGGGAGCAATATTTCTAATAAATACTTCAATAAACTTAAAGATTTCGAGCTTGCTACGGCAATTTTGAAAACAAAAAATGGTGTTCAATGTATTATTAGTAATTCTAGACATTGTAGTTTTGGATACGATCAAAGAGTAGAACTTTTTGGAAGCAAAGGAATGATTATTTCTGATAATATCAAAGAAAATGAGATTAGTTTGTATTCTAATAAAAGTACGAATGCACGATCAAGCTTTAAACATTTTTTTATAGAAAGATACGACCAGGCATACAAAGAACAGTTAAATGATCTTGCTAAATTATTCAGATCAAATTTAAGACCTAAAAGTGGGTTTATTGATGGAAAGATTTCAATACAAATTGCTGAGAGTGCTATCCGGTCATTAAAATCAAAAAAGTTTGAAAAAATAAAATATTAAAAATCAACTTTAGGTTGAATACAACCTGCTTCTTTACAATCTAAATAAATTTATGTTAGCTTTAATGTTTAAAAGTTAACTTTTATTTAAGAGAGGAAATTAAAAATGAAAACAATAAAGAACTTTATATTAGCTGTTGCTGCATGGGCAATGATGTCTGTATCAGCATTAGCAACTGATATAATTGTTGTTTCACATGGACAAGCTAATGACCCTTTTTGGTCGGTAGCTAAAAATGGAGTTGATGCTGCTTGTAAAGATATGGGAGTATCTTGCAAATACACTGCACCTGGAACTTTTGACATGGTTGAAATGGCAAAACTAATTGATAATGCTGTATCACAAAAACCAAAAGGTATTGTAATTACTTTACCTGATGCAGCTGCATTAGGAAAATCTGTTAAAGCAGCAATAGCTGCCGGTATACCAGTGGTCTCTATGAACTCTGGTTCGGATGACTATGCATCATTAGGAATTAGTGCACACGTAGGTCAAACTGAATTTGAAGCTGGCGTTGGTGGTGGACAAAAAATGAAGGCTGCTGGAGGAAAAAAAGCTTTATGCGTTAACCACGAAGTTGGAAACGTAGCGCTTGATAGAAGATGTGCAGGTTTCAAAAAAGGTTTTGGTGGATCTGTTGATATTCTTGGAACATCAAATGACCCAACTGAAATTCAAAAGGCTGTTGCTGCAAAATTAGGTGGTGGATATGACACTATTCTAACTTTAGGAGCTGGTTTATCTGGTGAAGCAGCACTAAAAGCTTTAGAAGCTGCTGGTAAAGTTGGAAATGTTAAATTAGGAACATTTGATATGTCACCTAATATGTTGAAAGCTGCTGCTGCAGGTAAAGTAGAGTTTTTAATAGACCAACAACAATATCTACAAGGTTATTTGCCTATAGCTATTTTTGCTCAATACATGAGATGGGGAACAATGCCCGCAGGTGTAGTTATGACTGGACCTGGATTTGTTACTCCTGATAATGCTGCTAAAGTAATTAAATGGGCAGCTCAAGGTTATAGATAAAATCTATATTTAAGGCCTGACTAAATTTTTTGGTCAGGCCTTTTTTCAAAATTTAAATGTCATTAAAATCAAAAAGTATTTCATCGAAAAGTAATCTTAATGAAGACGAACGTCTAAAAAAAATATCACCACTAAGAGTTTTATTGAATAGGCCTGAGCTGGGTGCATTAGGTGGCTCAATACTTGTATTTATATTTTTTGGAATTATAGCTGGCGATACTGGTATGTTTAGCGCCTATGGAATGCTTAATTTCCTCGATGTTTCAGCTAATTTGGGAATTATAGCAATAGCAGCAGCAATGTTAATGATTGGCGGTGAATTTGATTTGTCAATTGGATCAATGATTGGCTTTGCTGGAATTTGTATAGCAATTCCTGCAATTTATTGGGGTTGGCCATTATGGATGAGTATAGTTTTTGCTTTCGCTATGGCAGTATTGGTTGGATACTTTAATGGCATAATGGTTGTCAAAACCGGTTTGCCGTCTTTTATTGTAACACTTGCAATGCTTTTTATTTTAAGAGGTTTGACATTAGCAATAACAAGATTGATTACTGGTAGAACTCAAGTTCCAGGACTAAGAGTATTAATTGAAGATGATCCATTAGCATGGCTATTTGCTACAGATACTTTTAAATGGCTTTTTACTTGGTTGGGATCATTAAAATTGATTGAACTAAGAACTGATGGAACTCCTCTTGCAACTGGAATACCTCCATCAGTTATTTGGTTTATTGCATTAACATTGTTTGCAACATGGATATTGATGAAAACAAGATACGGTAATTGGATCTTTGCATCTGGAGGCGATAAGGTTGGAGCAACAAATGTGGGTGTGCCTGTTGGAAGGGTAAAAATAAGTCTATTTATCGGTACGGCAGTCGCTTCTACTATTTTTGCTTGTATTCAGGTATTAGATGCGGGTTCAGCAGATACTATGAGAGGTACTTTAAAAGAACTAGAAGCTATTGCGGCTGCTGTTGTTGGTGGTTGTCTCTTAACAGGTGGATATGGATCTGCAATAGGTGCAGCTTTTGGTGCAATTATATTTGGGACTGTATCTATGGGAATATTTTATACAGATGTTGACACTGATTGGTTTAAAGTTTTCTTAGGAGCAATGATGTTGATAGCTGTAGTGTTTAATAACTATATCAGAAAGAAAGTGACTGAGAGTAAATAATGTCTGACTATCTCGTTCAATTTAATAATATTAGTAAGTTTTTTGGGAAGGTAATAGCGCTCAAAGATGTCACTATGAGATTAAAAAAAGGTGAGATCATGTGTTTGCTTGGAGATAATGGAGCAGGAAAGTCGACTTTAATTAAAACTTTAGCAGGTGTTCATAAGCCTGATGAAGGAGAAATTATATTTGAAGATAATAAAATTGTTTTTGACTCACCTAAAGATGCTTTAGATATTGGTATAGGAACAGTTTATCAAGATCTAGCATTAGTTCCTTTAATGAGTGTTACTAGAAATTTTTTTATGGGAAGAGAGCCTCAAAAAGGTATTCCTTTCCTTAAAACTTTTGATGTGGAGAAAGCAAATAAGATAGCAGCAGATAGAATGGGACAGATAGGAATCGATGTTAGAGACCCATCTCAGGCAGTTGGAACTATGTCCGGTGGTGAAAGACAATGCCTAGCAATATCACGAGCTATATATTTTGGAGCAAAAGTTTTAGTTTTAGATGAACCAACTTCTGCTTTAGGAGTTCATCAAGCATCAATGGTATTAAAATATATTGTAAAGGCCGCGTCTGAGGGATTGGCTGTAATTTTAATTACTCATAATGTACATCATGCTTACCCTGTTGGTAATAGTTTCACTGTACTTAACCGAGGAAAAAGCATGGGAACATTCCAAAAAAAAGATATTTCTAGAGAAAAACTTCTTAGTATGATGGCTGGTGGTGAAGAATTAGACAAACTTGAAGTCGAACTTCAAGAAATGGATAGAATTCACAACAAAAATTAGATATTACGCCATATATCTTTACCATGACAAAATCATTTCCTTTGCTCTTTATATTATTATGGTCATCGGCATTCATATCTGGAAAAGAAATTGTTCAAAATGCTTCTCCATTTGCAGCTTTAGCATTTAGATTTGGGATTGTAACAATTGGTTTTCTCGTATTTGCTTATTTCAGTAATGATAAAATTTTTGGAAAATTAAAAAATATTATTGAAAGTCTTTCAACAGGTATTTTATTTCATGGGATTTATTTAGGTGGATGTTGGTATGCATTTTCAATTGGGATGCCAGCTGCAATTGTAGCTTTAATAGTTACACTTCAACCAATTTTAACAAATATTTTATCTGGTCCAATTTTTGGAGAAAAAATATCTTGGAAACAGTGGGTGGGTATCAGTTTAGGTTTCATTGGTTCTGTAACTGTGTTAGGTATAGATTTTGGAAAAGAAATTCCTCCTTTAGGATTGTTAGCGACAGTCTTAGCTTTATTTGCAATAACAGCTGGAACATTGTGGCAAAAAAAATTGAGTGGAAATTTAGCTTTGTCAGTTAATAATGCGTATCAAGCAGTTGGTGGTTGCCTTTTTAATCTATTATTAATGTTTATATTTGAAAATGCTTACATAAATTTTACAACTAGTTTTATATTGGGTATGTCTCATCAAATTATATTAGTTTCATTTGGAGCTTTTACTATTCTTATGTTTTTAATCAAAAGGGGTACTGTGGGCAAAACTACTACTTTATTTTTTTTAGTACCTCCTACTTCAGCAGTGATGGCATGGATATTTTTAAATGAACAATTAACATTT
Organism: uncultured Pelagibacteraceae bacterium; assembly: GCA_902595465.1. GTDB lineage: Bacteria > Pseudomonadota > Alphaproteobacteria > Pelagibacterales > Pelagibacteraceae > Pelagibacter. The sequence goes on from CACJQE010000002.1 coordinate 4,479, forward strand.
ACTGACATAATTGGTTTTTTAATAACAACCGTTGGAGTATTTATAGCTACAAGGGATAAAAAAAATGGATAACAATTTTTTCAAAAAAATAAGAATTTTAGATGGTGGTATGGGTCAATTATTACTTGAAAAAGGAATGGTATCTATGGGGACTTTATGGTCTGCTAGCGCTTTATTGGATGAAAAATATCATCAAATGTTAGTTGATACTCATCTATCATATATCAACGCAGGCTCAGATGTTATAGTTACAAACACTTTTAGTTGTAGAAAATTTAGATTAATAGAAAATAAAGTTGGTGATGAATTCAAAAAATTAAATGAAATTGCATGTAAACTTGCAATAAAAGCTAAAGATTTATCAAAGAAAAATATATTGGTAGCTGGATCAATTCCAAGCCAAAGAGACACTTATATAACTGATGATCGCGATATCAAATTAATAGAGGAAGATATGTTTGAGCAAGCTAATATTTTAAGTGAATTTACTGATTTTTTATACTTAGATGTTATTAGCAGCACTAATGAAGTTAAAGCCGCTCTTAATATATCTAAAAAATTAAACAAAAAAGTTTTAATTGGAATACATTTAAAAAAAAATGGTGACCTACCCTCGAAAGAAAAAATTGAACAATTAATTGAAATTATTCAAGATGAAAATACACTTGGTATAGTTTGTGCATGTGTTTCTCCAGAAATATCATTATCTGTATTGGATAAATTTTTAAATTGTAAAGTTCCATTTGGATTTAAAATAAATTTGTGGGGAGTTGATGAACCAGGCCCAATACAGACATTTAATACAGCAAGACCTAATGAAATTGGACTAAATCCTAATCAATCTTTAGGAAAAAGAGATAATTTTGATGCAAATGAATTTTATAATTTATCAAAAAAATTTATAGAAGGCGGGGCAACAATTTTAGGTGGATGTTGTGAGACAAAACCAGAGCATATTAGCTCCATATCTTCACTTAAATAATAATTTTTGTATCAGCTTTTCTGACAAAATAAATTCCTACAACTACAGCTAATAAAGATATTAATACCTTGTAAGTTATTAATTCACTTAAAAATATATAGCCTAAAATAATTCCAAAGATTGGGATTAAGTATGAGACTTGAGATTGAAAAATTAAACCATTCTTTTTCAAAATTTTAAACCTTAAAAGCCACGCAACTCCTGTTGGCACTATACCAAGATAAATTACTGACATAGTTGAATTTAATGATGGAGTATTTTCCCAAGGAGTTTCTAATAAACACATCAAAGGAAATAAAATCAGAGTTGCCCAAATTAATATTGATCCAGTAACGTTTTCATTTTTTTTCTTACTAATTTTAAGTGTTAAAACTCCACCTATTACATAACATGTTGATCCTACTAAAATTAATATTGCTGAAAGAAAATTATTTTCATCGATTAAAATATTATCAGAAAATAAATAAACAATTCCTGCAAATCCTATTAATATTCCTATAGTTTTGGCAAAATTAAATTTTTCATTTTTTGTATAAAAGTGACCTAATATGGTAGAGCTCAAAGGAGTAGTGGACATCAAAATTGCTGCCAAATTACTTTGCACTGATTTTACCCCATAAGCAATTAAAAAGAATGGTATAACTAAATTGATTAGTCCTATTAACATGAACCAATGCCAATCTTTTGAAAATGCTTCAATTACTATTTTTTTATAAAAACATAAAATTAATACTGGCATAGATCCAAAAAATACTCTCAAAAAAGCGATTGTCATTGGACCGAAAGATTCTGTTGCAATTTTTATATTAAAAAAAGCAGATGCCCAAATTATTGATAGTAATGTTAATAAAATATAATCTGTTAAATTAGCTTGCTTCATTCTGTAATATCTTTCACATCACCTTTTGTAATTTGAATTAATTTTTCATAATTGATCTTAAAAATCGCATTAGGATGACCAGCCGCAGCAAAAATATCTGTAAACCTACTTAAAGAATTATCTATAAATATTTGAATTTTATTTATATGACCTATAGGAGATACACCCCCAATTGTATATCCTGTTTGAGATTTAACCTCGTCAGCAGAAGCCATTCTTACATTTTTTTTTTCAGAAATTTTTTTTAATTTATTTAACGAACATCTTTTGTCACCAGAAACTAAACAAAGTAAAAAATCATTTTCTATCTTAATAAGCAGACTTTTAACAATTGCTCCTACTTCACAATTTAATGAATTTGCTGCATCCAATGCTGTTTTTGCTGAGTTTTCTAATTCAACAACTGATAGATTTTCATCAAACTCTTTAAGACACTTCTCAGCTCTTTTAACTGGTTCTTTATTTAATAAAGTCATATTCAACTTATGATTGATAAAAAAGCACTGAAATTATTGGCATAATTATATGTTTAAATTGCATAGGTGATATCCTCATTATATGTATTCTTTATTATAACAATATTGGTAATTAACCCAGATATTTAATTCTACAGGAGATAATATGAGCGCAAGCAAAGTTCTAAAAATGATGAAAGACAAGCAAATTGAGTTTGTCGATTTAAGATTTACAGACCCAAGAGGTAAATTACAGCACTTAACTATGGATGCATCGGTAGTTGATGGGGACATGTTAACAGATGGTGTATTTTTTGATGGATCGTCTATTGCTGGATGGAAGGCAATAAATGAGTCTGACATGATATTAAAGCCAGATTTAAACAGACAAATAATTGATCCTTTTACATCTCATAATACTCTTGTTTTATTTTGCGATATTTTAGATGCAATTAAAAGAAATCCTTATGAAAGAGATCCAAGAGGGATAGCGAAGAAAGCTGAAGCTTATTTAAAGAAGACTGGTATAGGTGATAAAGCTTACTTTGGTCCTGAACCAGAATTTTTTGTTTTTGATGACGTTAAAATTAAAAACGATATGAACGAAACAAGTTTTTCAATAGATAGTACTGAAGGTCCATATAATTCAGGAAAAAATTATGAAAACGGAAATATGGGTCATAGACCTGGAGTTAAAGGTGGATATTTTCCAGTCCCTCCAGTGGATAGTGCTCAGGATATAAGAGGCGAATACCTTAAAGGTTTAAGAGACGTAGGTATCACAGTTGAAAAACATCACCATGAAGTTGCTCCAAGTCAGCATGAACTTGGAATGCTTTTTGGTACATTGGTTGATCAAGCAGATAATGTTCAATTATACAAATATGTAGTTCAAATGGTTTCACATTCATTTGGTAAAACTGCTACGTTTATGCCTAAACCTGTAAAAGGTGATAATGGATCAGGGATGCACGTTCACCAATCAGTTTGGAAAGGAAAAACTCCAGTTTTTTCTGGAAATAAATATTCAGGTTTGTCACAAACTGCGCTTTATTATATTGGTGGAATACTTAAACATGCCAAGGCGATTAATGCATTTTCAAATGCTACAACAAATAGTTACAAAAGATTAATTCCAGGTTTTGAGGCTCCGGTATTACTTGCTTATTCTGCTAGAAACAGATCAGCTTCTTGTAGGATTCCGATAACTTTAAGCAAAAGAGGTGCAAGATGTGAAATTAGATTCCCAGACGCTTCTGGTAATCCATATTTAACATTTGCATCTATGTTAATGGCTGGAATTGACGGTATCAAAAATAAAATTGATCCAGGCAAATCCTTTGATAAAGATCTTTACGCTTTATCAGAGAAGGAAGTTAAAAAAGTTCCAACTGTTTGCGGATCATTAAGAGAAGCAATGGAAAGCTTAGATAAAGATAGAAAGTTTTTAACTCAAGGCGGAGTATTTACTGACGATCAAATTGACGCTTATATTGCTCTTAAATTTGAGGAGATACACAATTTTGAACATACACCTCATCCTATTGAGTTTGATATGTACTATAGTTGTTAAATAGCTTTTTTACTTTTTAGCTATTTTATTTTTTCCTAAACCTTTTTTAACCACGTAGTGGAGGGTGCCATGTGCGCCCGCTTCTACTGGTTTGATTAAACTTCTGAATAAAGATTTTCTTTTTTGGATTTTAACTTTAGAGTTAATTAGGTTTTTATGCTCAAAAGTGTTCATACCAATGATTCTATCATAGATATGCAATAAACGCAATGCTGATATGCGTATATTAGATACTATATTTTAAAGGACTCTCCACATCCACATCTCTCTGTTTCATTCGGGTTATTGAATACAAATTGTGAAGAAAATTTTTCTTTTTTAAAATCCATTTCTGTTCCAAGCAAATACATTACCGCTGCAGAGTCTATGAAGACTTTCACACCCTTGTCTTCTACTACTTCGTCGTTTGGGTTTGCTACTTTTGTATACTCCATAACATAAGACATCCCTGCGCATCCGCCTGACTTAACACCAACTCTAACTCCTAAAGAGTCTTTTTCAGCGTTAGACATAATTTCTTTTATTCTTTGAGCTGCGTTATCGCTTAATGTTATAATTTGTTTTGTCATAAATTTAATTCAAGTTTTGCAGCTTCAGACATCATTGATTTATCCCATGGCGGTTCCCAGACTAAATCAAGATCTACTTTTGAAACTTCTTTAATTTCTAATATACTGTCTTTAACTTCTTTAGGCAAACTTTCAGCTACTGGACAATTTGGTGTAGTTAAAGTCATTTTAACCTTAACTTCAGAATTATTTACTATAATATCATATATCAATCCTAATTCATATATATTAACAGGTATCTCTGGATCATAAATTTTTTTTATTTCAGCAATTACTTTTTCTTTAAGATCCATTTTCATTCCTCTGTTTTTACAATTTGATCTGAATTATCTAATGCTGATGTAAGAGTATGCCAAGACAAGGTTGCACACTTTACTCTCATAGGATATTGTTTTACACCCGATAAACTCATCAATTTAGTTTTTTCATCATCTTTTAAAATATTAGTTTCTAAAGAGTCTTTTTCTTTTATCATTCCTAAAAAATCAGTTATAATTTCTTTTACCTCTTTCTCTTCTTTGCCTCGAACCATATCAGTCATAATTGATGCTGATGCCATTGAGATAGCGCAGCCATGCCCTTCAAATGCAATATCTTCAACTTTTTTATTTTCATTTAATCTGAGATAAACATGAACGTTATCACCACATAAAGGATTATTTCCCTTTGCATCTTTATTATAATTATCAAACTTTCCTAGATTCCTTGGATTTTTTCCATGGTCTAATATTATTTCTTGATATAAATCTTTTAAGTCCATTATAAGTTAAAAATTTTTTTACATTTATTTATTGCTTCATCAAGTTTATCAATATCATCTTTTGTATTGTAAACTCCAAACGAAGCTCTTGCGGTTGCAGGTAAATTTAATTTATCGTGTAATATTTGACAGCAGTGATGCCCTGCTCTAATAGCCACTCCATCCTCGTCAAGAATAGTTGCAATATCATGCGGATGAACACCTTCAATAGTAAATGATATAACTCCACCTTTTTCTTTTGGATTTCCTATAATATTAACTGAATTATTTTTTCTTAACTTTTCTAATCCATAGTCTAATAGTTCTTTTTCATGTTTCTCAATATTTTTAATACCAATTTTTTCCATAAATTTTATGGATTCATTAAAAGCTATAACTTGAGCTGTAGCCATTGTGCCAGCCTCATATTTATTAGGTAATTCGCCATAAGTAATACCTTCTTTTTTAACCTCATTTATCATTCCTCCTCCACCTTGATATGGGGGTAAATCCTCAAGCCATTTTTTTTTAGCATATAAAACACCTATTCCAGTTGGTCCGTACATTTTATGTCCAGATATTGCATAAAAATCACAATCTATATCTTGCATATCTAATCTTAAATGAGGAGCTCCTTGGCATCCGTCAATTAGAACAGGTATATTTTTCGAATGTGCTAATTCTACAATTTCTTTAATTGGTAAAATTGCGCCTGTTACATTCGACAAATGACTTACACTGATTATTTTTGTTTTGTTTGTAATTTTTTTTTCTATTGCTTCTAATGTTACTTCGCCATCATCGTTAATTTCAGCAAATTCTATTTTTATATTTTTTGCTTTTCTAAGAAAATGCCAAGGCACATAATTTGAATGATGCTCGAGTTCAGTCAACAAAACTTCATCTCCTTCAGATAAATATTTTTGACCAAAAGTGTTAGCGACTAAATTAATTGCTTCTGTAGCACCTTTAGTAAATACGATCTCATCTTTATCTTTAGCGTTAATATATTTTTGAACTGAAACTCTTGTTTGCTCATATAAATTAGTGGCAGCAACTGCTAAATAATGAACACTTCTACCTACATTAGAAAACTCTTTTGTATAAAAGTCATAAATTCTATCTACAACAACTCTAGGTTTTTGAGATGAATTAGCACTATCTAAATATACTAAATCATTATTTTGAATTTTATCGTCAAAAATTGGAAATTCTCTTTTTATATCATCTATGTTCATTAATTTAATCCAATCATATTTTTTAACAATTTTTTAATTTCATCATCTGTAATTTTCTCAACAACATCTAAAAGAAAACCATTAATTAACAATTCTTTTGCAGTTGTTTGATTTAATCCCCTAGACATTAAATAAAAAATAGAATTATCGTCTAAACTTCCTGACGCAGAACCATGTGAGCATTTAACGTCATCAGCATAAATTTCTAGTTCAGGCTTTGCATTAAATTCTGCTTGTTCATTTAAAAGCACCGCTTTACTTAATTGATAACCATCAGTTTTTTGAGCTTTAGAATCCACATATATTTTTCCTTGATAGACAGACTTTGAACTGTCATCAATTACGCTTTTTATTAACTGATAACTTTTCGTGTTTTCATACGAATGATTAGTATTAGTTCTTATTTCGTGGAGTTTATTTTTAGACAATAAGTGTATTCCATTAATAAATGCTGACGAATATTGACCTTCAAGATTACAGCTGACTTCATTTTTTATATAATCTGAACCGGATGAAAATATAAATGTTTCAGAAATACTATTTTCTTTTTGAGTAATACTAGAATAATCATATTTAATATTTGTATTACTTTTTTTATCTATTTTATAATTCTTAAGAATTGCATTTTTACCAAGATTAAAATTAAATAAATTGTTAATGAAATTCTTTTCTGAATTATCGTCAGAAAGATTAATAATTTTTATTGAGCTGTTTTCTTCTAGATCAAGGTTAAGTTGAAAATTAATATTAGTATTGCTCACTTTCTCATTTGTTATTTGATATATAATTATCGGCTTTTTGAATGAATAATTTTTTTTAACTAAAATATTATATATTTTATTAGAAAAAGAATTATTTAGACTTAAAAGAGAATTATCATCATTTGGGTTTTGGTTAAAATTATCTAAAGTTGTTAAATTAATTTTATCGCTTTCTTCATGTTCGAAACTCAATCGCTCAACTTTACCGTTAACAATAACAATTTTATTATGCTCAATTTCCTTTATAAAAATTTCGTCATTAATTTCATTTTTAATATTGTAATCATTATAAAATGTTAGTTCTCCAATATTTTTTTGAATTATCTGTTTTATATCTGAAAATTTCCAGTTCTCTAATTTTCTACTAGGAAATCCATTTTTCAAAAAATTATCTAGAGCTTCTTTTTTTAATTTAATCTCTTGGTTTGAAAAATTAGACGTACTTATAAATTTATCAAAATCTGTTTTTAATTTTTGTTCCATTTAGTTGAAATTTTCATATCCTTTTTTTTCTAACTCTAAAGCTAATTCTGCACCTCCTGATTTAATAATTTTTCCACCCATAAGCACATGTACAAAGTCAGGTTTTATGTAATCAAGTAATCTTTGATAGTGTGTTATTATAAGAAAGGAATTATTTTTTTTTCTTAATGCATTAACTCCATTTGCAACTATTTTAAGAGCATCTATATCTAATCCAGAGTCTGTTTCATCCAGAATAGACAATTTTGGATCTAAAATTGACATTTGTAAAATTTCATTTTTCTTTTTTTCACCTCCAGAGAAACCTACATTTAATTGACGATTTAATTTTTCTTCATCAAATTTGAGTTCTTTTGCTTTTTCTTTAATTAATTTTAAAAATTCCAAAGCATCTAGCTCTTTTTCGCCTTTAGCTTTTTTTATTGAATTTAGAGAAGTTTTTAAAAATATATTTGTATTTACTCCAGGTATTTCTAAAGGGTATTGGAAAGCTAAAAAGATACCTCTGTGTGCTCTCTCTTCTGTTTCAAGATCAAATAAATTATTGTTTTCATACAATATTTCTCCTGATACCTCGTATCCTTTTTTACCTGATAGAATATTTGATAAAGTGCTTTTACCTGATCCATTAGGTCCCATTATTGCATGAACCTCACCAGGTTTTATCTCAAGATTAAAACCACTTAATATGGATTTTTCATTAATTTTTGCATTTAAATTGTTTATTTTTAGCATTTAACCAACACTTCCTTCTAAACTTATTCCAACTAGTTTTTGAGCCTCTACAGCAAACTCCATAGGTAATTGTTGTAAAACTTCTTTACAAAAGCCATTAACAATAAGTCCTACGGCTTCTTCCTGGTTTAATCCCCTTTGCTGACAATAATGCAGTTGATCTTCACTTATTTTAGATGTGGTCGCTTCGTGAGCAATATTAGAATTTGAATTTTTATTCTTAATGTAAGGTACTGTGTGTGCTCCACATTTATTACCCATTAATAATGAATCGCATTGAGTATAATTTGTTGAATTAAAAGCATTTTTTGAAATATCTACCAATCCTCTGTAAGTCATATCTGATTTACCTGCACTAATACCTTTTGAAATAATTTTACTTTTTGTATTTTTTCCTAAGTGAATCATTTTAGTCCCAGTATCGGCCTTCTGATGATTATTGGTAATTGCAATTGAATAAAATTCACCAATTGAATTATTACCTTTCAAAATACAGCTTGGATATTTCCACGTTATAGCAGAACCAGTTTCAACTTGCGTCCATGAAATTTTTGAATTTTTACCTTTGCACAATCCTCTTTTTGTTACAAAATTATATATTCCCCCTTTTCCATCTTTGTCTCCTGGATACCAATTTTGAACTGTAGAATATTTAATCTCTGCATCATCCAACGCAATCAATTCGACATTCGCTGCATGAAGTTGATTTTCATCTCTCATTGGTGCTGTACATCCTTCTAAATAACTTACATAACTACCTTTATCAGCAATAATTAAAGTTCTCTCGAATTGTCCAGTATCAGACGCATTAATTCTAAAATAAGTTGAGAGTTCCATTGGACACTTTACATTTGGTGGGATGTAAACAAATGATCCATCAGTGAAAACTGCAGAATTTAATGTAGCAAAAAAGTGATCAGTGATTGGAATAACTGAGCCTAAATATTTTTTTACTAAATCTGGATGTTTTTGTATTGCTTCAGAAATTGAACAAAAAATAATTCCTTTTTCTGTTAATGTATCTTTAAAAGTTGTAGCAACAGATACTGAGTCAAATACTGCATCAACAGCAATACCATTTAATCTTTTTTGTTCTTGCAAAGGTATTCCCAATTTTTTATAAGTTTCCAGCAATCTAGGATCTAAATCCTCTAAATTTTTTGGTTTTTCTTTAAAACTTTTAGGTGCAGAATAATAATATAAATCTTGATAATCAATTTTTGGATATTTTGGTTTTTGCCAATTAGGTTCTTTCAATACTTTTAATCTTTCAAAAGCTTTTAATCTCCACTGTAGTAACCAGTCTGGTTCTTTTTTTATATTTGATATAAATCTTATAACGTCTTCATTTAAGCCCTTAGGTGCTTTAAAACTTTCAATATCAGTTGAAAAGCCATATTTATAATCTTTTAAATCTTCAATTTGTTTATCTCTCATTAAAGTCTATTTTCAGTTTTATTTATTAGGTCTCCAAGTTTTTTTTCTTGAAAGAATACGTTTATATGTGTTTCTAATTCATCCCATAAATTATGGGTTATGCATTTTGCAGACTTTCCATTACATCCTTTCTTTGAGTGCTTTTGACATCCGATGGTTTTAACCTTTTCTTCTACAGCAGAAAGGATATCAGAGATTTTAATTTGATCTGGAGTTTTGTTTAGAGTATATCCACCTTTCTTACCTCTAATACTTTTAACAATTTCATTTTTTTTTAATTTTAAAAATAACTGTTCTAGGTAAACTAATGATATTCCTTGTCTTATAGAGATATCTCTTAGTGAGATCGGCTCGTTATTTTTAAATGTTGCTATGTCAGCTAAAGCCATAACTGCATATCTGCTTTTGGTAGATAGTTTCATATTTTCCGCAATTCACGGGATTTATATATACCTGACTAATTTAGTCAAGATTCAGAATATTTAAAATACTTGCATTTTGTCGCTTAATTTTGATAGAAAAATGTAATTTTTTTTTGAGACTGATAATCAATGCCATCTACAGATACAAAAATTTCAGAAATCTTTATTCCTGGTCCTGCTGGTAGACTAGAAGCAAAGTATTTTAAAAGTAAAAAAAATACTTCTCCTATTGCTTTAGTGCTACACCCACACCCTCAATACGGTGGAACCATGAACAACAAAGTTGTTGTCGATACTTTTCAAACTTTTGTAGACAATAATTTTTCAGTTTGCAGAGTAAATTTCAGAGGTGTTGGAAAAAGTGATGGTGAATTTGATAATGGTCAAGGAGAACTTGCTGATGCAGCTGCTGCATTGGATTGGTTAGAAAGAGAAAATTTTGATAATTCACAATGTTGGATCTCAGGATTTTCCTTTGGTTCATTGATTGCAATGCAATTATTGATGAGAAGACCAGAAATTAATAGATTTATTGCTATATCACCTCAACCAAATGTTTATGATTTTTCATTTTTATCCCCATGCCCAACTTCTGGTATTGTAATTCATGGAAAGAAAGATGAGCTGGTTCCTTTTGAAGATATTAATGAATTAAATAAAAGATTGAGTGCTCAAAAAGGAATTAAAGTGGAATTTGACATTGTACCAGATGCCAACCATTTTTTTTCAAAAGCAGACGAGCCTTTAATTAAATGTCTCAATAAATATATAAAAAAAGAAACTGCTTTATATTAATAATTTATTTTAATTTCACCGCCTGTGACAGGATTTAAAACATTAGTCGTAGTAGGATAACTAATTATTTTATTAAGATATGATCTAATTGATAAATATGCAAATGCTTGAGACTCTATAAAATCACCATCTATACTGAATTCGTCAATTAATTTAATTTTAAATTTCAATAATTTCTTTATATGATTGACTAATGTTATATTTTTTCTTCCTCCACCACACAAAATAATTTCTATTTCATTATCAAAATTTTTTTTTATATTTTGTGAAATTATTAATGCTGTAAAATATGTTAACGTAGCTACGGCATCTTCAAATTCTAAACCTTTAACAAAACTAAAATCGAATTCCTTTCTATCAAAAGAATGTTTTTCCTGTGTATTATAAAACTCATGTTCATAAAATTGATTAATTATATCTTTATTTATGTTTCCAGATGATGCTATATTTCCATTTCGATCATAATTTATTCCTTTTGTTTTTTTTAAATATTCATCAATTAAGACATTTCCAGGACCAATATCTTTTGCTGCTAAAATATTTTTAAAACAATAAGTATAATTTGATATTCCTCCAATATTTAAAATTAATGTAGGATTATTTAACTTAAATTTTTTTATTAAAAGTTCATGATAAACAGGTGTCAATGGGGCACCTTCCCCGCCATTTTTAATATCGTTAGCTCTAAAGTTAAAAATTACTTTTTCTTTTAATTCTTGAGAGAGTAAATTTGCATCTCCCATTTGTATAGAATATCCATCTTTAGGTTTATGGATTATCGTTTGTCCATGAAAACCAATTAATTGAATATTTAAATTATTCTCACTAATAATTTTCTTTGATATTTTTGAATGATAAAGAGTAAGATCTCTATCTAAAGATTTATAAGTGCTTATATTTTCTTCTATATCTACTCTATTATTTATATTTAAAATAAATGAAGAAAGTCTTTTTCTAAATTCTTCAGGATAATTGAAGTACTTATTATCTATTATGTCTAAATTATTTTCACCATCTGATTTGATAATACTTGCATCAATGCCATCAAGAGATGTACCACTCATTAAACCTAGTGCTATAAAAGAATTATCCATTATTGATTATTATTTTTATTTAAATATGTATATTAAAAATACCATTTATGAATGAATTTTTAAAAGAATTTAAAGACAGAGAATATTTTTATCAATGCACAGACGAAAAAGCTCTTTCAAAAAAGTTGAATGAAAAGAGTATAAAAGGATATATAGGCTTTGATTGCACTGCTCAAAGTTTACACGTTGGTAGCTTGCTTCAAATCATGTGCTTAAGATTAATGCAAAAACATGGACACAAACCAATTGTTTTGCTTGGCGGTGGAACTACTAGAATAGGAGATCCATCTGGAAAAGATAAAACAAGAAAAATTTTAGAAGAAAATGAAATAGAAAAAAATATAAAAAGTATAGAGAATATACTAAAAAAGTTTTTAGAGACAAAAGATGAAAAAGTGGCTCCAATTTTTGTTAACAACTACACTTGGCTAAAAAATTTAAATTATATATCTTTTCTAAGAGATATAGGAAAACATTTTACTATAAATAAAATGTTAAGTTTTGATAGTGTTAAGTTAAGGTTAGAGAGAGAGCAATCATTAAGTTATATGGAATTCAATTATATGATTTTGCAAGCTTACGATTTTCTAGAATTAAATAAAAAAGAGAATTGTCTGCTCCAAATTGGAGGGTCAGATCAATGGGGTAATATTGTTAACGGAGTTGAACTCATTAAAAGATATTCATCTAACGAAGTTTATGGTTTAACAACAGAACTTATAACATTAGCATCGGGTGCTAAGATGGGTAAAACTGAAAGTGGTGCTATATGGTTAGATAAAAAATTATTTTCAGTTTTCGATTATTGGCAATTTTGGAGAAATACTGATGATAAAGATGTATTAAAATTTCTTAAAATGTTTACAGATTTAAAATTAAACGAGATTGAAGATATTAGCACTCAAGACATAAATGAACAAAAAATTATTTTAGCAAACAAAGCTACTTCTATTCTTCACGGTGCTAATGAAGCTGCAGAAGCAGAAAAAATAGCAAGAAATTCTTTTTCAGGAAACTTAACTGGTGAAAATTTGCCGAATACAAAGATAGATATCTCTCATATTGGTAATGATGTAGTCAATTTAGTCTCAATTATTGATAAAAACTTATCAAAAAGCGAAATAAGAAGATTAATAAAATCTAACGGTATTAAAATCAATAATCAAATTATTTCAGATGATAAATTCATAATTTCAAATGAACTTATAAAAAAAAATAATTTTATTAAGCTCTCAATCGGCAAGAAAAAACACTACAAAATAGTAATTTAATTTGAAATTTTTTCCAAGGTTCTGGTTATAAATCTTGGAGTTAAAGTTTTTATTGGATTGACAGTGGATTTAAGTTTTTTAGGCGGCCCTTTAATTTTAAAGCTTACTCCAAATACTCCTTCACCAATTTTTTTTCCAACCAATATTTCGCCTAACATTGGTATTTTTGAAATTGTTTTATTAATAGTTGTTGCTGGTACAAGTGTACCTCTCAAGCTAGTTAATTCATCTTTAACAATATAACCTTCCATCATAACAGAAATTGCTGGGCCTATCGCATACATCTCTTTTATTTTAGTATTATTTCCTAAAGTTTCATATTCCATCTCAAAATCTGTAAATCGTATTCCTTCGCCAGTTAGAAGATCAGCTATTCCTTGCAGTGATGCCAATGTAAGAAGCTTGGCAAGAACAGGTACTTCTTGTACTTTAAAATCGATAATTTTTAAATTTGATTTTGTTTTACCCTCATAATTAAGCGCCTCATATATTAATTTACCTTCTTTAAAACCCTTTATAAATTTGAAATTTTTAATGAAAGGTTCTGGTTCTTCGATTTCTAAATTAGTAATTTTTTGTTTTTTATCATTAGTAAAAATTCTTAATGCAAATTTTCTATTATTATCTAATTTTGCATTTACATTTGAACTAAAAACTTTGTTATTCTTTAATTGTATATCGCCTTTAACATTTGATAAATAAGAAAAGTTATCAACAAAATATTTTCCAATATCTAAATAAATATAAGTGTTCAAATTTTTGAAACTTGAAAAAATCGATTTAGACGAATTATCAAATAAATTTTTTATATTTTTAGCTCCGTCAAATTGACTGCCGGTTAAGTAATAATTGTTATTAATTTTCTTAAATTCTAATTTATTTTCTTTTTTGTTTTTGTTGACTATATCAATTTTAAATAAATCTAAACTTTTAATTTTATCGTTTTTTCCTATTTCAAGATTTTCAACATTTATACTTTTTTCTTCTTCATTAAAATCTATATTTTCGAAAATTATTTCATTATTATCTTTGTAAATTCCATTCATACTCAAATTAGATTTAATATCTGCTTTTTTTCGAAAATCTAATTCTTCAATATCTATTTCTGCGCTATCTAGGTCTAAATCTAAATCAAAAAAATAATTATTATCTTTTGTTTCGACGTTTAAAGAAATATTTTCATTTATATTATTAATAGAATATTTGCTTTTTAAGTTAAATTTAAATTTTTTATTTTTGTAATCTAAATTTAAATGACTATTGCTAAGTTTTATTTGATCTTTAAAATCACTAAAATATTTCTTTATTCTTTGTGATTTATAATCAACTAAAATACTTTCGGATTTTAATTTAGATTTAACATTAAAATTTTGTATTTCATTTTTTTTATTTAATTTGAAATTTATGAAATTTTCTGATGCAAATGTGATATCTTGGTCTTGAAGACTAAAGTTTTTAAAATTGACAAATTTTTTGAATTCTTTAGAGTTTATTATACTTTTTGTATTACTTAAATCTATATTTACTGTTGCAAGTTTGTTTTGTTTTTTTTTATAAATTATATTAATTAAATTTTTTGATTTATTATTATTGTAGTTATTATTTTGAAATAAAAACTTGCTATTTAAAACAATTTTTAATTCTTCTTTAATATAATTAATTAAAATATTCCCATTTTTAAAATATATTAAATCTTGATATTTTGATTTAGTGAATAACTCGTCAAAATTTAATTTCGATATAATACTGAAATCTTTAATATTAAGTTTTTTATTGATTTTAAATGATAATTCATTCTCTGAGCTTATATTTATAGGTCTATAGTCTATTAAGTCTAAATTAGTATTAATTAATTTTGTATAATTTTTTAAATTTATTTTAGTCTTGTTTGTTTTAAAATTTCCCGAAATATCAAAATAATTATTAATATTTTTTATATTTACATTTTCTGAAGAAACAAAGATTTTATCAAATACTAATTCTATTTTATTTAGGTTTATAAAATCCTGATCTACAAAAAAATCAAATTTAATATTTTCAATTTTTGATTGGTTGAGTAATTTTATTTCTGCATCTTTTACGTATCCATTTATAATATATTTAATATTTTTAGGATTTTTTTCACTAAAATTTATTTTGGAAATTATTTTTACTTTTCCATTTTTAATTTGTTTGAAAATTAAGTTCCTAGCTAAATTAAAGTCATATTCATTGATAAAATCAGTAAATTGATCAATATTACTTTCTTTGGAAATTATAGAGATTTCAGAAATTGGATTTTTATAATTAAAATAGTCTAAAAGATTTAAATCAGACTTTATAATCTCTAAATCAACTTTTTTTTCATTAATTAATATTTGTGGATCCAAAGTAAAAATTTCGAATTCAAAATTAGATAAATTTAATTTAAAATTTACTTGATTTAATTTTAATTTTATCTTCGGATCAATCTCGTTAACTTTTTCATTTATCAAACTATTAAAATTATCTGTTTTAATTCCTGCCATTGATAGAAATATTAAAATTGCGACTAAAATGGATATTATTGATATTATAATTATAGAAATTATTTTACGCATTTAGTTTATATAAAGAACTTTCTAAAAAATTATCTATTTCTCCATCTAATACCTTTTCAGGACTAGAGCTTTCAAAATTAGTTCTATTATCTTTTACCATTTTGTAAGGGTGTAATACATATGATCTAATTTGATGACCCCATCCAATCTCTGACTTTGAATTTTCAAGATTTTCATTTTCTTTTTCTTTTTTTTTTAACTCATAATCATAAAGTCTTGCTCTTAACATATTCATGCAAGTTTCTTTATTTTTGTGTTGTGATCTTTCATTTTGACATTGTACCACAATTTTTGTTGGCAGGTGTGTAATTCTTACTGCACTATCTGTTGTATTGACATGTTGACCTCCTGCACCACTAGATCTGTATGTATCTATTCTTAAATCTTTTTCTAAAATTTCAACTTCAATATTTTCAGAGATTACTGGGTATACCCAAACACTGGCAAAACTTGTATGTCTTCTAGCACCAGAGTCAAACGGAGAAATTCTAACAAGTCTATGTATTCCTGATTCATTTTTTAATAATCCGTTTATGTAATCTCCACTTACTTTAATAATTGAAGATTTAATGCCAGCTTCATCGCCTTTATGTTCACTGATAATTTCAATTTTGAAATTTTTTTTAGTTGCCCACTTCATATACATTCTTCTTAACATATCAGCCCAGTCTTGACTTTCGGTTCCACCAGCACCTGCGTGAAATTCTAAATAACTATCAAATGTATCATTATCATTTGATAGAAAACATCTTATTTCAATTTGTTTAATTTTATTAAAGAGTATTTTTATATTTGAAGTTGTCTCTTTAATTATTTCATCGTTATGTTCCTCAATAGCTAAATCATAAATATCAAATAAATCTTTACTTTCATTTGATGTTATCTCGTAATTATTTAATAATTTCTCTAAATTAGTTTTTTCACGTAAAATTTTTTCAGCATTTTTTTTATCCTGCCAAAAATCTGATTTTTCTATTAAATTTGATAAATTAATTATTTTTTCTGAAATCTTAGTCTTTTCAAAGAAACTCCTTTATTCTTTGATTTATTTTTTCTATTTCTGATTTAATATTTAATACTTCCTGATCCATTAATAAAATTTTAATATATTTGTTGTATTTAATCTACTATCAAATTTGTTTGATATATTATCTAGTTTATTATCATTTTTTTTAAATGACTCGATTATGGCTAACTTGGTTTTAGGATTCGCTTTTTTTCCAGTTTTTGCATCTATGACCATCATATTTATATTATCTGCAACTTTAAAAGGTCTTGCATTAAATGTATTTGCTGTTTTTTTTATGAATTCTTTAAATACTGGCATTGCTGTTTTTGAGCCTGTTTCAAATTTACCTAAACTCCTTGGATTATCATAGCCTATGTACACTCCAACCACTAAATTTGATGTAAATCCTATAAACCAAGTATCTGTATTTTTGTTTGTTGTTCCGGTCTTGCCAGCTAATTCAAGTTTTAATTCTCTTAAACCTTTTCCAGTTCCTCGTTCTATAACACCTTTCAACATAGAGGTAATCTGATAGGCTGTTTGTGGTGAAAAAATCTGTTGATATTTATTTTTTATAATTGGGTTACTTGTTCCGTCATATGAAATTAAATCACAATTTTCGCAGAATCTTTTTTCATTATTAAAAATAGTTTTTCCTTCACTGTCTTGAATTCTATCAATTAATATTGGATTAACTAATTTTCCGCCATTCAAAAAAGAGCAATAAGCACTTGTGATTTTTAACAAAGTCGTTTCAGCAGAGCCCAAAGATACCGACATAAGTTCATCTGGATTTTCATAAATATTTAATTTTTTTGAAAAATTTATAATTTTATCTATGCCTAATTCTTGAGCTATTCGGACAGTCATTAGATTTCTTGATTTTTCTATGCCTGTTCTTAGTGTTGAGGGTCCGTAGAATTTTTTGCCGTAATTTTCTGGTTTCCACATTTTTAAATCATTTCCTTGATCTAATACTATAGGTGCGTCTAATACTAATGTTGTTGGTGAAAAATTATTTTCTAATGCTAAAGCATATATGAAAGGTTTGAATGCAGATCCAGGCTGACGTTTTGCTTGAGATGCTCTATTAAATTCACTTTGTTTAAAACTAAATCCACCTGACAATGCTAATACTCTTCCGCTATATGGATCCATCACAACAATGCCTCCATTAGCTCTTGGAAGTTGTTTTAAACTATAGTTTCCATCAGATAATTTCTTGACATAAATTATGTCACCAATTTTGAATAGTTTTTTGAATTCCTTTCGCGTCCAATCAATATCATTGAAATTAATTATTCCATTATCATCATTTTGTGTTTTGATGACTGTTTCAAATTTGTCAATTCTAGTAACAACAGCCACTTCCCATCCTAAAGATTTTTCTAAATTTAAGTCTTTAAGATCTTTTTTCCAATTTTTGTATTTTTTTATATTTGATAGAGGACCTCTCCATCCTTTTCTCTTATCAAATTCTTGCAAACCATTCCTAAGTGATTGTGTAGCAATTTTTTGTAATTCTAAATCCAAAGGTGTCTTGATGTTAAATCCTTGTTTATATACTTTATCATATCCATATTTATCAATTACATCTTTTCTAACATCTTCTACATAATATCTAGAATCTTCTAGGTAAATTCTTTTTCTCTTTTGTAATTTAATTTTAGAGTTAATTAATTTAGAGTGTTGTTTTTGATCAATGAATCCATTATCTAATAAATTATTTAATACTAAGTTTCTTCTAAATTTTGCTAAATCCTTGTTTTTATATGGATTGTATTTGCTTGGTGCTTTTGGAAGAGCGGCTAGAAGTGCAGCCTCTCCATAATTCAGTTCGCTTATTGGTTTATTAAAATATCTTAAACTAGCTGATGCTATACCATAGCTACCCTCACCAAGATAAATTTGATTTAGATAAAGCTCTAGAATTCTTTTTTTTGATAAAACACGCTCAATTCTAAAAGCTAATATTGCTTCCTTTATTTTTCTATCAATACTTACTTCATTAGTTAAAAGAAAGTTTTTTGCTAATTGCTGGGTAATAGTAGAGGCACCTTCTAATCTTTTTGAGTAAAGTAGATTAAATATGTTATTTTTAATTGCTCTTACTACTCCTTTGGCATCTACCCCTGGATGGTCAAAAAAGTTTTTATCCTCTGCAGATAAAAAGGCATTTATCACGGTTTGAGATATAGCAGAATATGGAACAAAAATTCTTTTTTCAGATGAAAAATCGCTTACTAACACTCCGTTTCCTGAATACAGCTTGCTTGATACTGGCGGTTTATAATTTTTAAGATATTTGTAATCTGGCAATTTATTGGAATAAGTCCAAAGAATAGATATTATTGATAATAATATCAGAAGAGATGACAATAATCCAAATATTAGTAATCTTTTAAAGAACTTTTGCATTTTAGTTTAAATATCTTGCGAATTTGTTATTCTTAAGGCACAGAATTTATTAAATTAACTTATGAAAAAATCAGCAATATTATGTCAAAAAATTTATATATCGATGCATCGCATCCTAATGAAACTAGAGTTGTACTTAAAAGTAATAATCATATCGAAGACTATGAATATGAAAGTATAAACAACACTTTAATTAAGAATAATATTTATCTCGGAAAAGTAAGTAGAATTGAACCTTCTTTACAAGCAGCGTTTGTTGACTTTGGAAGAGAAAGACATGGTTTTCTATCTTTTAATGATATCCAGTCTGATTATTATCAGCTACCTTTAAGCGATTTAGAAAAAATAAAACAAGAAGAAGAGAAAGTTCGAGAGGAACTTTCAAAACAAAGTGAAAACATAGAAGATAAAATTCTTGAAGGTAAAGAGGAAATTAAAATTGATGATCCTGTTGAAAAAAAAGAGGACGATGAAAAAGATAAAATAAATACTCAAAAAAAATTTCCATCAAAAAGATACAAAATCCAAGAAGTAATAAAACCAAATCAAGTAATTTTGGTTCAAGTGTTAAAAGATGAAAGGGGTTTTAAAGGAGCAGCGCTTAGTACTTTTATTTCCATTGCTGGGAAATACATAGTCTTAATGCCTAACACAGCCAAAGGTGGGGGAATTTCTAGAAAAATATTTAATCCAGGAGAAAGAAAAAAAATTAGAAATATATTAAATGAAATAACTATTCCAAAAGAGATGGGAATTATAGTTAGAACAGCAGGATCAAACAAAACAAAAAATGAAATCGAGAATGATTTAAAAAATTTAATTAAAGTTTGGGATCAAATAAAAGATAACGCATTAAATTCAATTGCCCCGTCTTTAATTCATCAAGAAAGTGATATTATAAAAAGATGTATAAGAGACATGTACGATGATGATACTCAAAATATATATGTTGAAGGAAATGAAGGATATCAAAAAACAAAAAATTATTTGAAATTAATGATGCCAAATCAATTAAAAAAAGTTAAAAAATATAGAGATAAAGTACCCCTTTTTTATAAAGAAAATATAGAAAAAAAATTATTTGAAATTTTTGAGACAGAAGTGAAACTGACTTCAGGTGGATATTTAGTAATAAATCCAACTGAGGCACTAGTTTCTATAGATGTAAACTCAGGAAAATCAATAAAACAAAAAAATGTTGAAAGCACTGCTTTTGATACAAATATCGAAGCAGCAGAAGAAATTGCAAGACAAATAAAAATAAGAGATTTATCTGGATTAATAATAATTGATTTTATTGATATGCTTAGTTTCAATAATCGAAGACAGGTTGAAAGAAAATTAAAAGAGAAATGTAGACATGATAGAGCAAGAATTCAAATTGGTAGAATAAGTAATTTTGGATTACTAGAAATGTCAAGACAGAGATTAAGAGAAAGTAATGTCAAATGGCATATGAAATTGACAGATGAAACCTTTGTATTGAAAATACTTAAATTAATTGAAATAAAATCATTAGAACATAATGCAAAATTAGTAGAATTAACTATTAACGATAAAATTGAAAAACATATTACTGATCACTATGACGAATTAGTTAAATACTTTGAAAAAAAGTACAAAGCTAAAATTGATTTAAACACAAATAATGATTTAAATTTAGAAGACTATATAATTGAGTTCAAATCAAAAACAAAGAAAGTATTAGATAAAATTGAAAAAGTTGAGAAACTTGAAACTTTAAAAATTGAAAACAAAAAAGATGATAATATTGCTAAAAATAAAGAGAGAAAGATATTTAAAAAAAGGAAGTTCAGAAAAAAATTTTACAAGAAAAAAACTAAATAATTCCTTTATTTGTAGTTGATGCAGATCCAAATAAATTTGGATTAATTCTTCCAGACAAATATGATTTTCTTCCAGAAATTACTGCAAGCTTCATTGCTTCTGCCATTTGAGATGGATTTTTAGCTTTTGCAATTGCAGTATTTATTAAAACACCGTCACATCCTAACTCCATTGCAATACTGGCATCAGAAGCTTGTCCAATTCCAGCATCAATAATTAAAGGTAATTTTGTTTGTTTTCTAATAATTTTAATATTAACTTTATTTTGTATTCCAAGACCTGAACCAATTGGAGCAGCAAGAGGCATAATTGCAACAGCACCTGCATTTTCCAATCTTTTTGCCATTAATGGATCATCATTGCAATAAACCATTACTTTAAAACCCTCTTTTGTTAATAATTCAGTAGATCTTAAAGTTTCAATCATTTCAGGAAAAAGGTTTCTTTTGTCACCTAATACCTCTAATTTTACTAATTTCCATCCACCTATTTCTCTTGCTAATCTTAAAGTTCTAATTGCATCTTCTGCCGTAAAACATCCGGCTGTGTTAGGCAAATATGTTATTTTTTTTGGATCTATATAATCCATTAATCTGGCTTTATTCTTATTAGATATGTTTACTCTTCTGACTGCAACTGTCACTATGTCTGCGCCAGAAGTCTTAATAGCTTTAGCACATTCACTGAAGCTTTTATATTTTCCAGTTCCAACTATCAAGCGTGATTTAAAAATCTTATTTGCTATCTTAAATCTTTTGTCAATCATTATCCACCACCGATAAAATGAACAATTTCTATTTTATCACCTTTCTTTAATCGAATTTTAGAAATTCTATTTTTGTCTATAATTTTTTTGTTTATTTCTATAGCTATTTTATTTAATGGCATTTTTAATTTTGTAATCAAGCTCTTAAGTGTAAATTTAGGAATTATTTGCATTTGCTTGCCATTTACAGTTATTTTTATTTTATTTTTAATTTTCATATATTATAAAGAATTCGTGAGTAAAATATTAATCATTAATGGTCCCAATCTTAATCTAATAGGTGAAAGAGAACAATCACAATATGGTAGCAAAGATTATAAATTCCTAAAGGATATTTGTGAGAAAAAATCTAAAGAATTAAATTTAACTCTTGAAATGAAACAATCAAATGTTGAAGGAGAAATCGTAGATATTATTCAAAGTGCCAGAAATGAATTCGATGGAATTATAATTAATGCAGGTGGATATAGCCACACATCAGTTGCAATTAGAGATGCACTAGATATATTTAAAGGCAAAATAATTGAACTTCATATATCAAATATATATAAAAGAGAGGAATTTCGTCATAAATCTATAATAAGTGGTGTTGTTACAGGAATAATTTGTGGATTAGGAATAAATGGATATATTTTAGCCATAAATTCTATGCATGAGATGTTAAATGAAAATAAATAAAAATATAATCAAGGAGCTTACAGAATATTTAAATGAATTTAATCTTACAGAGATAGAATACACTGAAAAAGATATAAAAGTTAAAGTATCAAAATCTTCTGGATCAAATTTAGCATCAATTAAAGAAATAAAATCAGAAATAAAAACAGAAAATATTAAAATAGATAATGTTAGTGGGACTGAAGTTCCATCGCCTATTATAGGAACAGCTTATTTAGCACCAGAACCTGGTGGTAAAAAGTTTGTAGAAGTCGGTAAAAAAATTAACAAAGGTGATACAATAATGATTGTTGAAGCTATGAAAACAATGAATCACGTACCATCTCCAATAGCAGGTACTGTAAAAAAAATTTGCGTCGAAGATGGTCAACCTGTTGAATATGGACATACGATAGCAATAATTGAGTAA
Source organism: uncultured Pelagibacteraceae bacterium (assembly GCA_902595465.1). Classification (GTDB taxonomy): domain Bacteria; phylum Pseudomonadota; class Alphaproteobacteria; order Pelagibacterales; family Pelagibacteraceae; genus Pelagibacter. The sequence goes on from CACJQE010000002.1 coordinate 27,620, forward strand.
TAATGTTCAAAAAAATTCTTGTTGCAAATAGAGGTGAGATAGCTGTTAGAGTTATAAGAGCCTGTAAAGAATGGGGTATACAAACAGTCGCCATTCATTCTGATGTTGATAGAAATAGTATGCACGTTAGATTAGCCGACGAAAGTATATGTGTAGGTCCACACCAAGCAGCAAATAGTTATTTAAACATTCCTGCCATAATGTCAGCTATTGAATTGACAAATTCTGAAGCTGTTCATCCGGGATATGGTTTTTTATCTGAAAATTATGAATTTGCAAAAATTCTTGAACAAAACAAAATTAAATTTATTGGTCCATCGTCTTCATTAATTAAAATGATGGGTGATAAAATTGAAGCAAAAAAAATTGCAAAAAAATATGGTCTTCCAGTGATTGAAGGATCTGAAGGAGGTGTAACTGATTTTACTGAAGCAAAAAAAATATGTAATCAAATTGGATATCCTGTGTTAATAAAAGCTGCTGGTGGTGGTGGTGGAAAAGGCATGAAGGTCGTTACAAAAGAAGATGAATTTGAAAGTTTATTTTTGACTGCAAAAACTGAAGCTAAAAAATTTTTTGGTAATGATGAAGTATATATTGAGAAATTTTTTCAAAATCCTAGACATATTGAAGTTCAAGTATTATCTGGAAAAAATAGAACTGTGCATCTATACGAGAGAGATTGCTCTATTCAAAGGAGACATCAAAAACTTATTGAAGAAACACCTAGTCCATTACTTAGTGATGAAATAAGAAAAGACCTATTTGATAGAACTGTAAAAATGGTAAGCCAAATTGGATATGAAGGTGCAGGGACAGTAGAATTTATTTTTGAGGATGGAAAATTTTATTTTTTAGAAATGAATACTAGAATACAGGTTGAACATCCAGTAACTGAAGTTGTGACAGGAATAGATTTAATCAAAGAACAGATATGGATTGCTTATGATGGCAACACTGCTTTAAAACAAGAAGATATTAAACCAAGGGGTCACGCAATTGAGTGTAGGATAAATGCTGAAGATGTGAGTAAAAATTTTCAGCCTTCACCAGGAGAAATTACTATGTGTCATCAACCATCTGGTTTTAGAACAAGAGTAGATGGAGCAATATTTCAAGGTTATAAAGTAACTCCATATTATGATAGCATGATTTGTAAAGTAATATGTCACGGAAGAAATAGAACTGAAGCAATTCAAAGAATGCGGAGATCTCTTGATGAATTTGTTATTGAGGGCATTAAAACAACTATAGACTTACACAAAATTCTCTTAAATCATGAAAAATTCTTGAATTCCAATTTTAATGTTAGTTGGCTAGACAAAGAGAAATTACTTTAAGAATAACATTTTTTTAACCAAATATCATAGACAGGATGATCAAAAGGTCTGATTGATGGAGATGAAGCAAATGTCCAGTCGTTAAATATAAAAACTTTATTTTCGTCTTTATTGACTGTATCTCTTACTTGCATATATGCAGTAACTTCTGGATCATCATCAAATTTTGAGTTATTACATTTTAAAATATTTATAGATAGATTTTTAAATTTAATTTCCTGACCAACCTCAATCTCTATAATATCACTCTGAGAGTTTACTTTGTCTAATATTGTTAAAACAGCATAATTTTCTGTTCGTAATTGATTTTCACTCAAAGAATTGATCATTAATAAAAAATAAGTAAAAAAAATAAGTATATAAACTTTAGCTTTTCCAAGAAGTGTATTTTTTGTTTGAAGCATTTTTACTTATGTTTTTTTTTGGATGATAGGAATTTTCTGTTCCGGTTTGATTTGGCATATGATCTTTTTGCCAACTATATTTGTCTAATTCATGACTGTTTTCAATTTTATTTCCAGTATGATGCATCCAAGAATACCATTCACTTGGTATTTTTGATGCTTCAACTTCCCCGTTGTAAATAACCCATCTTTTTCCTGACTTGCTTTCATAATATTTGTTACCTGAATTATCTTCGCCGACTAATTTTCCAAATAAAATTGTATTTAGCATTGTGCCAAATGTTTGCTTGTTCCACCAAGTAAAAATTTCTTTAATCATTTTATTTAATTAATTTTCAATTTATAATTGTAAATTTACAATTAGACTAAAATTAAAAAATGTATATACATAATTCTTACCAAGATTCAATTTACAAATAGGATTACAATGGCAAAATATTTAGTAGAGACATATTATACATGTAGCTTTAAAGTATCTCATTATTTAAATGATATAAATGAGGAAAACCTTGACAATTTAGAGAAAAATGAAGATGGAAAGTTTGAAATTATTGATGTCAAACTAGATAATAGAAAAACAAAAAACCTTCAAGATACTAAAAGTAGTAAAGTAGAAATTGTTTCACAACCAATTAGCAATCAAGATATTAAAAGTAGTAATAAATCCAAACAAATCGATGAGAATTTTAAAAAAAATATAACTGATAATATAGGTAAAAGATTTAGTATGCCTGATAGAAGAAAAGGTTATATCCAAAAAGCCTCAATAGGTGATCATAAAGTATATTTGCATACTGGTGAATATGAAGATGGTAAAATAGGCGAAATTTTTATCGATACTAGTAAAGAAGGTGAGCTAGTAAAGGCTCTTATGAATAACTTTGCAATAGCAATATCATTGGGCCTTCAATATGGAGTTCCACTAGATGAATTTGTGAATGCATATTTAGATACAAAATTTGAACCTTCTGGTAAAGTTTACGGAAATGACCGAATAATGAGTGCAAGTTCAATATTAGATTATATTTTTAGAGAGCTAGCGATTTCCTATTTAAACAGAGAAGATTTAGCTCACACCCCATCTATAACTGGCAATTCTGACACAAATGAAAGTCAAGATAGTGAAGATCAGAATCAACTAATTAAACTTGTAAAAGATATTACGAGCAAAGGATTTGTTAGAAACGATTATAAAAAGAAACTGGTGGATTTATCAGATATAAGAATAAACCTTAAAGGAAAAAAATAATTATTTTTTTCTTTTTGAAATATAAAGTTCTTTAAGTTGATTTTCGTCTACTTCAGAAGGTGCATTCATCATTAAATCTTGGGCATTTTGATTCATTGGAAACATAGTTACCTCTCTTATATTTTTTTCTTCTGCTAATAACATAACGATTCTATCTATTCCAGGAGCAATACCTCCGTGGGGAGGTGCTCCGTAGCTTAAAGCATTAATCATTCCACTAAATTTCTCATTCACTTTTTCTTTTGAGTAGCCAGCGATTTCAAATAGTCTATACATTAAATCTGGCTTGTGGTTTCTGATTGCTCCAGAAGACAATTCAATGCCGTTGCAAACAATATCATATTGAAAAGCTTTTAATTTTAGTGGATCTGAAAGATCTAAGTTATCGGTATCGCCTTGGGGCATAGAAAATGGGTTGTGACTAAATTCAATCTTTTTCGTATTTTCATCCATTTCAAACATTGGATAATCAACTACCCAACAAAATGAAAAAATATTTTCGTCGATTAAATTTAATTCATTTGCTATTTTATTTCTTGCGTTACTTAATAACTTCTCAACTTCAGGTTTATTTCCACAAGACATAAATATTGTATCACCAATTTCAGCATTCATTTTTGTCATTATCTCTTTTAGGGACTCCTCAGAAAAAAATTTTCCCACAGGTCCTTTTGCGCTCAATTTGTCTGAGCATTCAATAGAAAAATATGCTAGGCCAGACGATCCTTCATCTTTTGCCCATTTATCAATTCCATCGAAAAAACTTCTTGGTTTTTTAGATGTATTTTTTGTAACAATTCCTCTGACTATAGATCCTTTAGTTACTAATTTTTTAAATATTTCAAAATTAACATCATCTCTTTTAAAAATCTCACTAATATCTGCTATTTCCAAAGGATTTCTCAAATCTGGTTTGTCAGAACCATATTTAAGCATAGCCTCATCAAAAGGAATTCTGGGAAATTTTTCATGGAGTAACTTTTTAGAAGAAAATTTTTTGAATAAATTTACGAATAACTCCTCAACAATTTTGAATACATCCTCTTGTTCTACGAAAGACATTTCCAAGTCAAGTTGATAAAACTCTCCTGGACTTCTGTCCGCTCTTGCGTCCTCATCTCTAAAACACGGCGCGATTTGAAAATATTTATCAAAACCAGATACCATGATTAATTGTTTAAATTGCTGTGGCGCTTGAGGTAAAGCGTAAAATTTACCAGGGTTTAGTCTGCTTGGTACTAAAAAGTCTCTAGCGCCTTCTGGGCTAGATGAAGTTAATATAGGTGTTTGATATTCTAGAAAACCATATTTTTGCATTTCAGTTCTTATAAATGAAATAATTTTAGATCTTAAAATAATATTATTATGAATTTTATTCCTTCTTAAATCTAAAAATCTATACTTTAATCTAATTTCTTCAGAGTATTCTTGATCTGAAAAAACAGGTAGAGGCAATTCCTTAGTTCTTGCAAGTATTTTAAATTTTTCAATTCCTACTTCAATTTCTCCAGTATTTAAATTTTTGTTAATTGTACCTTTTTCTCTCACTAAAACTTTACCTTCAACTTGTAGTACCGTTTCTAATGGAAGTTTTTCTATTTCTTTAAAAATTTTTTTACCCTCGTCAATTACACATTGAGTTAGTCCATAATGATCTCTTAAATCTAAAAATAATAGATTTCCATGATCTCTTTTTTTATTTATCCAGCCTGACAACTTTATTGTTTGATCTTTGTTATTTAAAGTTAGTTCTCCACAAGTATGTGTTCTATATTTACTCAATTTATTATCTCTTTTATTATTCTAAAGTTAATAGATTTCTTTTTCTTCAAACTCAATTCATCAATCTTATATATAAATTCATGCATTTTGCTATATGATCTAGCAATTCTTTTTATGATATAATCTATAATTTTGTTGTCTAACTTAATTTGCCTATCAGAAAAACTTTTTAAAATTATAGCATAAATCAACTCATCATCTGGCTGCTCTATTTTAGCTATTATGCAATTCTTTAATCTTGATAATAAATCTGGAAGTGTAAATTTCATTGTATCTATTGGTTTTTTTGAAGAGATCAGTAAATATTTATTATCTTGTTCAACTAAGTTAAATAACGAATAAAGAAGTTTTTCGTCAAAACTTTCATCTAAATCTTCAATAATTATGCTGTTTGAAAGTTTAATTTTTTTTAAAATCTTATCGTCGATATTCTTGCTATATAAATATAATGCGTTACTTTTTTTTTGAAATATATTCGATAAATGCGTTTTGCCAGAATATTTGTCACCTGTTAAGTTGACAATTTTTTTTTCCCATTTAGGCCAAGTCTCTATAATATTTTTTGCAAAATAATTGCTTTTAGACACATAATAATCATTTTCATCAAAACTTTCAGTAATTCCAAAGTCTAAGAGTTTTTGATCTAATTCACTCATTCTACATTCCAAATGTCACTGGATGAATTTATATTTATATCATTTACTTTTAAAATATTTAGAAATTTTTCAGGATTATTATTATAAATTATTTTATATATAATTTCTTCACTATCCATTTTTTCTATTTCATATTCATATACAAAATCTGATTGATTTAATATATTTTCTAATTTTTCAGAAGTTATGAAATTGCTGTTTTTTATTGAAATTTTTATGGGTATTGTAATTGAGGTATTAATTTTATTTATTAACTTCCACTTGTCTTCGTATAAATTTTTTAAATTTAAAATAATTTGATCTAATATTTCGTTATCTTCGTAACTAATATTTTTTTGATTTAAATTAAATTTAAAGTTTGAATTCGAAAAACTAATTTTGGAAAATATTTGTAAATTTTTTTTATTTTTGTAAAATATAACAACAAAAATATTTTCGAAGTTATACTTATTTGTAATCTCAGATAAATCATTATCTTCAATATTATTTTTTATTCTTTGAAAAAGACGAAAATTTTCAATATTTTCATCTGGTAAATTATAATTTAATAAAAAATAATTTTTATTAACATTGTTCCAATTGTTATAAAAGTAATTTTGATCAAAAAACTTTATTTCGTTAGTTTGTGTATCAATTAAAATTGGTATAAAAAGAACATCTGTATTTTTAGGAACAGAAGAAATTACGTTTTTTTCCCTGATGAATGATAATAATTTTTTTTTGTCAAAACTAACCTCAAAATCAACCTCATAATTATTGTTTACAAACTTTTCATTTGTTATGGAAAAATTATCAATCAATGAACTAATTTTATTATTTGGTATATCTTTAAATAAATTTTTATCTTTACTTTCTACAATTCTAAAAATTAATGTTTTAAATCCTTTTTCGAAACCCTTATTTATTACTTTATCTTTATTAAAATTTGTGTCGTATTGTTCTTGAATTTTAATATTTTTAACTGTGTAATTATCTGCAATTACTATAGTTGTGGAAAACTTGATAAAAACTAAAATGAAAAGTAAAAAAAAAAAGTATAAGTAAATATTAATTTTATTTTTATTTAAAAACATAATTTAAATATGAGATTGAAAAATTTCACATATGAGAAAAGTGGTGTAAGCATAAAAAAAGCAGATAAGTTTATTGAATTTATATCTTCAACTACAAAAAAATCAAAAAAAAGTGGTAATTTTGAGAATATTGGTGGATTTGGAGCACTTACAAAACTGCCAAGTAATTTAAAGAAACCATATCTTGTAACCAGTACAGATGGAGTTGGTACAAAAATTGAAGTTGCAAATCTACTGGGTAAATTTGATACAATTGGTGTGGATCTTGTAGCTATGTGTGTAAATGACATTATAGTCCAAGGTGCAAAACCTTTGCTTTTTTTAGATTATATATCAGTAGAAAAAATCGATACAGAAAAACTAAAAAATATAATTAATGGAATTATTAAAGGCTGCAAATTAGCTGACTGTGAGTTAGTTGGTGGAGAAACTGCAGAAATGCCTGGAACATATTCTAAAGGGAAATTTGATATTGCTGGATTTTCTTTAGGCATAGTAGATAAAGATAAAATATTATTAAATAAAATAAAAGAAAAAGATTTAGTGCTAGCAATACCTTCTAGTGGTCTCCATTCAAATGGATATTCTTTAGTAAGACATATTATAAAAAAAAAAAAAATTAATCTAAAAAAAAATTCATTTTTAAAAAAAGAATTAATGGTACCGACAAAAATATATGTAATGCACGTATTAGAATTAATTAAAAAAAAGTATTTGAATGCATGTGCGAATATTACAGGAGGTGGCTTAAAAGATAATATTAAAAGAATTATACCAGACAATTATTGCGCTGAAATAAAATTAGAAAAAATAAAGACATTAAAAATATTTAGGTGGCTAAAAAGTCAAGGTGTAAGTGATCAAGAAATGTTAAAAACTTTTAATTGTGGTGTAGGTTTTTGTTTAATAGTAAAACGTTCAAACTACAAAAAAATAATTAAAATTTTTCCAAAAAAATATAAACCATATGTTATTGGAAGAATTACAAAAAATTCAGAAAAAGTAAAGTTGAGTGGAAAAGTCATCTGGTAAAAAAAATACTGCAGTATTAATAAGCGGTAGAGGCAGTAATCTAAAATCATTAATAAAATATTCAAAAACAAAAAAATCTTTAATTAAAATTGGACTGGTTGTCTCTGATAATTTTAGTGCAAAAGGATTAAATTACGCAAATAAATACAATATCAATAATATTGCAATTAAATATTCTAATAGAAAAAGTTTTGAAGATCGTTTGTTTAAATTATTAAGGAGAAATAATGTTGATTTGATTTGTTTAGCTGGATTTATGAAAATACTCTCAGGTAAATTTATAAAAAAATTTAATAAAACTATACTTAATATTCACCCCTCTCTTCTTCCTAAGTATAAAGGACTAAATACACATAATAGAGCAATTCAAAATAAAGACAAATACTCTGGAGCTACAGTTCATATTGTTAATGATAAATTAGATTCAGGTAAAATTATATTACAAAAAAAAGTTAAAATTCTAAAATCGGATAGTGGAAAAAGTTTAGAAAAAAAAGTTTTAAAAATTGAGCATAAAATATATCCAAAAGCAATTACTAAATTATTATCTAGTGATTAAAAAAAAAATCTAATTCAATCTTAGCATTTTCAGAGCTGTCAGATCCATGAACGGAGTTTTTATCAATTGAAATACCATATTTTTTCCTCAAAGTACCCTCCTCTGCATCTACTGGATTTGTTGCTCCCATTAACTTTCTATTTTCCAAAATTGCGTTTTCTCGTTGTAAAGTCATTACAACGATAGGACCTGATGATAGATAAGTGCATAAATCGTTATAAAATGGTTTGGACTCATGTACTTTGTAAAATCTTTCGGCTTCTTCTTTAGATATATGGATTTTTTTTTCTTTTATTATTTCAAATCCTTTATTTATAAAATCTTGTTTAATTTGATCTTGAAGATTTCTTTCAACTGCATCTGGTTTAATTATCGATAGAGTTTGCTCAATTTTACTCATAGTTATCTTCAATCAATTTATTTAACAATCTAACTCCATAACCAGTTGCACCGCCGGAGTTAAGCGCTCCTCCATATTTTGAAAACGCCATGCCAGCAATATCTAAGTGGGCCCAAGGAGTTTTATTTATTATGAACCTTTGTAAAAATTGTGCTGCTGTAGTTGATCCAGCTCCACCAATATAATTAATGTTTTGCATGTCTGCATTTTTAGAATTTATTAATTTATCAAAGTTTTCATTTAGAGGCATTCTCCAAAGTTTTTCTTCAACACTTTCACCTGCATCAATTAGTTGTTTAGATAATTTATCATTATTTGAAAATAGACCTGCATATTCTGAGCCAAGAGAAACAATTATAGCCCCAGTTAATGTTGCTAAATCAACAATAAATTGTGGCTTAAACTTTTCTTCTGTAAATGTTAAAGCATCAGCTAAAACTAATCTGCCTTCGGCATCTGTATTTAAAATTTCTATAGTTTTTCCACTGTAAGATTTTACTATATCCCCAGGTCTTTGAGCATTTCCACTTACCATATTTTCTACAAGACCTACCACACCGACTGCATTAATTTTAGATTTTCTTAATGCTAAAGTTTTCATTAAACCAACAACTGTTGCTGAACCCGCCATATCATATGTCATATCTTCCATAAATTTTGCTGGTTTTAGTGAGTACCCCCCAGTATCAAAACACACACCTTTTCCGACAAATCCTAATGGTTTAGATTTATTTTTTGCACCATTCCACTCTATTGTAACTAAATATGAACCCCTAACACTTCCTTGACCTACGCCTAATAAAGCATTCATACCCAACTTTTTTAATTTCTTTTGATCATATACATTGACCTTTAATCCAAATTTTCTTAGTTTGGTTATGCGTTTTGCATACTCATCTGGGTGAAGTACATTTCCTGGTTCAGACACAAGATCCCTAGTTAGAAAAATACCTTCTAAAAGAGAATTTAATTTATTTCTTAGCAGATTTGGTTTTTTAAATTTATTTCCAACTACATTAAAATATGTAATTACTTTTTTGGATTTATCGGTTTTATAAATATTAAAGTCATATGATTTAAGTTGAGCACCATGTATAAGTTTTTCTAATTGTATATTTGAGATAAAAGATTTTTCTATATTTAGAAAAGAATGTTCAATTTTATTATTTTTTAAAAAAATATATAGATCAGACCCTAGTTTTTCAAAATCAAGTGAGGTTTTACATTTTTCACAATTTACAAAAATATAAGATTTCTCATTAATATTTTTTGTAAGAAATTTTTTTTCTATAAATAATTTGTTATTAAATAAAGATTTACTAAAAGATTTAAGAGTATTAATTCTATTCATTTTATCTTTTAATAAAATAATCTCGTTATCTTTAGCTAGTTTGGGTATTTTGCTTACGAAATCTAATTTTAGCTTCATTTTTTTGAAATATTTAATAGATAATGTTGTATATTTATTAAATTAAGAATTTCAATGAATAAATTAATATTTCGTAAATTATTTTTAGATATATTATATTTCTTCCTTTTATCCTCCTTGGCAATCACTTTGATTGTATGGGTAATTCAAGGAGTCAATTTTCTCGATATAATTGCTGAACAAGGTCACGCAATCAAAATATATTTAATTTATTCACTTTTAAATATTCCGAAGATTTTTAGTAAACTCCTAATATTCACTTTTTTTTTGACTTTATTTGTAGTGATAAGCAGATATGAAGACAATAATGAGATTATCGTTTTTTGGACAAACGGTATAAAAAAAATATCTTTCATAAACTTCATAGGCAAGATGTCAATTTTGTTTTTGGGAGCCCAATTATTTTTAAATCTTCTAATAGTTCCTTACACACAAAATCTGGGTCAGGAGTATTTAAGAAATTCGTCTAAAGAATTATTGCCTAATTTAATACAAGAAAGAAAATTTTCTAACTTGATGCGAAATTTGACGATCTTTGTTGAAGAATATGATGGAGACAGATCTCTAAAAGGAATTTATATAAAAGAAAAAATTGGAAATAATGAATACAAAATTACACTGGCAGGTAAAGGAAGATTGATAGGAAAAAATGATAAGCTGACTTTTGAACTAAGTGATGGAACAATTACTAATATAAGTGAAAATGGAAGTTTTAATCTAGGATTTAAAGAAACTTCATATGATATTTCAAACCTTAAGTCTAGAACTAGAAAAATAATCGAAGTTGATGAAACAAAAAGTTCAACCTTGTTTTTATGTTTAGAAAAATTTTTATTTGAAAGAAAAAATTTATCCATAAAGTGTAAAAGTAATAATTCATTTCTTCTGAGAGATATATATGAGGAATTATTCAAAAGAACTATTAGTCCTTTTTATATAATTATAATCTCACTTCTTAGTTCTTTATTAGTTCTAAAACCCAAAATAAGTTTTTTTCAAAATTATTCTAAAATTATAATTTTTATGCTAGGTTTTTTTCTTATAATATTTTCAGAAATTAGTTATAAGTTTATCTTTGCGCCACTTTTAATAGAATTTTTATTTTTGTTATTGCCTCTATTATCGATTTTTATTTTTTACTTTTACATTTTATTAAAAACAAAATTTAATATTCAATATTTATGAAATTAAAAAAATATCAAAGTTACTTATATTTATTATTTTTAAAAAATTTTATTACTATAAGTTTTATATTTTTTTGCATCGTAATTATTATTAATATTTTTGAGGAAATAAGATTTGCTGAAAAACACAATACAGATGTTTATTATATAATTTATCTTTCAATTTTAAATGCTCCATCTTTGATATTTGAGATTTTTCCTTTTATATTCTTAATATCTGTGAAATTTTTCTATCTTTTTTTAAAAGAAAAAAATGAATTAGAAATTTTAAATTCCAATGGAATAAGTAATATAAAAATAATATTTAATTTATTATTAATTTCAATTTTTTTAGGTGTATTTATTGTTATATTTTACTATTCTTTCTCATCAAGTTTAAAAAGTAAATATTTGGATATTAAAAATAGATTTTCTAATAGTAACGAATATTTGGCAGTAGTTAAAGACAATGGGCTTTGGATTAAGGAAGAAATTAATGAAAATATTTTTATTATACATGCTGAAAAGTTTGATAAAAATAAGCTAAGTTCTATATCTATTACTGAAGTAGACAAATATTATTCGAGAAAAAATACAATTAATGCAAGATACGCAAACATTTCTACAAAAAATTGGTTACTCGACGATGTAGATTTAATTGATCACAAAGGTAGCTCTAAAAAATTTAAAACATTTATACACAACTCATCATTTAATGGAGAAATTATTTCAAATTTATTTTCAAATCTAAATTCTATGAATATTTTTGAGTTACATAAATTATCAGATAACTATAATAAAATTGGTTATTCTGATACTGATATCAAAATACATCTAAATAAAGTCTATAGCATGCCAATTTTTTATATATTAATGACTATTTTAGGATTTATTATAATAAATAAGTTAAAATATTATAAATCAAAATTTTTTGTGACAATTTTCGGGATATTTGTGTCAGTAGTAGTATATTATCTAAATTATTTTTCAGGAGTGCTTGGAACAAATGGCATTTTACCTATATACTTATCTGTTTGGTCACCTTTGTTAATTCTATTTTTAATTTGTAATATAGGAATTTTAAGAGTTAATGAAAACTAATTTATCTTTATTTTTAATATTAATTTACTTTATCATTGATATGAGTGTTTCTTCGCAAGAAGTTGAGTTTGAAGCATCAAAGATTGATATCTCAAATAATGGTAAAACAATTTTTGCATTTGATTCTACTGCTGAAATAGCAAAAGAAAATATTGAAATTAAATCAAAGAAAGCAAAATATTCAAAACAAAACGAAAAAATTATTTTTGAAAAAGATGTTTTGGTAAACGATAAAGAGAATAATATTATTATTAAAGGTGATAAAATTATTTATGATAAGAAAAAAAATATAATTTACAGTGAAAGTGAAACAGATTTTAATATTCAAAATAAATATTTTATAGACTCAAAAAATATATATTTTGATAGAGATAAGAAAATAATTTATAGTAATGATAAAACAACTATTAAAGATGAGGCCAATAATACTTACAAATTAAAAAATTACTTTGAACTTGATATATTAGAAGAAGTAATAAATTCCAATAACGCTGAAATTATTGATACATATAAAAATATATATTATTTCGAAAAGTTAATTATTAATATAAACACCAAAGAAATTGCTGGAAAAGAGATAAAGGTCAATTTTGAAAAATCATATTTTGGCAATAAAGATAATGACCCAATCCTAAAAGGTAGAAGTGCAATATCAAATGAAAAAGAATTAAATTTATATAAAGCAGTATTTAGTACTTGCAATACAGACAACAAAAAATGTAGAGGTTGGGAACTAAATACTCAACAATTTAAACATGATAAACAAAAGAAAATTTTTGAATATAAGAATTCTTGGCTAAAAATTTTCGATTTCAAGGTTTTTTATTTACCTTATTTTAATCATCCTGATCCAACAGTTAAACGAAAAACTGGATTTTTAACACCATATTACTCTTCTTCTGACAGCTTGGGAACATCAATAACTTTACCTTATTTTAAAGTGGTAGATATTGATAGAGATTTAACTCTAAGTCCGAGGTACTATGCTGATAAAAGTTTTTTATTACAAAATGAATATAGGCAAGCATTAAAAAATGCTAATATTTTAAGTGATTTTAGTTTTTTAGTTGGAGATGCTGGTACGAAAGCACATTTTTTCTATAATCAACTTGGTTATTTAAAAGAAAATCTAAATTATGAAATAAACTTGCAAAATGTAAAAGGAGATAATTATTTAATTAATCACGATTTGTCTAATAATTCAAAATTAATTGAAAGTAACAGTCTTTTGTTATCAAATTTTGATTTAAATTGGAGTTCTGATGAAGTTAGTCTTAATACTTCATTTAAAGTGTTTGAAGATTTGTCTAGAGGATATCATGATAGATATCAATTTATCTTTCCAGAATTTAATTTTACAAAAAATATCAAAATACCTGAAAACTATTTTGGAAATTTTATTTTTAATTCATATGGTCATAATAAACATTATGATACAAATATAAATGAGTCTGTAATAACAAACGATTTTTTATTTACTTCAAACAAGTATATTAATTCTTTTGGATTAGTCTCAGATTATGACTTGTTATTAAAAAATTCAAATAATTACTCTGAGAATTCAGATAATTTTGAAGAAAATACAAATTATAATTTGTATGGAACTTTTAAAGCACAGGCGAGTTTGCCTATGAAAAAAAGTTTCACAAATCATATAAATTATTTAAAACCAACTGTATCGTTTAGATATAGTCCAAACGGAAACAGTGATTTGTCATCAAAAGATGTTTTATTGAATTATAATAGTGCTTTCGATTTAAATAGAATTGGTACTTCGTATGAAGTTGAATCTGGTGAATCTATAACCTTAGGTTTAGAATTTATGAGAAATGATTTAACCGACAAAAATATTTTAGATTTTAAAATTGCAAATGTAATTAAAAATAAAGAAAATTATTATTTACCAGCAAAATCAAAATTAAATAAAACAAGATCAGATATTTTTGGAGAGTTAAATTATAAATTTAATGAAAACTCTAAAATAGGATATTCTTTTTCGTATGATAAGGATTTAGAATATTCAAATCTGGAGCAAATTAATTTAGAATTTGGATTAAATAATTTTTTTACTGATTTTTCATATTACATAGAAAATAATGACATAGGAAATAAAGAGAATATTAAAAATAAAAGTTATTTTACCATTAATAAAGAGAATAAATTAAGCTTTGAAATTGCGAAAAATCTAAAAGATGATTTTACACAGTACTATGATCTAATGTACGAATATCAAACTGACTGTATTTCAATGAATTTTAAATTTAATAAGTCTTTTTTTGAAGATGGTAATTTAAAACCCAATAAAAGTCTTTCTTTTTTAATAAAAATAATACCATTTACCGAGCTTGGTGTAAGTAATGTTGAAAGTTTTATAGGCAATTAATAAATGAAGCTTGCCAAAATATTACTTTATTTAATTTTTTTAAATTTGATTTATTTAAATTCCTACTCCAAGGAAAAAGTTGAGATTAAATTTAAAGTTGGAGATCAAATAATAACAAACATTGATATCATCAATGAGAAAAAATATTTAATATTTCTACGTCCAGAGTTAAAAAATTTATCTGAGGAAGATATAATTAAATTATCAGAAAATTCAATTATTAGAGAAGTAATAAAAAAAAAAGAATTAAAAAAAATATTCAAAAAATATAATAATGAAATATTATTAAATGATATTAAAAATAATAAGATTTAAAAAAGTAAAGAATGAAGATGAACTAAAAATGTTAATTGAAAGTAATAATATCAATTATTCTAATATCATTGAGAAAATGAAATATGAAAACTTATGGAATGAATTAATTTTTAAAAATTTTAACCCTCTTATTAAAATAGATAAAAAAAAACTTAGAGAAGAATTGGTTATAAAAATATCAAAAAATAAAAAAAAAGAATACAATTTATCTGAAATCCTTTTTGAAATTGAAAGCCCTAAACAAATAAAAAATAAATATAATGAAATAATTAAGTTAATTAAAACAAAAGATTTTGAGACAGCTGCTTATAAATATAGTATTGCAAATAGTTCAACTAATGGAGGACAAATAGGCTGGGTTAAAGAAACTTTGCTTTCAAAAAAACTTAATAAAATATTAGGAAAAATGCAAATTGGATCGTTATCTGAACCCTTAAAGTACCCAAATGGACACCTAATTATCAAAATCAATAATATAAGAGAAATAAAAAAGGAAACAAATATAGATAAAGAACTGAAAGAATTAATTAATTTTGAAAGCAATAAACAATTAAATCAGTTTTCACTTTTATTTTATAAAAAATTAAAACAAAACACTAAAATAAATGAATATTAAATATATTTTAATAACTATGGGAGAACCCTACAGTACATTTTCAGAAATTATAGCAAAGTATTTTGCAAAAAATAAAAAAATTAATAGATATATTATTTTATTTGGTAACAATGAATTGATCCATAAACAGTTTAAAAAACTTAAATATTCAATTCCGCTAAACAAAATTTCAAACTTTAATAGTTTAAGAAAAAATAAATTAAATATTGTAAATATTGATTTTAAATTTTCAAAAGTTTTTACAAATATTACAAATAAATCAAATAATTATATAGAGGAGTGTTTTAAAAGGGCTTTAATTTTTGCGAGAGAAAATAAGAAAAAATGTATATTAATCAACGGGCCAATTTCTAAAGAGTCTTTTTTAAAAAAAAAATATTTAGGAATAACTGAATATTTGTCAGCTAAAACAAAATCGAAAAATGAAGTTATGTTAATTTATAATAATGAACTATCGGTTTCACCTATAACAACTCATATTCCTTTAAAGTATGTAGCAAAAAAAATTACCAAAACAAAAATTTTGAATAATATTTTAAAGATTGACTCATTTTATAAGAAAACAATAAAAAAAAGGCCCAAAATTGCAGTCATGGGTCTTAATCCACATTGTGAAAGTATTGAAAAATATAGCGAAGAAGAAAAAATAATTAAACCATCAATTAAAATCTTAAAAAAAAGAGGTATTTTGGCCCATGGCCCATTTGCAGCAGATACATTTTTTTTGAAAAAAAATGTCATTAATTTCGATGTAGCGGTCGGCATGTATCATGATCAAGTACTAACACCAATTAAGACTCTTTATAACTTTAATGCTATTAACTTAACTATAGGACTGCCATTTATTAGAATATCTCCTGATCATGGACCTAACTTTGCCATGCTGGGTAAAAATAAATCGGATCCATCCTCTTTTTTTTATGCCATGGAATTCATAAAAAAATTTACTTGAGTTAATGACAAAAAAATCTTTAGGTCAAAATTTTTTAAGTGATAAAAATATTTTATCCAAAATTGTTGAGAGTGGCCAAATATCAAAAGAAGATATCATATTAGAAATTGGGCCAGGTACTGGCAATCTTACTAATAAAATATTAGATCAAGCACCCAAGCACCTAATAATTATAGAAAAAGATAAAGAGTTAATAAATATTTTAAAAAAAAAATTTGGTAAAAATGTTGAAATTATTAACCAAGATATTTTGGAATGTTATGACAATTTTAAATATAATACTCCAATAAAAGTATTTGGAAATCTCCCTTATAATATTTCTACCAAAATATTAATTTCATATATTAAAATTAAAGAATTAAAAAAAAGATTTAATAAATTTATATTTATTTTTCAAAAAGAAGTTGCTGACAGAATTTTGGCTAAAGATAATTCAAAAAATTACGGTAGACTTTCAATTTTATCATCTTGGAAAATGACACCGCAGAAAGTTATGGATATTAATCCTAAATTTTTTTCTCCCAAACCTAAAGTTTGGAGTTCATTAATTACATTAACACCAAATATTAAATTTGAACAACTAAAAAAAGAAAAAAGTCTTGAACATATAACTAATATTTTTTTTAACCAAAGAAGAAAAATGATTAGGAAACCTATGAAGCAACTTTTTGATAACTATGAGGAAATTGCAACAAAATTAAATATTGATCTTAACATAAGGCCTCAAAATTTATCTACAAAAAAATATTTAGAAATATGTAAATTTTATGAAAAATTAATTTAGTAATTTTTTGACATGTTTCGTGATAAAACTTCGGTCAAATATAATATTATTTTTACTTTTTATTACTTTCATAATTTTTTTATAACATCTTTGTAGATCGTCATTAATGATAACATAATCATACTCTCTCCATTTCAATAAATCTTTTTTAAAATATTTCATTCTTTTTTGAACAGTTTTTATATTTTTTTTCTCTCTTTTGATTAATCTTTTTAACAATTCCTTTTTAGATGGAGGTAATATAAAAATTGTAAGCAAATTATAGTTAAGTCTTTTATTTTTAATTTGTCTTGTTCCTTGCCAATCAATATCAAATATTACATTTTTTCCTTTTTCAAGTTTTTCAATAATAATTTCTTTAGATGATCCATAATAATTATTAAAAACTTTTGCATGCTCTAAAAATTTTTCTTTTTTTATTAGTTTTTTAAAATTATTTTTAGTTATAAAGTGATAATCTTTACCATTAACTTCATTTGGCCTGGGTAATCTTGTTGTATGTGATACTGATATTAAAAAATTTTTGTTTTTTGAGATTTTTTTTACAAGTGTGGTTTTTCCTGCGCCAGATGGCGAAGAAAGAATAAACATGCCACCTTTTTTAAAGCTGGACATTTTTTTAAATTTTAATTTGCTTTATTCTCAATAAATTTTACAGCATCACCAACAGTTAGAATTTTTTCTGCGTCACTATCTGAAATTTCAGATCCAAATTCTTCCTCAAAAGCCATAACTAATTCTACTGTATCCAAACTATCAGCACCTAAATCATCTATAAAACTAGACTCATCTGTGACTTTTGCTTCATCAATACCAAGGTGGTCTGCAACAATTTTTTTTACTTTGCTTGAAATATCTTCTGGCATATTATCCTTATCTATTAAATTTCTTAATAAGTATTTATACTACTTTGTCAACTAAAATACATGCCACCATTCACATGTATTGTTTCGCCTGTGATATAGTCAGATAGATTTGATGTCAAAAAAAGAACAGCATTAGCAACATCTAATGGCATTCCAAATCTTTCTAATGATATTTTTCCTTCTAAAGTCTGTTTAAAATTATCACTTATTTTGTCTGTCATATCTGTTTTTATAAAGCCTGGTGAAACACAGTTTATTTTAATATTTTTTTTTCCATATTCTAAAGCTAAACTTTTTGACATACCTATTAAACCAGATTTAGATGCTGAATAATTTGCTTGACCAATATTTCCTGTGTGTCCTACCACTGAGGTTATATTTATTATCTTACCATTTTTATTTTTTATCATCTTTTTAATAGTATTTTTTGTTAATAAGAAAGTAGATGTCAAATTAATATCAATAACCTTTTTCCACTCATCTTCTTTCATTCTTATGGTTAAGTTATCATTTGTTACTCCAGCATTATTAATTAATACATCTATTTTGTTTTGAAATATTTCATTACACTGATTAATAAAATTTTCGATCAAATCATGCTGAGAAATATCAAATTTTTTAATATTAATATTTTGATATTTTTTTTTTATTATATCTAATTTTTCCTGGTTAGTGCCAGTTGCTATAATATTAGCTTTGCATTCATTCAATTTATCTAAAATGGCTCCTCCTATACCACCAGTAGAACCAGTTAAAATTACATTTATATTTTCTAAATTAATCATTTCCTATATTTTTTATATCAGTTAAATTATTTATCTGATTTAATTTAACATTTCTATCAATTCTTTTTATTAAGCCAGATAAAACTTTTCCTGGTCCAATTTCTATAAATTTGTTAACCCCAAAATCAATCATATTAATCACACTTTCTCTCCATCTAACAGGTTTCTCTATTTGATCAATTAATAATTTTTTTATTTCATTAGAGTCTTTATGAGGTGTTGCTGTAACGTTTGAGATTATGCTTACAGATGGATCGTAAAATTTTGTCTCAAGTATTTTATGCTTCATTTCAGTAGTTGCTTTGCTCATGAGTGGACAATGAAAAGGTGCGCTTACAGGCAGGTTAATATATTTAATATTATTTTTTTTTAAAATATTGCCAAAATTATCCAATGAAGAAGTTTTGCCACTAATTACTACTTGTCCAAATGTATTGTCGTTAGCTATATAACAACGTAGATTATCATTTAAATTTTCAATCATTTTATTAATTTCATCTATTTCTTTTCCCAGTATTGCGATCATCCCACCATCTCCTTTTGTAACAGCATTTTGCATTGCTTTACCTCTGTTTATTAATAAATTGATAGTTTGCTCAAAATTTATTGAACCTGCACAACAAAGTGCTGAATACTCACCAAGCGAATGTCCTGCAAAAAATTTTGCTTTATTTAAATTAAGCTCGGTTTCTTTTTTTAATACTTTAAAAATGCAATAACTTACTAAAAAAATTGCTGATTGAGTATTCTCAGTTTGATCTAGATCTTCTTTGGGTCCTTCAAATATCATTTTTGTTAAACTTTTTTTTGATAATTCATCAGCAAAATCAAAATAGTCTTTTACATACTTAAAGTTGTCATAAAATTCCTTTGCCATACCAATTACTTGCGAGCCTTGACCAGGAAATAGCACCGAAAACATAAAAATGTAAATAAATTAAGTCTTTTTTTATATTGTAATTAAAAATTTATAATAGTATATCCTCAATTTTTCTATAAAATTATATGAACTATTACGAACATACATTAATTGCTAGACAAGATACCTCTCCAAGTCAAATTAAACAAATACAAGAAAAATATACCAAAATTATAGAGAGTAATGAGGGAAATATTCTTAAATTTGAAAGTTGGGGTTTAATGCATTTATCATATTTAATAAAAAAAAATAAAAAAGGTAACTACTTACATTTTAAATTAGAAGGAAAAGGCAAAACAATTAAAGAATTAGAAAAAAATGAAAATTTAGATAAAAACCTATTAAGATATTTAACGGTCAAAGTTAAAAAATTGGATTTAAAAACAGATTATTTTAAGAAAAATGATGATGGAAATAAATAAAAATTAACATGAAAAAAAGAAATATAAAAAAGAAAAGTAATAATAATAATTTTTCAAAACTAAGTGTATTTCAAAACCAAAAATACAAATTTAAAAAAAAATGTCCATTGTCAGGTAAGGGTGCTCCAATTATAGACTATAAAAATACAAAATTATTGAAAAGGTATGTATCTGAAAACGGAAAAATACTACCTTCTAGAATTACATCTGTTAGTCAGAAAAAACAAAGAGACTTATCTTTATCAATCAAAAGAGCTAGAAGCCTAGCACTTATATAATTATGAAAGTTATATTATTAGAAAACGTAAGAAAAGTTGGATCAATAGGAGAAATAATTGATGTTAAACGAGGATTTGCTAGAAATTTTTTAATTGCACATAAAAAAGCTCTATTTGCGTCTAAAGAAAATATTAAAGAAGTTGAAAAAATAAAAAATGAATTAAGCAAAAAAGACCAAGACAAAAAAAATAATGCAAAAGAAATAGATGAAAAGCTAAAAAACAAAGAATTCATAATAAAAAAATTAAGTACTGAAAATAAAGAGCTTTATGGATCAGTAAAACCTACTGAAATTTCAAAAATTTTAAAAGAAAAAGAAAATGTAGAAATTAAACCATCAGTAATACAACCTACTAAAGAAATAAAAAATTTAGGAACTTATATAGTCATTTTAAATCTTCACTCAGAGATTCAATCACAAATAAAAATTAAGGTTGAAGCACAAGACGAAGGTCAATAATTATACATTTTTTTCCCCAGTATTTTTTTTATTTTGTAATTTAAATAAAAAATACGTAATTTAAATAGTGTCACAAAAGTTCAATATAATAAAAGCGAAAGCTGATGAATATCCTAATAACATAGAAGCAGAGCAATCAGTAATTGGATCTATCCTATTAACAAACGAGATATTTGATGATGTTAGCATAATAATCTCAAGTAAAAATTTTTATGATCCTGTTCACAAAAAAATATTTGAAGCATTGGAGAAGCTAATTTATGGGGGGATGTTAGCAAATCCTATAACTTTAAAAAATTACTTTGAAAAAGAAAAAGATGAATTAAATATTCCTGAATATTTAGTTAAAATAACTAAATTCTCGACTTCATCAAGACAAGCTCTTGAATATTCAAAACTTATTTTTGATCTTTATGTAAAAAGAGAACTAATTAAAATTTCAGGAGAAGTCATAGATCAAGCTAAACTAAATGATCTAGAAACTGATGGACAGAAAATAATTGAAAATTATGAAAAATCTTTATTTGATCTTGCAGAGAAAGGATCATTTAGCTCATCGTTAATTAAGTTTGATGAGGCCATGAGGCAAACTATCGAAATGGCTTCAAATGCATATAAAAATGAAGAAGGTATAGTTGGTGTGCCAACTGGATTGAAAGATTTAGATGATAAATTAGGTGGTTTACATAAATCAGATCTTGTTATTATTGCAGGAAGACCTTCTATGGGTAAGACTGCTTTAGCTACCAATATTGCATTTAATGCAGCAAAAAAAATTCAAGAAAGTGGAGAAAAAAGTTGTATCGCTTTCTTTTCGTTAGAAATGTCATCAGAACAATTATCTACAAGAATTTTAGCAGAACAAGCACGAATAAAATCAAATGATATAAGAAGAGGCAAAATATCAGAGGAGCAATTTGATAAGTTTATTGAGACTTCAAAAGATATATCTGAGCTACCATTGTATATTGATGAAACCCCAGCAATAACAATTGCAGCTCTAAGCAACAGAGCAAGAAGAATAAAAAGATTATACGGTCTTGATATGGTTGTAATAGATTACATTCAACTAATGAGAGCTTCAAATACAAATAATGGCAGAGTCCAAGAGATATCAGAGATTACACAAGGATTAAAGGCATTGGCAAAAGAATTAGGTGTTCCAGTTTTAGCGCTTTCTCAGCTTTCAAGAGCCGTAGAGCAAAGAGATGATAAAAAACCACAATTATCAGATCTAAGAGAGTCGGGTTCAATTGAACAAGATGCTGATGTAGTGATGTTTGTTTATAGAGAAGCTTATTATTTACAAGGAAAAGAACCTAGACCAGCAACTGTAGAACACGCAGAATGGCAAGCTAAGATGAATGAAGTGTCACATTTGGCAGAATTAATAATTCAAAAACAAAGGCATGGACCAACTGGTAATGTAATGCTTGAATTTGAAGCAATGTTTACCAAATTTAAAGATATTCAAAATAATTAAATTAAATTATAAAAGCTAATAGTTAATGTTAGCCAAATTTTATCAAAATAATGTTTTAAAAAAACCTAGCTTAATTTTAGTATTGTTATTAATTTGTTTGTGTTTTTTTGGGTATTACTCAAAAAACTTTAGACTTGATGCGTCCTCTGAAACATTATTAATAGAGGGTGATCCTGATTTAAAATATCTAAATGAAATAAACAACAGATATGGCGCCAAAGAATTTTTGGTTCTTACTTATGCTCCAAAACAAAGTATGATAGATGAAGATTCTATTAAAAATCTTGAAAATCTTAAAAACCAAATTCAGCAACTCAAGTGGGTGCATAATGTAATCACACTATTAGATATCCCTCTACTAAGCAGTTCTGACGAACCACTTATTGAAAGATTACAAAACTATTCTACTCTCAAATCAAAAGGTATTAATAAAGAGAGAGGATTTAATGAAATATTAAATAGTCCTGTTTTCAGAAACTTCGTTATCAGTGAAGATGGAAAAACATCTGGTATAATAGTTTATTTAAAATCTAAAGATAAAATTAAGGAATTTAAAAATAAAAAAGAAGAAGAATTATATAAAGATAAATTAAAAAAACAAAATCATCAAAATATTTTAGAGATTAGACAAGTAATAGAAAATTTCAGCTCATCTAGCAAAATTCATTTAGGTGGTATTCCTATGATTGCTGATGATATGATGACTTTTATTAAAAATGACATAATTGTTTTTGGGCTTGGAGTTTTTTTATTTATTATTGCAACTCTGTGGTATGTCTTTAGAAGACTGATATGGATAATTGTGCCTATAAGCAGTTGTTTTTTTTCAGTTATAATAATGACAGGACTTCTTGGTCTCTTAGGATGGAAAGTTACCGTTATATCATCTAATTTTATAGCTTTAATGTTGATATTAACAATGGCCATGAACATTCATATCAGCACAAGATATCTTCAACTTTCAAAACAATTTCCGAAGTTAAATAAATTTAAAATTATTTCTTTAACAACGAGTAAAATGTTTTGGCCTATTTTGTATACAGCTTTAACAACTATATTTGCTTTCTTGTCTTTGGTGTTCAGCGAAATAAAACCAATAATAGATTTTGGGTTTATGATGACTTTTGGTCTAATAATTTCATTTATTATTACTTTTAGTCTATTGCCGACGTTAATTAATTTAATTAATTTTAATAAAGTTTCTTTAAAAGAGGAAAGAGGTACTACCATAACTAACTTTTTTAGTAGCATTTCAGTTTCAAACCAAAATACTATTTTTGGATCAACCTTAATAATTATATTTCTAAGTATATTAGGAATTTCAAAGCTTGAAGTTGAAAATAGTTTTATAAATTATTTTGATAAAAATACTGAAATTTATAAAGGAATGAAGCTCATTGATGAAAAGTTGGGTGGCACAACACCTCTTGAAGTTATTTTAAAATTTCCGAAACAAGATGAAGCTGAACAAAAATTAGAAAATGAAGAGGATGATTGGGGAGATGAAGATGAGAATGATGAAAAATATTGGTTTACTAAAGACAAAATTGATAAGATAAAAAAAGTTCATAATTATTTGGATTCTTTAGAGCCAATTGGAAAAGTTCTCTCTTTTTCATCAATAATTGATGTTGCTACTCAATTAAATAATAATAAAGAACTTGGCTCTTTAGAAATGGGCGTCTTATATACTAAGATCCCAGATAACATAAAAAAAGAAATTGTTGATCCATATATATCTATAAAAGACTCTGAGGCTAGAATAAGCTTAAGAATCAAAGACTCATTAGATAATCTGAGGAGAAATGATTTGCTTATTAAAATAAATTCAGATCTTGAAAATAAATTAAATTTAAAGAAGGATGAATATAAATTAGGTGGAGTATTAATTTTGTTTAATAATCTTTTACAAAGTTTATTTAAATCTCAAATTTTAACACTTGGATTTGTTATGCTTGGAATTTTTATAATGTTTATAATTCTTTTTAAAAATTTAAAATTAGCTTTAATAGGTGTTGTTCCAAATTTTATAGCAGCTTTTTTTATATTAGGTTTGATTGGATTATTAGGAATTCCTCTTGATATGATGACAATTACAATAGCAGCAATAACTATAGGTATAGCTGTAGATAATAGCATTCATTATATTTATAGATTTAAAGAGGAGTACGCAAAATTAAAAAGTTATAATAAGACACTTAAATTGTGCCACTCAACAGTCGGTAAAGCTATTTTAAATACTTCAATTACAATAGTTTTTGGATTTTCAATTTTAGTAATGTCAAATTTTATACCAACAATTTACTTTGGTGTATTCACGGGGATTGCTATGTTGCTTGCAATGGTTTCAGTTTTAACACTTTTACCTTCTTTATTGCTTAAAATTAAACCATTCAATTAATGATTGAAGATATTCAAGATTTTTTAATACAAGTAACATTATTTGATTATATTTTTTTTGTATTAACCATTTATTTTTTAATTCAAGGATCTAGAAAAGGTTTTGTTTTAAGTTTATTGTCAGCTGCCAAATGGGTTTTGGCATATATTTTAACAATTTATTTATTTCCGAAAGTAAAGCCTTACTTTGATGGTATTTTAGACAGTGAATATGTTCTTGATTTAACTGTTGGTGTAATATTATTTATCTTAATAATATTTCTTATTCTTTTAGGAAATAAAGCAATAAGTAAAGTTGTTACTTACACTGGATTAGGTTCAATCGATAAAGTTTTTGGTTTTTTCTTTGGAATCGCTAAAAGCTATGTACTAATTGTTTGTTTGTTCACTGCTATTGATGTTGTCTACGATAGCAAAAAATGGCCGTTAAATTTAAAAGATTCGTTAACATTTCCTTGGGTTGAAAAAGGTAGTATCTATCTTATAAAGGTATTTCCAAATCAAAAACAATATGAAGACGCTAAAGAAAAAGTTCAAGATGTATAACCCTAAATTAAAAGAGGAATGTGCCGTCTTTGGTATAAGCAACACACCAGAAGCATCGACCTTAACGGCTTTAGGACTTCATGCATTACAACATAGAGGGCAAGAAGGTTGTGGAATTGTATCATTTGATGGCGAAAAATATCACTCTGAAAAAAGATTTGGTTTAGTTGGTGATAACTTTAACGATGAAAAAGTTTTAAAAAACTTACCAGGAAATTATGCAATAGGTCACAATAGATATTCTACAACTGGCGGAACTGCTTTAAGAAATGTGCAGCCATTCTTTGCTGATACTAATTCAGGTGGAATTGGAGTTGCGCATAATGGCAACCTAACAAATGCCATAACACTTAGAAATAAAATGGTTGAAGAAGGCTCAATTTTTTACACAACATCAGATACTGAAACCATAGTAAAACTAATAGCAAAATCAAAAAGACCAAAGACAATCGATAAAGTTATTGATGCTCTGTTTCAAATTCAAGGGGGATATGCATTAGTAATGATGACACAAAATACTCTTATTGGAGTAAGAGATCCTTATGGAATTAGACCTCTAGTTATTGGAAAATTGAAAAACTCTTACGTTTTTGCATCTGAGACATGTGCATTTGATATTATTGGTGCAAAGTTTGTTAGAGAAGTTGAAAATGGTGAAATTGTTTATGTCGAAAATGATGAATTGAAAAGTATTAAGCCATTTCCCCAAAAAAAAGTAAGACCATGTGTATTTGAATATATTTATTTTTCGAGACCAGATAGTATTTTAAATGGCAAAACAGCTTATGAATATCGTAAAAAATTTGGAGCAGAATTAGCTAAAGAAGATAATTTAGAAGCTGACCTAGTTGTACCAGTTCCAGACTCTGGTAATGCTGCAGCATTAGGTTATGCAGAAGAAAAAAAAATAAACTTTGATCTAGGTTTAATAAGAAATCATTATGTTGGAAGAACTTTTATAGAACCTTCACAGCAAATTAGAAGTTTAGGAGTTAAATTAAAATTAAATGCAAATGTTTCAGTTATTAAAAATAAGAAAATTATTTTAGTTGATGACTCTCTTGTAAGAGGAACTACATCTTCAAAGATTGTAAAAATGTTGTATGATAATGGAGCTAAAGAGATACATGTTAGGATAGCTAGTCCAGAAATAAAATACCCCGATTTTTATGGAGTTGATACACCTACAAAAAAAGAACTGTTAGCAGCAAATAAATCAGTAGATGAAATAAAAGAATTTATAAAAGCAAAATCACTTAAATTTTTAACGTTAGATGGTTTGTATCGAGGAATGGGTTTTGAAAAGAGAAATGATGCTTATCCACAATTAACTGATCATCATTTTACTGGTGATTATCCAGTAAAAATAATTGATGAACTTGGAGAGGATAAAGTTACACAATTATCATTATTAAGTACTGGGTCTAGTAATTAATGAAAAAAGTAAATTTTACTGAAATGAAAAATGGTTCAAAAGAAGATTATGAATTATTAGAAAAGTATGAAAAAAATTTTGAGCGTAAAACTGCAGATAGACTACTTAAATATCTTGCAAGTCAAACGACAACTCTTGAGGGCTATCAAATAACTAGATTAGAACATTCCTTGCAAGCAGCAACAAGAGCGTACAAGAATGGAGAAAGTGAAGAGATGGTTGTAGCAACTTTACTTCATGACATAGGAGATGACTTAGCACCTATGAATCATTCTCAATATGCGGCTTCAATAATAAGACCATATGTTTCAGAAAAAACATATTGGATAATACTTCATCATGGTCTTTTTCAAACTTATTACAGTGCTCATCATTTAGGAGGAGATAGAAACGCTAGGGATAAATTCAAAGATCACAAATATTATCAAGATACAGTTGATTTTTGTGAAAAATATGACCAGTCTTCTTTTGATCCTAATTACAAATCTATGTCTTTAGAAGAATTTGAACCAATGGTGAAAAAAATATTTGATAGAAAACCTTTTTATCATCACTAATTTTTAAAAAAAACATGGCTAACAAACTTAAGGAAGAAAAAAGTCCGTATTTAAAGCAGCATAAAGACAATCCTGTAAATTGGTTTGCTTGGAATAAAGAAAGTTTAGAACAGGCAAAAAAAGAAAAAAAACCAATATTTCTCAGTGTTGGATATGCGAGCTGTCATTGGTGTCATGTTATGGCTCATGAAAGTTTTGAAGATGATCAAACAGCTAAGATAATGAATGAAAAATTTATAAATATTAAAGTTGATAGAGAAGAAAGACCGGATTTAGATTATGTTTTTCAAAGAAGTTTATCTATTTTAACAGGAACCCAAGGAGGTTGGCCTTTATCGATGTTTCTTGATGAAAATGGTGTTCCTTTTACTGGTGGAACTTATTTCCCACCAAAAGAAATGCATGGAAGACCAGATTTTCAAAAAGTTCTATATAATGTTTCTGACGTATATAATAAGAATAGAGAGAAAATTCTTGATCAAGCGCCCCAAATGCAAGAAATATTTGGTAAAATTAATCAAAGATCAGCAGTATTAAATCAACCTTTAGAACCGTTTTTAGAAAAAATTATACAGCACCTTGATAAAGATAATGGAAGTTTCAAGGGAGCTCCTAAGTTTCCCCAATTTTATTTATTTGATGCAATGTTTTATTTTTATTTAAAAACAGGAAAAGAAGAATACTTCAAACCTGTTAAAACTTTACTTTACAATATTTCTTCAAAAGGAATGTATGATCATCTAGCTGGAGGTATAGCAAGATATACTGTCGATGAAAATTGGATAGTCCCCCACTTCGAAAAAATGCTTTATGATAATATTCAATATATCGGATTGTTAAACAAATTCTTTCTAAAAACCAATAATCTTTATTATAAAAAAAAGTTAGAGCAAACTGTAAATTTTATTAATTCAGAATTTAAAAATGATTTTGATCTTTATGGATCTGCATATGATGCTGATAGTGATGGTGTTGAGGGGAAATATTATGTGTGGAATTATGCAGAGCTAAAAAATACTCTGGGTCCTAAATTTAATTTATTTGCAAAAAAATATAATTTAACTGAAGAGGGAAATTTTGAAGGTAATAATATTTTAATAGAAACTAATAATAAACTTTCCGACGATGAGATTAAAGAAATCTCAAACACAGAAAAAATTTTATTAGATCAAAGAAACAAACGTACTAAACCATTATTTGATGATAAATCTCAAACTGATCAAAATTGTTTTTTATTAGAAACACTTCTTCTTTCATCGCTAGTAACTGATAATGAAGAATTAAAACAAAATACTCTTACTGGTATAAATATATTGGAAAAATATTTATCAGACAAAGTTTTCCATTGTTACCAAGACACAGAGATTGACGCTTTTTTGGAAGATTACGTATACTATGCTAGTCTTTTAATAACTATTTATGAATTAGATGGTGAGGTTAAAAACTTAGAAAAAGCAAAAGATATATTAATAGAAACCTGGGAATACTTCTTTGATAAAAAATCAGGATTAATGCAAAAAAATAAAATATTAGATAATGACCTTTTTGTTCAACCAGTAGATCTTAATGATAATAATATACCGAATGGAAATAGTGTGTATTTAAACTTATGCAACAAGCTATATATAATAACTAGTGATAAAATATGGTTTGAAAAAATTGAGATTTTAAAGAAAAGTTTCCACCAAGTTTTAAACTCAAATTTTGCACAAATGTTTAGTTTTGTTAAATCATTGGATATTTGTAATGAAAGTATATCTTTTACAATTCATGGAAAGCAAAATTTAGATCCTAATATAAAAAAGTACTTACAAAAAAAATTTTTTACCAGGGCTACATTTAAATATCTAGATAATAAGGGAAAAGAGGCAAAAATTGTTATATGTAAAAATCAAACTTGCTCTAACAAATTAAGTAATATAAAGGAAATTGAAGATTATCTAGAAAGAAACAATATAAGCTAATGATAGAAACAAAGGAACAAATAATAGAACATTTTCAGTCAGGCTCAAAGGATAAATCTAATTTAAAGATTGGAGTTGAGCATGAAAAATTCATTTTTGATAAAAAAACAAATACCAGAATTGATTATTCCAAAATCAAGAAAATGTTTGAAAATTTATATGAGTTTGGCTGGAAACCTAATTTTGAGGAAAAAAATCCAATAGCGTTAACTAAGAATGGTAAAAGTATTACTTTAGAGCCTGGCAATCAAATAGAGCTATCTGGAGCTAAATTAAATAATATTCATGAAGCTTGTGCTGAATCTCATGAATATTTATTTGAATTAAATCAGGTAATTGAAAAATTAGATTTTAAAATAGTAAGCTCTGGATATGATCCTATATCTAAACTTGAGGATATACCTAATAATCCAAAAAAAAGGTATGAGGTTATGACCAAAGATATGCCTGTTGGAGGAAAACTAAGTTTGGATATGATGTATAAAACTGCAGGTACGCAATTAAACTTAGATTATACTTCAGAAGAAGATTTTATAAAAAAATTTAAATTGGCAAATAATTTAGTTCCAATATCTATCGGACTTTTTGCAAACTCCTCTATAGTTGAAAAAAGTAATAGTGGATACTTATCTTACAGATCTAAAGTTTGGCAAGAAACATCTAGAGGTGGATTGCCTGAGTTTTTTTTAAAAGATGTAAATTTTGAAAAATATGCAGATTATATTATGAATTATCCAATCTTATTTTTACAAAGTGAAGGCAATTATATATCTGGAAAAAAATATTTATTTAAAAACTTTATGAATGGAGAAATTAAAGAAATTGGAAATAAAATTCCTAGTACTAATGATCTTGATACGCATTTAGGAACCATATTTACAGAGAATAGGTTAAAAAAATATATCGAATTAAGATCAATGGATGCGTGCGGATGGGAGTGTTTGTGTGCTGGTCCTGCCCTATTTACTGGATTACTTTATGGAAATCTGGAAGAAGCTTTAGATTTAATTAAAAATTGGGAAGCTAATGAAGTGCTTTCAGCTTATAAAAATGCCCCTAAAAATGGCTTAAAAACAAATTTGATGGGCAAGGATATTTCGTATTGGGCAGAAAGACTAATAGACATATCAAAATCAGGATTAAAAAAGAGAGACTTTTTAAATAGAAAAAAATTAAGTGAAGCAAAGTTTTTAGATCACTTAGAAAAAATTGTAAAAAATAAAAAAACAAATGCTGATAATATAATAAGTAAGTATTCAAATTCCGAAAATTTGAATGATTTATATGACCAATAAAATTGTTGCTATACAAGGTGATAATTTAAAAAAATTAAATATCAAAACAGATACTACTATTTTTTTAGCTCATGAAGCTCAAAACAAGGGTTATAAATTATTTTATTATTATCCAGAAAATTTATCGAATATAAGAGGAAAAACTGTAAGTGAAGGATATTTTATTAAAATTGATTATTCAAAAAAGAAATTTTATAAAATTCTAAAAAAATCAAAATTAGACTTATCCTTTGCAAAATATATTTTAATCAGACAGGATCCACCTTTTAACTTGGAATATATTTCTACAACATTAATGTTAGATAGAATCAAAGATAAAACAAAAATTATTAATGATCCTACTTCAGTAAGAAATATTTCAGAAAAATTTTATTCTTTAAATTTTAAAAATTATATGGCGGATACAATATTTACTAAAGATTTAATTGAAATTAAAAAATTTTTCAAAAAACATAAAAAGATAATAATTAAACCTATTCATAGCTATGGTGGCAATGATATAAATCTTATTTCAGGGAAGCTTAATTTACTTAAAATAAAACAAATATTGAAAAAACACGGTCACATTATGTGTCAAAAATTTTTAAATAAAATTAAGTTTGGAGATAAAAGAGTTTTTATTATAAATGGTAAGGTTTGCGGAGCTATATCTAGAGTTCCAAAATCAGGATCAATATTGAGCAACATGAGCAAAGGTGCAAAACCTAAAATCGCATTTTTAAGTAATAAAGAGCTAAAAATTTCAAATATAATTGCAAAAAAAATTAAGAAAGACGGAATTTACTTTGCGGGAATAGACTTTATTGATGGAAAGTTAAATGGAGATATAAATGTAACATCACCAACGGGTATAAAAACATACTTTGATTTATCTCAGATAAACTTGGCTAAGACTTTTTGGAAAGGTTTATAGTTGAAAAACTTATCAAATCAGCAAAAAGGATCATCTCTTGCATTTATAGCTGTGATGTTCATCACACCAGATTCACTTTTTATAAGATTATCTTCGATAGATACATGGGGGTTATTATTCTATAGAGGTGCGATACCATTTGTAGCTGTATTAATTGGCCTTCTTATATTTTATAAAAAAAACTTTATTAAAGCATTTTTGAATGTTGGTTATGCTGGTATTTTTTATATTATAAGTTTTTCGATTTGTAACATCACATTTATAATTTCAATCCAAAATACAAATGTAGCAAATACATTAATAATGATTGCAATGGCACCCATGCTTTCAGCAATCCTTGGTGCAGTATTTCTAAAAGAGGTTCCCGATAAGAAGACTTGGATAGCTATAGCTATTACCTTAGTAGCTGTAATATATATATTCTACGACTCTCTAGAGATGGGTAACTTATTTGGTGATCTTATGGGTATAACAACAGCTTTTGGACTCGCCACCAACGCGGTAATAATCAGATCGGCAAAAGATAGAGATTTGCTACCTTCAGCAGTTGTCGGTAAGCTTACAGTAGCTCTATTTGCTCTCTTATTCGTTGAAAGTTATGAGTTAGTTGAAAAAGACCTGATTTATATACCTTTAATGTGTATTTTGTGTGTAGCAATACCATTCGTTTTGGTGACGATTGCTCCAAGATTTATACCTGCCGAGGAAGTTAATCTGTTTTTTCTTCTTGAGACCATTTTAGGACCCATTTGGGTTTGGTTAGTTATCAAAGAGCAGCCTAGTCTAGAGACAATAGTTGGTGGACTGGTAATTATATTTACTATAGCTGTTCACTCGTATCTAAAATTAAAATCTTCCTCTAGTTAAAATTATTTTTCTTTTTTTCAAAATTTGTCTTGATTTAAAATTAGATCGCCCATAAACACCGCTAATTTTATGAATAAAATTATAAAAAACTCTTGGGCTCTATTTACAGGTATGGCATTTATAATGCTAGCTCATGGTTTTCAAGGTACTCTTTTAGGTGTTAGAGCAGTTAAAGAAAATTTTGGTCTATCATCGACAGGTTTTTTATTTTCTGGATACTTTGTTGGATATTTTATTGGAGCAAAGATTATACAATCTTTAATTCATAGAGTTGGGCATATTAGAGTTTTTGCAGCTTTTGCTTCTGTAACCTCAATTGTCGTATTATTACACTCAATTTTTGTAAATCCTTTTTCCTGGTTTGTGCTTAGAATGATTTCTGGATTTAGTATGGTTTGTCTTTATACAGTTGCTGAAAGCTGGTTAAACGATAGATCTACAAATAAGAATAGAGGTAGTGTTTTATCAATCTACATGATCGTTATGTATGCTTCTATGGCAATTGGGATGTTTTTCATAAACTTTAGTAAACCAGAAAATTTTCAACCTTTTATACTGATATCTTTATTTATGTCATTATCTCTTGTTCCAATACTTTTAACAAAAAGGAAGGCACCTAATTTTAAAAAAATATCAGGTATGAAACTCAAAGAAGTTTATAAATCATCGCCATTTGGTGTTGTAAGTTCATTTTTGTGTGGAATATCTCATTCAGCCGTTTTCTCAATGATTGCAGTTTATGCCACTTCAATGAATTTTAGTATTTTAGAAGTTTCTATAGTAACTTTTTTATTTGCTATATCTGGAGCAATAAGTCAATGGCCAATAGGAAAACTATCTGATGTTTTAGATAGAAGAATTGTGATTATTTATACTACATTTGGAGCGGCTTTATTTTGTTTTTTAGCAATTATTTCTTCAAGTCAAATGTACATGCCTGAAGGTTTGGCCACATCAAAAATATTTTTTTATATTTGTATAATGTGTTTTTCTTTTTGTAGTCTTCCAATGTTTGCATTAATTTTTGCACATACAAATGATTTTATACCAAAAGAAAAATTTGTAGCTGCAGGAGCAGGATTACAATTTGTTTTTGGACTTGGTGCGATTTATGGTCCTTTTATGTGCTCATTATTTATGGAATTTTTAGGAGAAAATGGATTTTTTATTTTCTTAATTATATTTCATTCATTTATTGGTTTATTTGGAATATATAGAATGCAAGTTAGAGAGTCTGGTGATAACCCAGATTCACAATTTGTACCTATGCCTCAAACCATAACTCCAGCTGGCATAGAACTTAATCCATCGACTGAACCTATAGAAGAGCAAAATAATTTGAGCGAATTTAAGAAAATTTAGTGTAAGTTTATAATTATGAAAACAGCTTTAATATTCGGCTCAACCGGATTAGTAGGTGGAGATTTGCTAAGATTATTAGTAAAAAATGAAAAATACAAAAAAATCAAGGTTTTTGTAAGGTCTTCTATATCTAAAATCGATCCAAAAGTAGAGGTTGTTCAAACAGATTTTTCAAAATTAGAAAATATTAAATCAGAAATAAAAGGTAACGATTGTTTTTTTTGCATTGGAACAACAAGAAAAAAAACTCCTAACAAGGAAGATTATATAAATACAGAATATAATTTACCTGTAACTATAGGAAAAATTTGTAAGGATAATGGTGTGGAAATTTTTACTTTTATATCTTCATTGGGTGCTAGTCCAAAAACATCAAATTTATACTTAAAAAATAAAGGTATGGCTGAAGAGGTATTAAAAGAACTAAACTTTAAAAAGTTTATTATAATTAGACCATCATTTTTAATTGGAAAAAGAAAAGAGGAAAGATTAGGAGAAAAAATAGGAATTTATGCTATGAAATGTGTGTCACCATTTTTAGTTGGGCGTTTGCAAAAATATAGATCAATAAATGCAGGAATAGTTGCTAAATCTGCAATTAATATTTCAAACAGTAACATACCTGGTGGAGTATTTGAACCACCACAATTATTACAGATTGAAAAGAATAAACTTTTAATAAATCAATAAAAAATTTATAAAATTTATTTTTAGTGCTATAATACATTTAAAGGAGGTATCTATGGCTAAATTTTTTTTAATGGGTAATTTTACAGAGAAAGCATTCGCAGGTTTTCTAAAAGATCCTGGATCAGATAGATCTGAGGCCGCTAGAAAGTGCTCTGAAAGTGTTGGAGCTGAAATGAAATCTTACACATATTTAAGAGGACAGTATGACTTTATGGTTGAAACACATGGCACATTTGAGCAAATGGCCGCTATTAAAATGGCTACTGAAGGAAGTGGTGCGCTTAAAAATATCGCTATTTGTGAGGAAACGCCAATGAATGAAATTGCAAATCATGCAACAAAAGTATCAAGTGGCTATAAAGTGCCTGGACAATAATCTTACTGGTAGCTTCATTAATTATGAAGCTACCAATTTAAAATCGAAGCTGTCAAAATATCTCATTCAAATAAAGTAATATTGATCTAATAAGAAAGTTATGAACAAAAGAAAATTTATTAAATTATCTATATTTGGATCATTATTATACAGTATCTTTCCATACAAAATTTTATTAGCTGAAACAAAAAAAATAATTAATCAAAATTTAACAGAAGCCCAAAAAAAAATAATGTTTAATGAAGCGACTGAACGACCATTCTCAAGCCCTCTTAATTATGAGAAAAGAGAAGGTTTTTATCACTGTGCAAATTGTGGAGCTAAACTTTTTAAGTCTAGCTCAAAATTTGACAGTGGAACTGGTTGGCCGTCATTTACCGAGGCGCTTCCTGGAGCTTTCAAAACTAAGGTTGATTACAGCTTTGGCATGAAAAGAATTGAATACCACTGCGCAAAATGTGGTGCTCATCACGGACATGTCTTTGAAGACGGTCCTGGATCGACAGGAAAGAGATATTGTAATAACGGCTTGTGTTTAATATTTAAGCCATCATCATAAAACGGAGGAACAATGAAGATATTGAGTATATTGAAAGGGGTTGAATTAGTTATAGCAGATTTAGAAGTAAGTTTAGGAGAACAAGTGAGAAGTGCACCTACATTATGCGCAAGATACAAAGGTAAAATTATACCTTTAAACACTGCTCAAGATGGTCGACCTATTCTTATGAGAGAAGAAAACGCTTTAGAAAACTAATATTGTATCCAATTGCGTCAACTTAATTAAGTTTATTTATAAGAAAATATTATAAGAAACAACTATGATATTTGAATTACCAAAACTAGATTATTCTAATGAAGCTTTGTCTCCAATAATGTCACAAGAAACATTAGAGTTACATCATGGAAAACATCATCAAACCTATATAACAAATCTTAATAATTTTATAAAAGATACAGATATGGCTGAAATGTCATTGGAAGATATAATTGTAAAAAGCTCAAAAGATAACTCAAAAGCTGGAATATTTAATAATGCAAGCCAGCATTGGAACCATAATCTTTTTTGGAAATGCATGAAACCAAAAGGTGGTGGAAATATTCCATCAAAACTTGAGAAAAAAATTATTGAGGATTTTGAGAGTGTTGAAAAATTTAAAGATCAATTTAAACAAGCTGGTATAACTCAGTTTGGATCAGGTTGGTGTTGGTTATCTTTGAATAATGACAAATTAGTTGTGACAAAAACAGCTAATGCTGCTAATCCTTTAATTGATAACTTAAAACCAATACTTGGTTGTGATGTCTGGGAACATTCATACTATATAGATTATCGAAATAGAAGACCTGAATATTTAGATAAATTTGTTGAAAATCTTATCGATTGGGAATTTGTTGAGTCTCTATTAATTTAAGTAACTAAAGAAAGGAAAAACTATGAATTTTGTTGGAACAACAACTTATGAAGGAACTAAAAAAGATGCAGATGAATTATACAGTATGTTTAAAGATGATCTTGCAAAATGCACATCATCATTTGAATGGGCACACATTCGTGAAGGTAAAATGATTTTTATTGCAAATGTCACTGATGAAGAAAAATTTTATGCCTTATTTGAAGATCAAAGATCAAAAGACTGGAACGCAAAGTTTAATGCTAAAGATGAAGCTTGGAAACTTGAAAAAATAATGTAACTAAAACCATAACGATAACTTTTTGAAATAAAAAAGTTTAAAGTGGTATCGGTCCAGAAATCTCCTAAAATTTAAAAAACAAAATAAAAAATAGTTTATATGACGACCTCTAACAAAAAATTAAATCCTAAAATACCTGATGCTTCTGATATAAGCAAACCATGGGATAAAGATAATCAGGCTTGGTGGGACTGGTACGTTAGTCTTGCAGATAATGATGTTAAAAAAGATGAAATTATTAATGCCGATCCCTTACCAGAAATTGAAATACCAAGTGATGATGAAGTTATCTCACAATTAGCAAAGCCCTACCAGTTAACGAACGATCAAATCGATTTTTTTAAAAAAAATGGTTTTATAAAACTAAAGAAGGTTTTTTCACCTGGAGCTGTGTTAAAACTTAGAGCTGAATTAATTAATCTATTAAAGAAAGAGTTTAAGGTTGATCCAGATAAAGGAGCACATGACCGTTTCCTTAGTCTTGAGATGATTTGGCCTGACAACGCACTCCTTCGTGCTTACGTGTTATCGCCACGTCTAGGGCAAATTTCAGCAGATCTTCTTGGGGTACCAGCAGTTAGACTTTACCATGACAATGTACTAGCTAAACAAGCTGGTTGTGGTCGTACGCCATGGCACTTCGACGATCATCATTTTCCTCTAGATACTAACGATGTAGTTACAGCTTGGGTACCAGGTCAACCAACCCCTCTTGAGATGGGACCACTCTCTTTTGCGTATCCACTAAGTGTGCACAAATTAGTTAAATCTGTTGAGTTTGAAAAGATTGGTACTGGATACGACCGTGGGGTCTCAAACATTTTTTCAAAAAATAATGTAATGATAAATGAAACTCCATTTGAACTAGGCGAAGTTAGCTTTCACCATAATTTGAATTTTCATACAGCTTCACGTAATCGAACCAATCGTAGCAGAGTTGCTCTAGCCAATACTTATTACCGAGATGGAGCGAGGGTAGTTAATTCACCTACAATGGTTTCGGGTGACTGGCAGAAATTTATGCCTAATGTTAAACCAGGGGACTTAGCTGCTAGCCCGCTAAATCCAATTTGTTGGCCAATTAAAGATAAATCATGAAAAACATAAATAATCAAAATGGGCTAAATTCGATCTGGACTGACAGTCTTACTCGCAATCTCCATCCTGATAGTAATGCTTTAGTTGATCATTTAAGAACTGTGCATCAAGAACATGCTGGATTTACCGAAGCATGCGCAAGTTCGTGTCGCGATGAAGCTGGACGTAATAGTTATGAATGGCTAGCAGAAATTGTGCCTAATAACGAGCGTTTAAATGTATTAGATCTTGCTTGTGGGTCAGGTCCATTATTAAAAATCTTATTTGATCGAAATAAAAATTTAAATTTAAAAGGTGTAGACATGTGTCCTGAAGAATTAAAGTTAGCTAAGAAACTTCTTATAAACAGTAGAGTTAATCTTATTGAGTCAAAAGCACAAAATTTGTCAGCAATCAATGATAACTCTATTGACATAGTGCTATGTCATTGGGCTTTAACATTAATGGACCCTATAACTCCTGTGTTGGATGAAGTCAGACGAGTTTTAAATACTAAAGGTCGATTTGCAGCTTTAATTGATGGACCAATGAATACAGCCCCAGGGTATAAAGAAGTACACGATTTAATTTATAGCTACGTACAAGAAGAAATACCTAGTTATGGAGAGATTGATTTGGGTGACCCAAGGATAAGAGGAACTAAAAGCCTAAGTGATCTTGCAAATAAAACATTTCCAGGAGCTAATGTGACTATAGAAACAAATGTTGTATCTATGTATGGGCCCGTTACACGAGTGGCTGAAATTGCAGCAGGATTTTTTTATGCTGCTTTTGTCTTAAAACCAAAAAAAAGGAAAACAATGATTGCAGATCTATCTAACATCCTGGCAATATCCAAAGATAGTAATTATGCTGAAAGAAAAGGACGTTTTTCAATGCCAATTAGTCGTCTTTTAGTTGTACCTACTATAAAATGAAATAATTTTTATAAGTAGTATGACGCCAGAAAACTCCCAGAAAATCTGGAAAATTATTCAGGAAGCTGGCGATTATTTACGGGATTAGAGGAGCAACTTAATCCACATTAAGCTACAATATTCTACAGTACTTATGCGGATATTAAAAAGTTACCTTGAATTAAATCGCTTAAAGACTCATCAATTTTACAGTCAAACTAGAACCACAACTAGAACTTTTTGAGATAAATCAAACAGCCATTTTTAAAGCAAATAGACTCATGGTTCGAGATTTGATAATCTTGGATTATGAAAAAACTTTTAGGGATCGTGTTTCTTGGTTTGTTGTTGAGTGGAAACTCTAACGCTTGTGAAAAAGAGGATTTCATAAAATATATATCAGCAGGTAAAAACAAATGTATAGCAATTTTAAATTTAGGAAAAATTGAAAAGAGTAAAAAAAACTTAATAGTATTTCTTCATGGTGATGGTAGTCCTAATTCTCCAAGGCCAGGAATACCCAAAAAAAGTCAAATTAGATTTGCAAAAGAATTAATAAACGATGATAACAATATTTTTCTTTTTGCAAGACCTGGTTACTTTATTAGAGAAAGAGGCAGTAGTGAAGAGGATAGATATTCATCAGGACCTCGTAACGCTATAAAGAGTACAGTAGTAAATTATGATTGGAAAAATTTTCAAATACTAGTACCTGCATTACAAAATCTTAAAAAATATTATAAACCAAAAAAACTAATTTTAATTGGTCATTCTGGAGGAGCTTATCAGGGAGGTACTATTCATGGAAAAGTACCAGGATTAGTTGATATGAATATTTTGATCTCTTGCCCGTGTGATTGGGAAATTAGAAAAAAACTAAGCAACGGTAAAAAATGGGAAACCAAATCTCAATTGAAAGAATTAAAAAAAAACTCACCAAGTTTCAATTATAAAGATATAGATTTAAAATCTCTCAATATATTAATTGTTGGAAAAGATGATAAAAATACAGCTCCAGGAGTTTCAAAATATTATTATGATTTACTTAAAAAGAAAAAACTACAAGTTAAGTTACATATTATTGATGGAGGTCACGGATTAAGGTCTATGCCAACAATTGGATCTATAATTAAAGAATATATAAACTAATGAAAAAACTTTTAGGGATCGTGGTTCTGGGTTTATTAATATGTGAAAACGTGTTTGCTGGCGTAGAAGAAGTTTTGAAAGAAATCAAAAAAAATAAAGATATAGTCCAGGGTTTTGATAAAGTTAAAGAATTTGATACTTGGAATGAATGGCGTGTTACCCCTAAAGCAATACTCAAATCAGATAAATCAAAAAGACAGCATATAGT
The DNA here is from genome assembly GCA_902595465.1 of uncultured Pelagibacteraceae bacterium. Lineage (GTDB taxonomy): Bacteria > Pseudomonadota > Alphaproteobacteria > Pelagibacterales > Pelagibacteraceae > Pelagibacter. Next base: position 67,523 of record CACJQE010000002.1, read on the forward strand.
CAAAATTGTTAATAAATCTGATAATCATCCTGTTAGATTTGGAAAACAATCCTTAAGATTTGAAGTTAGAAATGGTGATGGCTGGGGTTGGGATGCCAGGAATGATAGGGAAAGATCCGAACTACTAATTTGTTGTGTTAATAAAAAAACTACATGGACTGCTTGGTCACTATATTTGCCTAATGATTATGAAAAGATATTTCCTGCTAAGACTATGTTAGCACAATTCCATAATGATGCTGATAATCCACCTGCATTTGCTTTTGATAATCAATCTGAACGTCATGTAAATGAGGGAGGTGGTTATTGGATTGCAGTAGATGAATATATAAATAAGAAATTTTTACTAAAAAAACTATTAGATCATTCAGAAACACTTGGCAGATGGAACGATATTTTAGTTAATGCAAAATGGACACACAAGGAAAATGGTTTTTTTAAAATTTGGATTAATGGTAAACTTGCTTTTCACCACAAAGGTATGACGCAAGAAAAAGGAGAAAATATTGAATTTCATGTTGGTATTTACAGATCTTTTCTTTCAAGAACACCTGGGCCAGATAAAACTCAAATAGCTTATTATGATGAGATAAGACATGCAAAGACTTGTAAAAAACTTAAAATCAATGATCTAGGATATTCTTGTAAAGATATAGAAAATCAAAATTAAAATGAAAAAACTTTTAGGGATCGTGGTTCTGGGTTTGTTGTTGAGTGGGAATACTTTTGAATAAGTATATTGAAGAGTTTACTGATCTAATTTCAAATTGTTCGATGGATAACACCTATAAAATGGCTTGGTGTAGAGCCTTAGTTGAATATTCCTGCAATCATACTGATAAAAAGATTCATTTTAATCACCTTTCTGAGCTAATGTTCAAATATTATTGGGATCAAACAATATTTTTTAATCTAGAACAAGGATCTAACTTAAAAAAGAGGCCTACTATTATTCAAATTGTAAAAAATGAAATTAATAAATATGAAAAGAATTTTGACAAAAAACCTATTAACTATATTCGAATAAAAGACAAAATAGATGTTGATATTACTAAAATTAGCAAAACACTAACCTACGACGTTTCTTGGAGATTTTTAAATTTAGGAAGTAAAACTTATGATACTTATAAATATAAAAAGGGAGATAAGCATCTAATTTTACATCAACCTGATATTATAAAACACCATTCCAAACTATTATTTCAACTAATAAATTACAGATGGTCTCAAAAATTGGAAGATCTGAATAATGCCCCTCGTATTTCGCAAAAAGTAAGAGGTGTTGATAGAGATCAAGAACCTAAAAGAAAATCACTTAAAAAATTTAAGCAATTTTTAGATCATGAAAACCCTGATAGGGTATGTTTCATAACAGGTAAAGCTATTCCAGAAAATGATCTATCAATAGATCATATTATTCCGTGGTCTTACATGTACTCAGATGATCTATGGAACTTGGTTTATGTGAACAAATCAATTAATTCGAGCATGAGCAATAGAATCAAAAAGGATGATATTAAAAATAAATTAATAAGTAGAAATAAAAAACTCCTTCGATCATTAGATGCAAAGAAAATAAACACCAAAGATGTGGAAGAACTTCGTTTAGCTAATGAAAAAGATTACGTTGAATTATTTTGGATAGCTAATCAAGGGTAGAAAATTGTCTTTAAGATTAATATTTAATAATGTAGGATTTTATGGGACAACTAGAACCACAACTAGAACTTTTGGAGATGTTTCAAGGTTTTGTAGTAAATGAATGAAGATAATCGGCGTAAACTCTGGGTTTTAATTCAGGAAGCTGGCGATTATTTACATGGTCAACTTCCTGATCATCCAAATCATCCAAAAGGAAAATCCATATGCTCATGTAGCAATATGTGTAAAAAACAAATTTAATTCTACTTATAAAGATATTCCTGATGACAAATTTGATGAAGTAATCAACTATATTAAATTTTTAAAAGAAAATCCTAGTTAATTAGATATAGTTTTTAGAAATTCGTCTACTTCACTACTTTTAGTATTCCAAGCTGTGACAAGTCTAACTGTCTTACCACCTAATTCCTCATTGCTCATCATATATTCTTCTGTATTTAAATGCTCAACCATCTTTTTTGGGAGTTTAACAAAAACTTCATTTGCCTCAGTTGGATATTCAAGTTTAACTTGATTACTAGAAACTAAACCATCACTTAATTTTTTTGCCATTAAATTTGCATGTCTTGCGTTTTTTAACCAAACATCATTTGAGATATACCCATCTAATTGTGCAGAAACAAAACGCATTTTAGATAATAAATGACCAGATCTTTTTAACAAAAAAGGTAAATTACCAACTAATTCTTTATTAAATATAATAATTGCTTCTGCTGCTATACATCCGTTCTTTGTTGCTCCAAAAGATAATATGTCTATCCCTGATTTCCACGTCATTTCTGCAGGAGTAACATCTAGTGAAACTAAAGCATTAGCAAATCTAGCACCATCCATATGTACTTTTAAATTTTTTTTATGTGCAATTTCTGAAATATTTCTAATTTGATCTAAGGTATAAACTTCACCAGTTTCTGTAGCTTGAGTTATACTAACAATTGATGGTTGAGTGTGATGCACAATTCCAAATCCTCCAATATTATCATTTAGCTCATTAACTGTTATTTTGCCGTCTTTACCATTTAATGGAACAAGTTTTGCACCACCGGTATAAAATTCAGGGGCTCCGCACTCATCAACATTGATATGAGAAAATTTATGGCAATAAATATTTCCAAACGATGGAGATATAGCAGAAAGTGCTAAAGCATTTGATGCGGTCCCTGATGCTGTAGGATAAACAATTACATCCTTTTCAAAAATTTTTGAAAATTTTTCTTGTAATACTCCTGAAATTTCATCATTGCCATACGGAGGGGCAATACCATCGTTTGCTTTGATAATTGCATCCAAAACTTCTGGGCAAGCGCCAGTTACATTATCTGAAGCGAATTTTACTCTTTTTCGTTTCGTATTTATTTTTGCATTCATTTTATTGTTTTGGAAAATAATCTTTCAAAGTACCTTCTCTATAAACATCAGCTGTACAACAATGAAGTCCTCCACCAAAAGCATATGCATCTCTCAACTCTACAGGGATAACTTCCATACCTAATTTATCTAACTGTTCAGCTTGATATTTTTCACTTTTTTCAACACATACAGTTTTAGGGTCAAGTACTAAAACATTCATCGATAGCCATACTGAGGAGTAACAAAGTGGTGGTGGGGAATTATGAGCAGGTTGTGCAGCATCAATAATTTCCCATCCATTATCTTCAAATAATTTTCTTTGTTCTTTTGGAAGTCTTCGTTGTGGATTATTAATAATTAACCCTTCTTTAATTGGGGTAAAGGTTGCATCAATATGAATTGGATATGGATCGCCCGGGAAATTTACAGCATGAACTCTATGATCCTTATAATGTCTTTTTATCCAATCGATACCTTTTAGATTAGTTGTAAATCCGTGTTGTACAACCAAATCCTTTCCAAATCTTAGAATATCTGCGGCATCGAATAATGGCTCTTCCTCTGTTGTGACAAAGTATTTATTTTCTGTCCATTCAAGTCTTTTAGTTACACCAATTTTATCTGACAAATAGTCTTTTCTATAATCTGCGTCTGTTAATCTAGGCTTTGGTGCTGACTCATGTCTCATATTTGGATCTTTATTATAATAGTCTTTTAATAAAGGTCTGTAACATAGGTACTCAAACCATCTGCACCTATAGCTCATTGTAGCTTCTAATATTTCATTTCCCACAGTTAACAAAACATCTCTAGGTGGCATACATCCAAACATAGTTTCGGCTTTCCAGTCAGGAGTTGATGTTGGTTGATTAAAATCTAAAGGTGTAGGTCTGTCAACTTTTATACCCCTTTTTTCAAGCAAATTTGAAAAGTTATCTAATAGTTCATTGGCTTTATCTACAGTGTCCTTAGTTCTTGGACCATAAGTTCCTCGCATATCAGAGTCTTCTGGAACTTTAGCATCTAAAGCAGGTTCGGGTGCTGGAATACAAGTACCATCTGCTCTTCCAACAATTACATGTTTTAATGGATCCCATTCATTCCAACTATTAACAATCTTATTATTTTGAACCATGTAAAATTAATTTAATCCAATAAATCTTCTATTAGATTGCATTATCATACTATAATAAAATATAGCTAAAAAAATAAAGAACCCACCAATAATTGTGTTAGTTGAAGGAATTTCATTTATTCCAAGCCATGGAAGCCAAACCCAAAATATTCCTCCTATAACTTCAGTCAAAGATAATAAAGTCAAATCAGCTGCTGGAATATGTTTTGATCCAATTGAATAAAGAATTAAGCCCATGCATACAAGTGTTCCATGAGTAGCAAATAATGCTTCGTTTTTATTTGAAGATAAAAAATTTGCATCGTTATTTAAAAGCATAACTGTTGAAAATAAAAAACAAAATAAGCCTGCTATAGCAACAGTTGTAAACGTGGGAGTTTGTTTTCTCCATCTCAGGCTTACTGAAAAAATTGAAAAACCTAGTGCTGATACAAGTCCAAATATTAGACCCATTATCGAATTTCCTCCGGTGTTATCGTAGGCCATTACGATTATACCAAATGCTGCAACTAAAATTGATATCCATACTGTAATTGATATTTTTTCTTTTAAAAAAAGAAAACCAAGTAACGCGGTTATAAATGGCATAGCAGCTAAACATAATAGAGTTACTGCTGCTGTAGTATTAGTAATTGACCAAATAAAAGTTATCATTGCTGTTCCTAAACCGACACCACCTATAATTCCAGATATCCCTATTTTTAAATAATTTTTATAAAATGAAATTCCTTCTTCCAAAAATAAGTAAACATTGAGCAATAAAAAAATAACAATGCCTCTCGCAAACAAGTATTGCCAAGGGACAGTTTCGGGTTGATCTATATGTCTTACAACATATGGTCCAAATGACCAAAGTATGCCTGCAAATAAAACAATTGGAATAGCTACTTTAGGATTTTTTAAATCAGGCATAAATTAATTTATTTTTTATAAATTTTAAGTGATATTATTAAATAAATATGGATTTAGATATAATAAAAATTGCATCCGACACGACTAATAATAAGATATTGAAAGATTATACCCATAGATCGAAATACAAAAATAAAACTTGTGGTGATATAATTGAAATGAGAGTTAATATTAAGAAAGATATAATACAAGATGTTGGGTATCAGACAAAGTCTTGTGTATACTGTCAGGCTTCTGCAAGCTTAATATCTCATAAACTTATCAAAAATAATAAAAATAAAGTTAATTATTTATTAAAAAATCTTATCGATTATTTTGAAAAAGAAATTAAACCTTTGCCAAAAAATCTAAATAAATTTAAAAAATTGTTTAATAAAAAAAATATACCTAGAAAAAACTGTGTATTAATGCCATTAATTGCACTTAAAAAACTCAACATTGATGAATAATTTGGATATTAAAAAACCTGTTATCGCTGCAATATTTTCTACTTTGACAATTGGGGTTTTGTCATTGCTTACTTATAAAACACCTTATGGATTATTTTTGATTGCTTCCTTTGGTTCTACAATGGTTTTACTTTATGGTTATCCAGAAAGTCCTTTTGCAAAACCTAAAAATATATTTTTTGGTCATTTTTTAACCTCGCTTGTTGGTGTGATATTCGTGAATTTCGTTCCGCTCCCGATATATATTATTATACCTGTTGCTGTTGGAATAGGTGTCGGATTAATGATTATTCTTAATGTAACCCACCCTCCTGCTGGAGGAAATCCTATAATTGTGATCATGGGATCAGTTTCATTTGAATATTTAATATCCCCAGTTATAAGTGGATCAATTATTGTGATAGTTTTCGGCATAATCTTGAACAAATTTATTGCTAAAAGGAATTACCCAAAATAAACACAATTTGTTTGCTAGTCCTATTTAACTTGTGCTAGTCTTTTTAAATAATAATTAATAATTCAGCTTTAAGAAGCTAGTAATAGGAGTAAAAATGAAAGTACTTTGTGTATTGTATGATGATCCAAAAGGAGGAATGCCTAAATCTTATCCTCTGTCGGATTTACCAAAATTAGAGAAATATCCAGATGGAATGACATTGCCATCGCCTAAAGGAAGAGATTTTACACCAGGCCAATTACTTGGTTGTGTTTCAGGTGAACTTGGTTTGAGAAAGTTTTTAGAGAGTAATGGACACGAGTTGGTTGTTACTAACAGTAAAGATGGAGATGGATGCGAAGCGGATAAACATATTGTTGATGCTGACATTGTTATCTCTCAACCATTTTTCCCTTATTATTTAACTAAAGAAAGAATCGCTAAAGCTAAAAACCTTAAGATGGCAATTACAGCAGGAATAGGTTCTGATCACGTTGATTTACAAGCAGCAATGGATAATAAAATTGATGTTGTTGAAGTAACTTTCTGTAATTCTCGATCAGTTGCTGAACACATAGTAATGATGATTGTTTCAATGGTTAGAGATTATCACAATCAACATAGAATAGTTAATGAAGGTGGATGGAATATTGCAGATGCTGTTCAGAGAAGTTATGACGTTGAAGGAATGCATATAGGAACCGTTGCTGCTGGAAGAATCGGTTTAGATGCACTTAGAAAAATGAAACCATTTGACGTTCATTTGCACTATTTTGACAGACATAAATTACCTGACAGTGTTGAAAAAGAACTAAACTTAACTTTTCATGAGTCAGTGGAGTCTATGGTAAAAGTTTGCGACGTTGTTACAATTAATTGCCCACTTCATCCTGAAACTGAAAATTTGTTTGATGATGAAATGATAAGTAAAATGAAAAAAGGAGCATACATAGTTAACACTGCAAGAGGTAAAATTTGTAATCGAGATGCAATAGCTAAAGCCCTAAAAAGTGGACAGCTAAGTGGTTATGCAGGTGATGTATGGTTTCCACAGCCTGCTCCAAACGACCATGTATGGAGAACAATGCCAAATCATGGAATGACACCTCACACTTCTGGTACATCTTTATCTGCTCAAGCAAGATATGCAGATGGTGTTAGAGAAATATTGGAATGTTTCTTTGAAGGAAAAGAAATTAGAAATCAATATTTGATTGTAAAAGATGGCCAATTAGCAGGAATGGGTGCGCATTCTTACAGTAAAGGGTCTGCAACTAGTGGATCAGAAGAAGCTGCTAAATATCAAAAAAAATAAAATAGATTTATTAAAGGTATGCTACTTAAATAAGTAGCTACCTTTAATACCATAGATTTAAACACTCATTATTATATATTTTGAATATGAGGTTATTTTACTACTTTTTATTATTATTTCTTATCTCGACATCATTCTCTCATTCAAAAGATAAAGCATATTTTGCAGGAGGTTGTTTCTGGTGCATGGAGGAATCCTTTGAAATGTTAGAAGGTGTAGAAGAAGTTATATCAGGTTACTCAGGAGGGATCACTGCTAATCCAACATATAGGGAAGTCACTTACGGAGATACGGGTCATTTTGAGGTTGTTGAAATAATTTATGACAAAGAGAAAATATCCTATAAAGAACTCTTGAAAAACTTCTGGCTTAATATTGATCCATTTGATGCTTACGGCCAGTTTTGTGATAAAGGATACAGCTACAGATCTGTGGCATTTTACGAAAATGATTATCAAAAAGATTTAATCGAGAAAGATATAAAAAGATTAGAAAAGAAATTTAAAAAAAAAGTCGTTACATATGTCAAAGAATTTGAGATTTTTTACATAGCAGAAGATAAGCATCAAGATTACTATCAAGTATATTTAGAAAATTATTTAAAATATAAGAAAGCATGCAAAAGAGAGAGAATTCTTGATATTATTTGGGGATCATAATCAATGCCTGTAACAAGCAAATTTGTAGCTTTAAAAAACTATATCCCTACAGGTTTACCAAAAGAAACTGACTTTGAAATAAAAACAAAAGAGATATCTTTAGATACTAAGAACAATATATTGGTTTTAAATTTATGGATTTCAGTTGATCCTTATATGAGGGCAAGGATGACCGAAAGAAAAAACTATAAACCACCTTTTAATATTGGTGAAGAGATGGAAGGTTATGCGTTAGGAATAGTTAAAGAGTCTGAAGACAAAAATTTTAAAGAAGGAGATATTGTTTTTAGTAATTTCGGAATGAGAGATTACTTTGTTTGTAATTCCAATGATCTAAAAAAAATTGAGCCAATAAATATTCCTATACAAACATATCTAGGTCCACTTGGAATGACAGGTCATACAGCTTATATAGGACTTTTTAAACATGGTGAGTTAAAACCAGATCAAACAATCCTTGTTTCTTCAGCTGGAGGTAGTGTTGGATCTACTGTTTGTCAAATTGCAAAAAATATGGGTTGTAAAGTAATTGCAAGTACAGGATCAGATGAAAAAGTTAAATGGTTAAAAAATGATTTAAAAATTGATCATGCGTTTAACTATAAAAAAATTGAAAATCTTGTTTTGCATCTTAAAGAAGTTTGTCCTGAAGGATTTGATTTATATTTTGATAATGTAGGTGGCGATTTCTTAGAATCAGCTATTTTTCAAATGAAGAACTTTGGAAGAATTGTAATTTGTGGAAGGATATCCCAAATGAATGCAACTAATCCTGGTTCTGGTTTAAAAAATATGGCTCATGTTCTTGTAAAAAGACTAACTATTAAAGGTTTTATAATTTTTGATCATGAAAATGATCGAGAACAGTTTGAAACCGATATGGCTAAATGGCTATTAGAAGATAAAATTAAATTTAAAGAAACTGTTTACGAGGGTATAGAAAATACGCCAAAATCATTCATTGATTTATTAGAAGGTAAAAACATAGGAAAAATGCTTGTAAAAATTTAATTAGAATTTTTATGAAATTTTTAAAGAAATTTTATAGACCCTTTTTATTAACCTATATTTTTTTGAGTATAGCTATCAGTTTTTATCCATCATTTGATTTTTACTCACTAAAAGGTCAAATTCTTATAATTGCTGTATCTTTTTTTAATGGGATGATGGGAGTTTACGTAAAAAAATTATAAGACGTAGGGCTCGGGTCTTGCAGAGCTATTTAATACTCTTTCGACTGCGAAAACACTAATATCTATAGTTTGATAACTGCCTGTAGTTATTAATTCAGTTAGAGCTCTACCAATTCCTGGTGCCTGCATTAAACCTCTGCCAGTAAATCCTGAGGCCATGTAAACATTTTCATATTTTGGATGTTTTCCAACTACAGCATTATTATCTAATTTGTTACAATCATAATATCCAGCCCATCCACCTGTTAATTTGAGTTCTTCAAATGCTGGTATTCTTTTTGCAAGAGCAGGCCAAACTAATTCTTCAAAATCATTCCATGCAGGTTCGAGATCTTCTGCATCAAAAACTGAAATTGGAGAACCTGCTAAATATTCTTTTCCTTCTGGTCGCCAATATACTCCTGTTGTTAGATCTCCGGATAATGGCATCTCTGGAATATGTTTAGGACATTTAACTCTAAAGACTGTATGTTTTTGAGGTACTACAGGAATATCTTCAAGTAGTTCCTTAGTCCAACACCCAGCTGCGGAAATAATTGTCTTTGCATTAATTTCGGAAAGGCTCTTAACCTCTCCCTTAATAAATTCTGCCCCAAGATCAATTGCTTTATGCTTTAAAGCGCTATGAAATAAAAATGGATCAATCCATCCCTCGCTCTTGTTATCAGTAAATGTTGCAGTTTCAATTCCTTCCTCATTAATGTAAGGAAAATAGTTTTTCAATTCAGAACCTTTAATATTTTTTGTACCCGCCTCACATTCTTTATGATTTTGTAAAGCTCTGTATTGCTCTTCTGCATGATCTGGACCAAACATTAGAAGATATCCATTGGGCACCATGCTAGCTGTTGGATTTGGATTGTTTTCAGTTTTCAATAATTCTGGTATTTGAAATATAAATTCCCTTGCAAATTTTCCTAAAAGAATATTTTCTTTTTGAAAAAACTGTCGTCTAAATCCACCAAGTGATAATGGGAATGATGCAGTCTTATAAGTTGGATCCCTTTCAATGACTTTTACTTTTCTGCCTTCTTTGGACATAAAGTATGCAGTTGCGGCTCCAATTATACCACCACCTACTATTACAACATCATCCATATTAGTTTATCAAAAAAATGTTAATATTTAAAAGCAATGCAAAACAACACCATAACAAATATGGAATCATCAAGTACATGCTTAATTGACTTATATTCTTATATTTAAATACCAATAAAACAATAAATATAATTAACACAACAAGATTTAAAATTGCTAAAGAAATATTATGGAAACCAAAGAAAACAACACTCCAAGTTGTATTAAAAAAAAGGTGAATGAAATATAAAAATACAATATTTAAATTTTTTGTGTTTTTATGCCACGCATTCCATATGGCTATTGTCATAAATAAATAAAGTAATGTCCATACTGGCCCAAATATCCAATCTGGTGGATTGTATTGAGGTTTAGATAAATTTGAATACCAAGGTTCTTTAAAATTTATAGTAACCAAACCTCCAATAAATGAAGCTGAAAACGTAGTAATTGCAAAGAGAATAAAAGATAAAATTTTATTTTTTAGCATTTAAGTACTATACAGCAGTTAAATATGAATAAAAAAGTAATTTGGATCACCGGCGGAAGTACAGGAATTGGCAAAGCACTTGCATTAAAATTTGCTAATAATGGATGGACAGTTGCTATTTCTGCACGAAGAGAAAATTTATTAAAAGAAATTGAAGATAAGCATCAAAATATTAAATCTTTTCCACTTGATGTAAATGATAAGGAAAAGTGTAAGTCTGTTTTTGAAAATATAAAAAAGGAACTTGGTGACATCGAAATTTGTTTTTTTTCTACGGGTACTTGGGATCCAAAAAAAGAAAAAGAAATTGATGTAGAGCAAATTGAAAATGTATTTAAAGTAAATTTTTTTGGAACATTAAATTGTATAAAAGCAGTTGAAACTCATTTTCGAGAAAGAGGAAAAGGTATTATTACCATTGTATCTTCGATTGCAGGATACAAAGGCTTACCTAACTCAAGTGGCTATGGACCATCCAAAGCTGCTTTAAGTAATCTTGCTGAAAGTTTACATTTTGATTTTGGAAGATATGGCGTGAGAATTTGTTTAGTTTCTCCAGGTTTTATCAAAACACCAATGACTGATAAAAATGATTTTAAGATGCCTTTTCTAAAAACTCCAGAATTCTCGGCAGACAAAATTTATGATGGGCTTATCAATGGTTCTAATTTTGAAATACACTACCCAAAAGAATTAACTTTGATCCTTAAATTTTTAAAAATAATACCTGATCGATTATATTTTTATTTAATACGGAAATTAACTAAATTACAAAAAAAATAAAATTAATCTTTAACAAACATCACAGTCAACTCTGCAACTTTAATTCCAAATTTTGTCATCTTAGCTCTGTTGATAGCTACTCTTTCGTCTTGCATAAATATCCAATCATCAAAAGTAATTTTGATATTTTTTCCTTTCACAGGAACTAACAAAACATACTCAAATTTAAATGCTGGGCCATATGAATACCCCCTAGCCTTACCAACTACATCGCCTGCGGTTCCCTCGTAATTGTGTTCATCAATTTTATCTATTACCCATTGCCTATTTTGTATTTCACCATCGTTCCAAATAAATTTTTCGTCTAATATAAGTTGTTTGCCATCCCACTTACCGTCTAGGTCTGCTGAAAATTGTCTTGTAACTTTACCTGATCTATTTTGTAGTATACCCCAAGCTTTGAGGTTTCCGCTTAAATATTCTTCAATTATTAGTCTTGGTTTTTGATCTTTAAAATCTTCTGGTTTCATAGATTGATTATTTATACAGCTTGTAATTAATCCTGTAAAAATTATCAATAAAAATACTTTAAAAAATTTTTTGTTAATCATATTAAGTTTTATTTTGCATTGAAAATTGAATTAAATCTATATTCTTTGATTTAAACCCAGCTTCACAATATGACAAATAAAAATGCCACATACGTTTAAATTTATTATCAAATCCATGTTTTGAAATCTCTTCCCATTTTTTTAGGAATTCATCTCTCCATATTTTTAAGGTATTGGAATAGTGAGAGCCATATGACTCATATTTTTTAATTTCTAAACCGTTGCTACTAGATAAATCATATAATTTTCTTTTTGATGGCAAAAAACCTCCAGGAAATATGTATTTTTGTATAAAGTCTTCTTTGGTTTTATATCTGTCAAATAAACTATCATCGATTGTTATCGCTTGTATCGCGGCCCTTCCGTTCTTAGATAGATTTTTTTTAATACTTTTAAAATAATTGACTAAATAATTTTGCCCAACCGCTTCTATCATTTCTATAGATGCGATAGAGTCATATTTGTCTTTTACATCTCTATAATCTTTCAAAAATATATTCACTTTTTCATTCAATCCATTTTCAAATATTCTTTTTTTTGAAAATTCAAATTGCTCTTTAGAAATTGTTATACAATCTAATTTTACATCATAATTTTTACCCACATATTCAGCAAAGCCACCCCAGCCACAGCCAATTTCTAAAATTTTATTTCCTACGTTTGGCTTTATTAATTCTGTAAGCTTTTTATATTTATTTAGTTGAGCAGAAAATAAATCGTCTTTTTGTTTTTCAAAAATTGCACTAGAATAAGTAAGTGAAGGATCCAACCATAATGAAAAGAAATCATTTCCTAAATCATAATGTTTTGAAATATTTTTCTTACTTCTACTCTTATTATTTTTTATGAAAATACTCTTTAATTTATTAATCATTGATAAATCAAAAATACCTGAAAATTTATAGACAATTTTTATATTTTTAGCAGTTATTTCTATTAGATTGGTTAGATTATCTGTTTCAAATTCATTTCGCATGTACGCTTCTGCAAGTCCTACACTTCCCGATTTTATTATTTGAAGTGTTAAACCAGGTTTGTTAATTTTAATCTTTGCTCTTAATTGTTCAGTCTCATTACCAAACTTATATATTTTGCTGTCATGATTTTGAATTTCAAGAAATCCATGCTTTATTAGTTTTAGAGAATTAAATACGATTTTATCTGACAAAAGATTAAAATTCATTTTTTTTCAAACGTAATATTATTTTTTATTTTTATGTTTTTTTTGACTAACTTAACTCCCTTTAACCATAATTTTAATGCTTCAAAATGAATTGCGGCAATAACTTTAAAGGTCATTAAAGGGTGAGAAATATAAGATATAAGCATATTTTTATTGTTAATTTCTTTTGCAACCCCATCTTGTGAAGCATATAACAATTTTCCCTCCTTATCACTTTGATCAATTATTACGGATAACATTTTTTCAGGTTTGAGGATTCTAAAATTGTATTTACTTTTCATTTCAATAAATGGTGAAACGAAAAACTTCTTCTCACAGCTATTTGTAATTATTTTTTCGTCGTTGACTTTAAATATATAAGTATGTTGCTCACCAAATGTATTTTTAACTTCATACAATATAGCTATAATTTTTGAATGATTATCATAAACGAAAAAAATACTTAATGGATTAAATACGTAACCAAATATTCTAGGATAACAAAGCAATTTTACCTTTATGTTTTCAAATTGAATGTTGTTTGATTTTAAATTTTCTATTACCCAGGCTTTTAAATCACTACCATCTCTAGGTCCGTGATCTTTCTCATAAAAACTTAAAATATTAAAACTATTGTTAGAAAAAATTTTAATTTTTTTTTGTATCAAATTAATTTCATCAAGATCTAAAAAGAGTGAGAAAACGTTGTATTTAAAAAAGTGATATTTTGGCTTAAATCTTTTATGAATTACTTTACCTTCGTAAATATTGGAATTTTTAATCATTTAGGTTTTCAATCATATTAATGGATGATTTTATTCCATCTTCATGAAAACCGTAACCAAAATAACTTCCACAAAACAATACATTTCTTTTATTTTGTATTTCTTTTAATAATTTTTGATTATTCAAAGCATCTTGATCAAAATAAGGGTGGGTAAAAGTCACTTTTTGTAGGATTTTTTTTTGATCTATTTCAAAAAAAGGATTTAAGGTTAAGAAAATATTTTTTTCTGTCTTCAGATTTTGTAATAAGTTCAACCAATAAGTTAATGATGTCTTACTAATATCTGATTTATCAACTGAGGAATTCCATGAAGACCAAACTTTTTTATTGTTTGGCATACATACATCGTCAGTATGTATTACTGCTAGATTGGATTTATATTTAAAATTTGAAAGTATTTTTTTTTCATCCTCAGTCGGCTCACTCAAAATTTTCAATGCATCGTCTGCATGAGTAGCGATGACAACTTTATCATAGTCAAAAAATTCGTTACGAGCACCGTAATATACTTGAACACCAATTTTATTTCTTTTTATCGAACTAATCTTATAATTTTTAAAATATTCTCCACTTATTTGAGTTAATACTTTCTCTACATAAGTTCTACTTCTGTTGGTGACTGTGTACCATTGTGGTCTATTTTTTAATTTAAAAAGTCCATGATTTTGAAAAAATTTTAAAAAAAATTTAATTGGCATTTGATTTGCTTCTACTGGAGGCATAGACCAGATAGCAGAAACCATTGGGATTAGATGAAAATTAATAAAATTTTTTGACCATTTATTTTTTTCAAGAAATTCACCAAGAGTAATCTCTTCATTTAAACTTTTAATTTGATTACACTTTTTGTAGAAATTTATAATATCAAAAAACATTTTTAAAAATTTTAAATTTAAAAGATTAGCTTTATTTGCAAAAATTCCGTTTAAACCTCTACCACAATATTCATAATTTGTATCTTTTACAGAAACAGAAAATGACATATCGCTTTTTTCAATTTCAATTTTTAATTCGTTAAAAAAATTTATGAGATTTGGATAAGTTTCATGATTAAAAACAATAAAGCCAATATCTACAGGAACTTTTTTACCATTGATTAAAGTATCTAAGGTATATGAATGACCACCAAAATGATCTTCACTTTCAAATAAATCAACATGGTGTTTTTTGGAAAGCTTTTGTGCTGCTGATAAACCAGAGATTCCTGATCCAATTACTGCAATTCGCATTAAGGCTATGCTGCGTCTTCTTTAAACTCATCCATGCTTGGGCATGTGCAGAATATATTTTTATCTCCATAAACATTGTCTACTCGGGCAACTGGAGGCCAAAATTTATTTTGTTTTAGAAAACTTGCAGGATATGCTGCTTCTTGTCTTGAATATTTATGTTCCCATACATCTGATGATAATTCAGTATCAGTGTGAGGAGCATTTTTAATTGGATTATCAATTTTATCAAATTCACCTGATTTAATTTTTTCAATTTCTTGTTTAATCTTAATTAAAGTGTCACAAAATCTGTTTATTTCTGATAAACCTTCGCTTTCAGTTGGCTCTATCATCATAGTGCCAGCTACAGGCCATGACATAGTTGGTGCGTGAAATCCAAAATCTATCATTCTTTTAGCAATATCTTCTTCAGTTACCCCTGTTTCAGATTTAATATTTCTAATATCAATTATGCACTCGTGTGCAACATTGCCATTTGCACCTTTGTACAAAATAGGAAAGTGATCTTTAAGTCTATGAGCAATATAATTTGCGTTTAAAATTGCAACTTGAGTAGCAAGCTTTAATCCCTCTGATCCCATCATTTTAATATACATCCAAGAGATTGATAGAATGCTTGAACTACCCCAAGGAGCTGCTGATACTGCTCCAATTCCACTTGTCGGTCCGCAATCTTTTATTACTGGATGATTAGGCAGATAAACTTGTAAATGTTTTTTACAAGCTATAGGTCCCATTCCAGGTCCACCACCACCGTGAGGAATACAAAATGTTTTATGCAGATTAATATGACAAACATCTGGACCAAAATTTCCAGGCTTTGCAACTCCAACAAGGGCATTTAAATTTGCTCCATCCATATAGACCTGTCCACCATGTTTATGAACTAACTCACAAATATCAATTATTTTTTCCTCAAATACTCCATGGGTAGATGGGTAGGTTACCATTAAAGCTGCAAGATTTTCTGAATGTTGCTCTACTTTTTTCTTTAAATCATCGAAATCTACATTTCCCTCTTTATCACAATTAACAACAACGACTTTCATTCCAACCATTTGTGCGCTTGCTGGATTTGTACCATGTGCCGAACTTGGGATTAAACATATATTACGATGAGCATCATCTCTATCTAAGTGGTACTTTCTTATAACCATTAGACCTGCATATTCTCCTTGGGCGCCTGCATTAGGTTGTAGAGAAACACCGGAAAAACCCGTTATAGATCTCAACCAATTTTTTAAATCAGTAAACAAATCTCTAAAACCTTCCATTTGTTCAACTGGAACAAAAGGATGAGGTTCTGCAAATTCTTTCCAAGAAATCGGGATCATTTCAGCAGCAGCATTTAACTTCATTGTGCACGAACCAAGTGCTATCATAGTTCTATTCAATGCTATATCCTTATCCTCTAGCTTTTTAAGATATCTAAGCATTTCAGTTTCTGAATGATATAAGTTAAAAATTGGATGCTCTAAATATTTTGAAGTTCTTAATAAATTTTTTGGTAAATTGGGTAATTTAACTGAAGGATCCTCTTTTTTTATTGATTCTGCAGCATTAAAAATTTTTAATAATTGATTTACTCTATAAACGTTTTTTCTTTCATCAAAAGAGACAGCAAGCATTTCAGAATTTACTTTTCGTATATTAACTTTCTGATTTAGAGCATTTTTATAAATTTGATCAGTCTTTTCTTTGGTAATAATTGTAACAGTATCAAAAAAATAATCAGAATAAATTTCATAACCTGACTGTTTTATTTTATCAGCAAAACTTTTTGCTAATTGAGAAACTCTTTCAGAAATATTTTTAATCCCATCTGGACCATGATAAATAGCATATGCTGCTGAAACAATTGCTAATAAAGCTTGTGCAGTACAAATATTGCTTGTCGCCTTATCTCGTCTAATGTGTTGCTCTCTAGTTTGTAAAGATAATCTGTATGCCTTGTTACCATGTCTATCAACTGACACACCTACAATTCTACCAGGCATCGATCTCTTATACTCATCTTTAGTTGCAAAAAATGCTGCATGTGGACCTCCATAACCCATTGGTATTCCAAATCGCTGAGAGCTTCCTACTGCTATATCAGCACCAAGTTCTCTTGGTGTTTTTAATTTTGCTAAAGCTAATAAATCACAAGCTAATACAGCCTTACCGTTTTTTTTATGAATTTTGCTAATTGCTTCACTTGGGTCTTTAATATCACCTAAAGTTCCAGGATATTGTAAAATTCCACAAACTAGATCTTCTTTTAATTGGTCTAAAACTTCATCTTCTTTTCCAACTAAAACTTTTAATCCCATTGGTTCAGCTCTAGTTTGAATTACATTTATTGTTTGAGGATGGCAATCCTCAGATACAAAAACTAAATTACTATCTTTTTTATTTAATCTATGACTAAGACCCATGGCTTCTGCTGCTGCTGTACCTTCATCCAATAAAGAAGCATTAGCGATATCCATTCCAGTAAAATCAACAATCATTTGTTGAAAGTTTAATAACATCTCAAGTCTTCCCTGAGCTACTTCAGGCTGATAAGGTGTATATGATGTATACCAACCTGGATTTTCTAAAATATTTCTTAAAATTACGTATGGCGTATAAGTTCCATAATAACCCATTCCAATAAAATTTGAGTAAACATGATTTTTTTTTGAAATTGCTCTTAATTTTCTTAATGCCTCATATTCTGAATTAGACTCTCCGATATTAAGCTCACCTTTAAACATTATTTTTTCTGGAACAGTGTTATTCATTAAATCATCTATTGTTTGATAATTTAATTCTTTTAACATTTTTGATTGGTCTTCTTTAGAAGGTCCAATGTGTCTTTTTATAAAATCTTTTTCTGAATTTGGTAACATTATGCTGATGTCTCCTTTGCAAATTTTTCATATTCTTCTTTACTCATAAGACTATCCATTTCAGATTTGTCTTTTATTTTAAGTTTAAAAAACCATGCAGACTCTTCTGGGTCTTCATTTATTTTTGATGGATCATCAACTATCATTTGATTTGTATCTATAACTTCTCCACTAACAGGAGTGTAAACATCACTAGCAGCTTTCGTTGACTCAACCACTCCAGCAGTTCCATCTTTATCAACATTTGAACCTTTCTCTGGGAGTTCAGCAAATACTATATCCCCAAGCATTTCTGTTGCATGCTTGGTTATTCCAATTGTAGCTTCTTCTCCATCTAGTTTAATCCACTCATGTTCTTTTGAATATTTAACTTCAGACATTAATTTCCCCTTTTACGTAATTTTTTTTATAAAACGGTAAGTTACAAATATTTGCGGGAATTTTTTTTCCTCTAACTTCAAGAAATATTTTTGTATTTACAGTTGAATAACTATTATCGACATATCCCATTGCTATTGGATGTTCAACGCTTGGTCCAAATGTGCCACTTGTTACTTTCCCAATTTCTTGATTTTTATCATTGTAAATTTTGGTATTTCCTCTAGCAATTACTTTGCTGTCTGGTTTTATACCAACTCTCAATTTTTTTACTCCACTTTGAAATTGGTTTTTTAAAACTTCTGATCCAACAAATTCAGTCTCAATTCTGCTCTTAGGTATTGCCCATTTTAGATTAGCTTCGATAGGACTTGTATCGTTGTCTAAATCATTTCCATACAAGCAGAGTCCAGCTTCCATTCTTAATGTATCTCTTGCTCCTAAACCAATCAATTTAGATCCATTTTCTATCAAACTTTCTACAAAAGTTTCAGCATCACTATGTTTTATAGAAATTTCAAATCCATCCTCACCAGTATATCCTGATCTAGTTATGTATACTTTTTCATTTTTATAGACATAGTTGTTTCCGTTCATAAATTTTAGACTGTCACAACCAGGTATAACTTTATTTAAAACATTTTTTGCTTTGGGGCCCTGTAATGCAATTAATGACAATGACTCGTCAAGATTTAATTTATATTGATTATTAAGTTTAGATTTTATTACTTCATAATCATTATACTTACATGCAGCATTCAAGATAATTAAAAATCCATCAGATGTTTTGGTAATTATCAGATCATCCTGAATTCCTCCTTTGTTATTCATTAAAAATGAATATTTACTTTGATTAGTTTTCAATTTTTTCAAATCTGCAGGAAAAATCTTCTCAAGATCATTTGTAAGATCATCACCACCCGATATAAATAATTGACCCATATGAGAAACATCAAAAATACCAGAGTGTGAACGTGTGTATTTATGCTCTTGTATAATTCCATCTTTATATTGGATGGGCATTTGATATCCAGCAAACTCTACAAGCTTTGCGCCATACTTAATGTGGAGATTATTTAACGATGTTTTTTTTATAGTCACATTAACTCTTTATGCCCCCTCTGTCTTTTTGCCTGAGAGATTTGCTCCTTCGGCGAGAATAATTCTCTTTCCAGAGTTAATATGTACGGTCCATTTGCCTGAGAGTTTCCGGGGTGGTTGCTCCTTCGGCGCTACAAAAGTAGTCTCTCCCGTATAAATTCTTATAACATAACTAATATAAATTTATAGCTCTAATTTGTTGCACTTTTTTTTTTCATAAGTGAAAGAAATTGTATTAAAACTGCAAATATCACTATTAAACCACCAATTAAAACGCTGGTTGGAGGATTTTCATTTATAAACATCCAGGCCCAAAAAGGTCCTAAAACTGCCTCTGATAACATTATGATTCCAACTAAGGCTGAAGGTGTAGATCTTGCACCGATTGTAATAAAAATAAAACCAAAACCAAGTTGGAAAAAACCAGCTAAAAATCCCAAAAAAATGTCATTTAAAGATATAAAGATCGTTTTAGACATAAAATATCCAATGATCAAAGCAATAACACCTGCAATAAATTGTAATGGAACCATATCTACACTTGGAAATTTTCTAACTATTAAAATTAATGTTGCGAATGATATTGGCATAATAAAAGCAGCAATATTTCCACTCATTTGTCCAATTGTTAATGAGCTTCCAACCATCAAAATTATTCCTGAAATTGCTAAAACTATAGAAGTTAATGTTATTAAGTTTATTTTTTCTTTTAAAAATATATATCCAAAAATTGCTAAAAATAATGTTTGGGTTTGAATTATAAAATTAGTATTTGCTACAGTAGTATTATACATCGCAAAAACATAACCACTAAAGCCACAGGCAAGTATAATGCCTCCAATAAGACCAGGGATTCCAGATTTATAAAACGCCGAAATAAAATTTTGCTTATAACTAATAATTAGAAAGATCAGAACTACAATAATAAAAAAAACTGATCTCCAAAATAGAATCTGCCATAGAGTGGAACCTTCGAAAGATTTGACTATCAACCCTCCAAAACTTAAACTGAAAGCACCAAAAAAAATCAAAAGCGGTCCTGGTAATTTTGTAATTAAATTCATTTAATTTGAGAAATAATATTATTAGTCTCCATCTGATAAAGTTTATATAATGTTTCAGCATCCTCTAAACTTACATCTTTAAATTTAATATTAGATCCTGGTGTTAATTGTACCAGTCGATCATAGTCAGCAGATATGACGGTTGCAATCTTCGGATATCCACCAATAGTCCCATGATCTGATAACATAATTATTGGATCTCCAGCAGATGTTATTTGAATTACACCTTTTACCAAACCTTCAGATTTTATATTAGGATCAACGATATTTTCAATTTTTGGACCTTCTAATCTCATACCCATCCTGTCTGAAAGTTTTGTAATTTTAAAACTTTCTTTAAAGAATTTATTTTGTGAAGACTCAGAAAAATAATCATAGTTTGTGCCTTTAATGACCCTTATATTTTCAATAGTGCTACCTAAATAATCAAGTTTTCTTTTGTTAAAAGAATTATTAATATCAATTATTTCAATTTCTAAATCTTTAGAAAATTTATTCCCGTTATTTGGTCCAATTTGAGCTTGTGTATTTATTGAACAGCTTCCCCAATAATAATCAACACCAAAAGTTCCATTAATCGAAAAATATCCATAAACAGACTTGTTGGTTGAATGAATATCGACTTCATCACCATTTTTTAACAAATAACATTGGTAGGAATTACCATCAATAACACCTTCTTTTGTTATAATTTTAAATGATACATTTCCAGAAATACAAAAAAAAATATCTTTTCCAAAATACTTCAAATGCGGGCCTTGATAAGCAAATTCTATTACAGGTGAATTGTAATCATTTTGTAGAAGTGAGTTTAACAATTGAAAATTTCTTTTATCCATTGCTCCACTAAAAGGAATACCAATATGGTATAAATTATTTCTTCCTAAGTCTTGATATGTGGTGTTGATACCAGCTCTTAAAATTTTAAAGTAGTTTCTATCTTTTGATTTCATTATATTGATCTAAAGTTATTCTATGAAATTTTATTGTATCACCTGGATTAACAAGATTAGGGTTTGATTGATTAGATGTGTCGAAAATATTTTGTGGTGTATTTCCCAAAATATTCCATCCCCCAGGTGTTTCAAAAGTATATATGTTGCAAAATTGTTCCGTTATTCCAACTGAACCTTTTGGAACTTTAACTCTTGGTGTTTCTAATCTTTTTAATCTCATATCCTTTTCAAGATCACCGAGAAAAGGCATGCCAGCCACAAATCCTGTCATATAACAAAAGTAATTTTTGCTAAAAAATTTTTCTAGGATTATTTCTGATTTTAATTTTAATTTATTTTCAACTCTTTTAATATCTAATGCAAAATTATTATCACAACACACAGGAATTTCGATTAAGTTTTTTTCTAATTTATTGTTTTCTTTAATCTCTATATTTTCAATTTTTTTTTTTAAAGATAAGAAAGAATGTATATTTAAATCATATGAAATTATTAATTTATTATAAGATGGAGTTAAGTTTGTAATACCTTTTAAATTTAATTTTTTTATATGGTAAAAATATTTGATAACATTTGAATTAATTTCTTGATTTACATCATTTCCAAAATCGCAATACAAAGCTGCGTCACCAAGATTTAATATATTTTTTATCATAACATGTTATACTTATGATTTATTAGTATGGAAATTAATATCAATTGTGATTTAGGTGAAAAATCACAGCATCATTCAGATGAAAATGATCCAAAATTACTGGAAATTGTCAATTCAGCTAATGTTGCTTGTGGTTATCATGCTGGTGATGAAGATAGCATGAACCAAGTTGTAAAAATTTGTAAGAAAAACGGTGTGAGCATAGGTGCGCATCCATCATTTAATGATCCAGAAAACTTTGGACGTAAAAGACTAAATTTATCGTCAGATGAAATAAATAAATTATTAATTGATCAGTATGAAATTTTACAAAATATAGCTGAAAAACATGGTGAAATCGTTACACATATTAAACCACATGGTGCATTAAATAATATGGCTTGCGAGGATATTGAGCTTGCAACTATCATTGCAAAATCAATCTGCAATTTTAATAAAGATTTAATCTATTTGGTACCGACAGGTTCAAAAATGGAAGAGGCTGCAAAGAAATTTGATATGAGGATAGCATGTGAAATTTTTGCCGATAGAAATTATGAAGATAATGGAAATTTAGTGTCTAGAAAAGAGCCTCATGCACTTATTACAGATCCAGATAAAGCAAAAAGTCACGTTTTAAGCATGGTTCAGAACCAGGCCATTAATTGTCACAGCGGAAAGCAAATACCTTGTGAAATAGACTCTGTATGCATACATGGAGATAATGAAAGTTCACTATCTACAGCTATATCTATAAAAAATAATTTAATAGATAATGGCTTAGAGCTAAAAACACTAACTAACTTAAGGAAATTTAAATAATGATAAAAAAAATAATTTTTTCAATGTCCTTTTTAATTTTTTTAGCAGAAACATCTTTTGCTGCTGGTTCAAGTGACTCGAGCTCAAAGGAAACGTTATATGATAAAGCTGTACAACAAATAAAAATGGCAAAAAAATTAGAAAAAAAAGGTAAAACCGAGAAAGCGATTAAAAGATACGAAAGAGCAATTAAATTTTTGGTAAAGTCAAATAAGATGAAACCAAATAAAGCAGATACTTTAAACTATCTTGGATTTGCAACAAGAAAAATTGGTGATTTTGAAAATGGTGAGAAATATTATCTTCAAGGTTTAGCGATTGAGCCAAATCACATAGGAATTAACGAATATTTAGGTGAATTATATGTTGCAACCAATAGAATGAATTTAGCAAAAGAAAGATTGAGTGTTCTAGAGGGATGTAATTGTGAAGAATACAATCAGCTAAAAGGTGTTATAGACGGATCTAAAAAATCAAAATACTAGTTTATATTTTTTATCATTTGCTCAGGCATCCAAAGAGCAATTTCTGGAAATATCACAACCAAGATAACAGCAAAAATCATTAGCAAGAAGAGTGGAAACGCACTTCTTGCTATATAACCCATATCTTTATTAGCCATACCCTGAAGAACAAAAAGATTAAAACCAACCGGCGGCGTGATCTGAGCCATTTCGACAACAATAACTAGAAAAACACCAAACCAAATCATATCAAAACCTGCTTGTCTAATCATTGGTTCAATTATAGCCATTGTTAAAACTACAGCAGAGATACCATCAAGAAACATTCCAAGAATTATATAAAAGATCATTAAAACAAAAATTAAAACATAAGGAGAAAGTTCCATTCCTTCAATCCATAGAGCAAGATTTCTTGGCAATCCTGTAAAACCCATTGCCAAAGATAAAAAAGTGGCTCCAGCTAATATAAAAGCTATCATGCAAGAAGTTTTAGTAGCACCCAAGAGAGACTCTTTAAATGTTCTTAAAGACAAACTCTTTTGAAAGTATGATAAAATTAATGCACCTACTACACCCAAAGAAGCCGCTTCAGTTGCGGTTGCTATACCAGTATAAATTGAGCCAATAACTGAAACTATTAATAATATTACAGGTATCAGTTTTCCTGATTTCCTTACCTTTTCCATAAGTGAGAAGTCTTGTTTAAAAGCAGGCATGGATTTTTTATTTATTAACGACCAAATCATTACATATGTCATAAAAATCAACGCAATCATTATTCCTGGTACAATTCCTGCAATAAATAGTTTTGCTATCGACTCTTGGACAGTCACACCATAAATAATTAAAATAATTGAAGGTGGAATTAGAAGACCCAGCGTTCCTGATCCAGCTAAACTTCCAAGCAAAATACTTTCTGGATATTTTCTTTTTCTTAGTTCTGGAATAGACATTTTTCCTACTGTGGCTACAGTTGCTGCAGAAGATCCTGAAATAGCTGCAAATAAAGCACATCCAACTACATTAACATGCACTAAGCCACCGGGTAGTTTTTGCATCCATGGGGATAATCCTTCAAATAAATTTTCAGATAACTTCGTCCGAAATAAAATTTCACCCATCCAAACAAATAAAGGAAGTGCAGTTAAAGTCCATGAAGATGAAGCTCCCCAAATTGTTGTTGCCATCGCATCACCAACTGGCCTTGTGGTGAACAGCATCATTCCTATTGATGAAACTCCAACCATACTTATAGCAACCCAAATTCCCGAGCCTAAAAATATCAAGAGAACACTTATGAAAAATATAGTAAGTAAAATTTCAGTCATTTTTTTTTGTTTGTATTTTCAAAACTAATTGATGAGATACACATATGAAAAATATTAATGATCCTAAAGCAACACTAGTTTGTGGTATCCAAATTAAAATTTCGTCAGCTCCTTCACTTCTCTCTTGAAATTCATAAGATATTTTAAGCATTTTTAAAAAGTAAAAAGCTAGATAACCAGAAAAAATAGTTGCAACTATCAAACTCCATAATTCCAAAAATCTCTTTTTAATCCCAGTAGCTTTTTCTAAAAATAAAGTAATTCTAATGTGACCACCTTCTACAAAAGTATAAGATAAAGCAAAAAAAGATGAGGCAGCCATACAATATCCAGAATATTCAGCTAGACCTCTTATATAAAAACCAAATATTCTTGATGAAATTCCAATTAAAATAAAAACTGCAACCAAAATAAGAAAGAATGCAGCGATATAGCCTGAGTAACTATAAAGATTATTTAAAAATTTATTGACTTTAGTAAACATATAAAAAGGCCGTTTAATACGGCCTTTTTAATTATAATGATTTAATTATAAGCAGCAAGAACACTAGCACCTCTATCGCCAGCTTTTTTCTTCCATTCTTCTGCCATTGTAGCACCAACTTTTTTGAAATGACTTTCAAGGGCTGAATTTACTTTGCCTACTTTCATTCCAGCATCAGCTAAAGCTTTTTTATCAGCAACATTTCCTTTTTTTGAAAGTGCCCAACCTTTTTTCTCAGCAACTGCTGCCTCTTCCATAATCATTTTTTGTGTAGCTTTATCTAATTTATTCCAGGAACCTCTGTGAGCTACAATCATATTTTTTGGAAACCAAGCTGCAATATCATAAAAATACTTTACTCCATTTTCCCAAATTTTACTGTTCTTACCAGTGGTTGGTGATGTAATCATACTTTCAACCGCACCAGTTGAGAATGCTTGGCTTATTTCAGCTGCTTCTATTTTTGTAGGAGCCATACCTGTCAACTCGGCCATTCTAATAGTTGCAGAATTATATGCTCTAAATTTTAAACCTTTTAAATCAGCAACACTATTAATTTCCTTTTTACTATAAAGACCTTGCGCAGGCCATGGTACAGCATATAAAAATACAAGACCTTTTTGATCTAGACCTTTAATTATTGCAGGCTTAGATGCTTGATAAAGTTTCATAGCATCATCATAAGATGTCGCAAGAAATGGTTGTGAATCAATCTCTAATAACGGATCCTCTTTACCTAGGGCCGACATAAATCTCTCACCAATTTGAGCTTGTCCAGTTCTAACAGCCCTAAATATCTCTCCACCTTTAAATAGAGATCCACCTGGGTGTGTTACTATTGTTAATTTCCCCCCACTTTTTTCTGAAACATTTTTAGCAAATTCAGCTGCATTAGCAGAATGGAAGTTGCTTGCACCATATGCTAGTGCCATATCCCATTTTTCTGCGGCAAAAGCATTAGCAGTTAAAAGAACAGAAAATAAAACAGAGAGCAAAATTTTTAAAAGTTTCATAAATCCTCCATATTTCTAAAAAACATATCTCATTATGTATTAAAACTTAAATCAATAAAAATTTTTGATGTTTTATTGAAAAATAATAAATAATTACTATTATAATAACATCTTGATCGAACAGTCACTCATTTTACTGCAAATTATATTTATAGATATTATTCTTGCGGCAGATAATGCAATAATAATAGGATTAATAGCAGCTAATTTTGTACCAAAAAATAGAAAAAAAATAATATTCTGGGGAGTAGTTGGAGCGTTAGTTTTCAAAGTTATATTTGCAATATTTGCAACATATTTATTTAAGTTTTACTTCATTAAAATTCTTGGTGGATTACTTTTAATTTGGATTGTTAATGACTTAAGAAAAGATTTATTTGAAATTCAAAAAATTAAGTCTCCTAAAAAGAAATCTATGGAACCTTCATTTATCAAAAGTATTTACAAAGTGTTATTTGCAGATATTACGATTAGTTTTGATAACGTTATTGGCGTTGTGGGTGCAGCCAAAGGTAATTTTGGTTTTATGATTTTTGGCTTGGTATTATCAGTAGTTCTTACTGGAGCCTTAGCTACTTATTTAGCAAATTATATACAAAAACATTTATGGATAGCTTACATAGGTTTAGGCTTTATATTATTGGTTGCTATTCAATTAGTAATAGGTGGGCTAGTCGATTTAGAAATTTTAAATATTAATGAAAAATATATAAAGTATTTCTAATATTACCAAGTTCCAGTATTTTCCATTGATGACCAGGGCTCTTTGGGAGGAAGATTTCCTTCCTGAAGTATTTCTATTGATATTTTATCTGGTGATTTCACAAATGCCATATGACCATCTCTAGGTGGTCTATTAATTGTATAACCCATATCCATTAGTCTTTGACATATTTCGTATATATTTTTAACTCTATAAGCTAAGTGACCAAAATTTCTAGATCCCTCTCCTAAATTGTCACCGTCCCAATTATAAGTTAGTTCAATTTCTGCATTATTGTCGTTTGGTGCAGCTAAAAAAATTAATGTATATCTGCCTTTTTCATTTTCCATTCTTTTTGTCTCTTTTAAACCCAGTCCATCACAAAAAAATTTTAACGACTCCTGAATATTAGAAATTCTGATCATTGTGTGTAAATATTTCATAGTAAAATTATAATTTATTTCTATTCTAGTTCAATAGTACTTGGTGGTTTAGAAGTCACATCATAAACTACTCTATTTATACCTCGAATATTATTAACTATTTTATTCGATACCATTTGCATAAATGATTTATTAAATTGAAAATAATCCGCTGTCATCCCATCTTCAGATGTTATTGCTCTAAGCAAACATAAATATTCATAGGTTCTATTGTCTCCCATGACACCAACAGTTTTAACAGGCAGTAATGCAGCATAAGCCTGCCATATCTTATGATATAAATTGTTTTCTCTTAATGCATTTACAAAATAATTATCTGCTTCTTTTAAAATTTTTATTTTTTCTTTAGTAATTATGCCTGGCATTCTAATTGCTAAACCAGGACCAGGAAAAGGATGTCTAGAAATAATTTCTTTACTTAAATTTAATTCTAGACCTAACATTCTAACTTCATCTTTAAATAAATACTTCAATGGCTCAACCAATTTTAATTTCATTCTTTTCGGCAGACCACCTACATTATGATGAGACTTAATTTTTGACGTTTGACTTCCTGTTACAGATTTACTTTCAATTAAATCAGGGTATAGAGTTCCTTGAGCTAAAAATTTTACATTTTTTATTTTTTTTGCGTATTTTTCAAAAAGTTTGATAAATAAATTTCCAATAATTTTTCTTTTTTTTTCTGGATCTGTTACGTTTTTTAATTTGCTTATAAATAATTGTTCAGCATTTACATAAATTAAATTCAATTTAAATTTTTTTCTAAAAGTATTTACTACTTGTTTTTCTTCGTTTTTTCTGAGCAGGCCAGTATTAACGAATATACAAGTTAGGTTTTTTCCAATCGCATTACTAATTAATTTTGCTACTACACTGCTATCTACACCACCAGATAATGCACAAATTACTTTAGAATTTCCAACTTGTTCTTTAATTTGTTGAATAAGTTTGGATTTTTGATTTTTTGATGTCCAATTTTTTTTAATTTTACAAATTTTAATTACAAAGTTTTTTAATATTACTTTGCCTTTAACTGTATGGGAAACTTCTGGATGAAACTGTATGCCATATATTTTTTTTTTTACATTTTCTATCATACATAATTTCGAATTTGAGGATTTTGCTATAACTTTAAAACCTTTAGGTAATTTAATTACCTCATCTCCATGGCTCATCCATACATTGGTGGATTTTTTTGAAAAGAAATTTTCGGTTAAAGCGCTTTTTTTTAATTTTGTAACTTTTGCTAACCCAAATTCTCTTGATTTTGCTCGTTTTACTTTACCTCCTAATTCTTTAGAGATTATCTGATGGCCAAAACAAATACCTAAAATTGGAATATTTAAACTTAATATAATTCTATTGAATTTAACTTTTTTATTTTGATAAACATTTAAGGGACCACCAGATAAAATGATGCCTTTCACATTTTTTTCATTTTTGTAGTTTTTAAGTTTGTTGTGACTTATAATTTCACAAAAAACATTTAATTCCCTTACTTTTCTTGCAATTAATTGTGTAAACTGAGACCCAAAATCGATTATTAAAATTTTATCTAGATTATTTTCAAGACGCATCTTTTTTTTCAAACTCTTTTAGCCGTTTGTTTATAGATGCGATTTTATCACAAAGGTTCGAGCATATTTTCTTAAAATCTTCTCTAAGTTCCTCTGCTTTAGAAAAATTAGATCTTTCTAACTCAATATCTATTAATAGATACATTGCCTCTTCGTTGTTTGGCTCGAGTAGTAAAACTGTATTTATATTTTTTTCCAGTTCTGATTTGTTTTCTTCATTTTTAAATATTTTTGCTAAATATAGATATGACTTTGAGTCTTTGGGATTGTATACAATATTTCTTTGAAATAAAAATTTTGAATCTTCATATTTTTCATTTTCATAAAGACTTTTTGCTTCATCAAAAAAATTAACTTTCTCCGCGTTAACATTAAAAATTAAAGTAAAAAGTAAAATTTTTGCTAAAGTAATTTTTTTTATCATCTTTTTATTTCGTCAATATTATGTACCATACTTTCATAAAAACCTGCTTTAGTAATTTTGACAAATTTTGGTTTTTTTCTGAGATCTTTAATTCTTTTTGCACCTAAGTATCCCATTGATGATTTTAAACCCCCTACTAGTTGGTAGATTATTTTTTCAACTGTGCCTTTGTATTTAACAAAACCTTCAACACCTTCTGCTACATATTTTGAAGTATCTTTTTGTTTTGATTGAAAATATCTATCTGCTGATCCTTTATTCATTGCTCCAATAGATCCCATGCCTCTAAAACTTTTAAATAATTTACCACCTCTTTTAATAATTCTTCCTGGAGCCTGATCTGTTCCTGCAAATAATGATCCAATCATTACCGCATCTGCTCCTGCTGCAAGTGCTTTTGCAATATCCCCAGAAAATTTGATACCTCCATCAGCTATTAATGTTGTTTTACTTTTGCCCATACCTTTTTTTACATCTAAAATTGCACTTAACTGTGGAACTCCTATCCCCGCAACTAATCTTGTAGTGCATATAGATCCTGGTCCAATTCCAACTTTTATAATATCTACTCCTTGCTTAATCAGAAATTTAGCTGCTTCTGCTGTAGCAATATTACCTGCACATAAAGCTGTTTTGGTTGGTTTAATTTTTTTAATTTTTTTTATTATTTCAGCTACTTTTTTTGTGTGACCATGAGCTGTATCAACAACAATTAAATCGATATTTTCTTTTAAAATCTTTTGAGCTCTTATGTGTTCGTTTAAACTTGCACCAACAGCTGCACCAACTAACATTTTTTTTGCTTTTACTTTTCTTATTTCTTTTATCTGATCATTTATTGATAAATTTCTATGTATAACACCTATTCCACCCTTTTTACCGATTGAAATAGCCATGTTAGACTCTGTTACAGTATCCATTGCTGAAGTTAGAAGGGGTATAGAAATATTTAAGTGTTTTGATAATTTAACTTCAGTCTTTACTTCTGAAGGTAAAATTTCAGAATAATTTGGTGCTAAGGTTACATCATCGAAAGTGAGCGCTTCTTTGATAGGATCCATGTCCTTATATAAACGATTCTTAAAAAAATGAAAGTATCTATCTTAAATTTTTGCAGATTAAGAAACTTTCTTTAGAGTCTTTTCTACTTGCTGGAGGCTTATAGACATTAAATTTTACAAAATTTTTTTTTGAAAATGCAATTATCTCATTAAATGAAGTTCCCATAAATAATTTTGAGACAAAATAGCCATTTGACTTCATCATTTTTGTAGCGAAATCCAAAGCTTCTAAAACTAATTCTCCAGTTACCATAGAGTCTAGGTTTTTGTTTCCTGTAGTATTGACTGCCATATCTGAAATAATTAGGTCAATTTTTCCATCAAAATAATTATTAATTTTATTTTGTTGCTCAGTATCCGTAAAATCTCCTTTTAAAATTTTTACATTCTTTATTTCTTCTATTTCTTTTAAATCTATTGCTAAATGTTTATTACATTTTAAATTACTTGATATATATTGAGACCAACTTCCAGGAGCAGCTCCAAGATCTATTACTGATATATTATTTTTTAAAAATTTAAATTTTTCGTTAATTTCCTTTAATTTATAAACGGCTCTTGATCTATATCCTTCAACTTTTGATTGTCTAACATAAATATCTCTTCTCTGCTTATTAATCCAATTTTTTGAGATTTTATTTTTTTTCAATTAGTTTTGAACCTTAAAGATTTTGAGATTTTATTATTATCCAAAGTATTTAATTCTATCTCTAGATTTTTCTCGTTTCTCATATCTTTATCATTTACTTTAATACCACTAGCTAAATGTATAATTCCAATTTTATGATTTGGTAAAAAAGGTTCCACGAAAATTTTATTCTTTTCATCAAACTTTGGAAGTAAGTTGCTAGCTAACCAGTTGCAATTATGAGGAAGAAATTCAACATCTACATTATCAATATATACGCATATATTTATTGCTAGTTGCTCTGAACCAAATATTTGTCCATGACTAAGAGTAGTTTTTAAATTTTTTTGCCAAACATTCCAGCAGCTAGAGTCTTTTTCTAATGAGAAAACACCAATATTAATATGCGGAGCAAATGCTAACTTTCTTGCTTTATTAATATCAATTTTAGATTTAATAGCATGTTTAAAATTTTGAGATTTTATAATGGCTAATTTTCCAAACAACCAGTTAACGTTACTTAATATTCTATATCCAGGTGTCATTGTCTGGGTAATGCCTAGTTTACCATTATCACAAGCCTTAAAATATAAGTCTATTGAGCTCCAATCTTGAACCCAAGCATCACAATCAATCCACAGGTATTTTTTATAGTTTGGAAAATATTTTGGAAGAAACGCTCTTGATACCTGGCTTTTTAGCCATTCTTTACCTTTAACTTTAGATTGTGGAACCTCAATATCCCATTCAGCTTTTTTGATCTCGTCTACTTTATCTTTTAGAAGAGCGGTTTGCTCCTCTGTTAAACCCGCATCAAGTATACAAATAGCAACCTTTTCACTGTAATTGAATTGTTTAATAGAGTCTATTAATTCATTTAGCAATTCAAAGTAATTAGAATCTGCTAGAGAAATAATTACATTCTCTTTCATTACAAAATATCTTCGTGATGATCAACGCCATCATCTTTTTCTTTATTTTGTTTTTTTAAAAATAAGTAATGAATTGAACTTGCTGGAATCATTAATAAATAAATAATTCCTGAAATTATAATTGTATTAAAGGTATATATTAGCAACAAACCAAAATATAAAATTATTCCAAATAAAAGAAATATTGAAGTACTTCTTGGGACAACAATTCTTTTAAAAGAATATGTAGGAATTTTACTTATCAAAAGCACAGAAATAACAATGAATAAAGATGGAACAATAATATTTTTATTAATAGTTATAAACTGAACTTCACTAAAACTATAAATTAATGGCATTAATACCAATACTCCACCTGCTGGTGATGGAATACCCTCAAAAAAATTATCCCTCCATGAAGGTTCCCCACCTGTTGAAACATTAAATCTTGCAAGTCTCAAAGCAACACAAACCACATATATTAAAGATATTAACCAACCAAATCTGCCGATATTATCTAGCGTCCAGAAATACATTATGAATGCTGGCGCAACTCCAAAACTAATTACATCCGTTAATGAGTCTAATTCTTTTCCAACTTTTGATGTGGCTTTAATTAATCTGGCAATTCTTCCATCTAAACCATCTATAATTGCAGCAATTAAAACTGCAATAACTGATAATTCAAATCTTCCATCAAATGCAAACTTAATTGAAGTCAAACCAATACACACTCCAACCAAAGTCATAATATTTGGCAAAATAACTCTTGAATTTTTATTTGATACTAATCTTATATTCTTTTTTGGATTTTCCATTTATCTTTTGGCTATCAATGTTTCTCCAGCAACTGCTCTTTGATTAACTTTTACGAGTGGTTCATAGTTTTCAAAATATAAATCTGCTCTACTTCCAAATCTAATCATTCCTATTCTAGATCCTTGATCAACATTTTCTTCAACTGAGGTATCTGTTACTATTCTTCGTGCAACCAGTCCTGCTATTTGAACTACAATTATATCTTCTCCGTGAGAATTTTTAATTTTATAATAATTTCTTTCGTTATCCTCGCTTGCTTTATCAAGAGATGCATTAATAAATTTTCCAGGTTTGTATAAAATTTCTTCAATTTTTCCTGAACATGGAGATCTATTCACATGACAGTCAAATACATTCATAAATATACTTACTTTCTTAAATTTTTTATTTTCAAGGCCCAATTCTTTTGGTCCGTTTGTATCTAAAACTTGTAAAACTAGTCCGTCAGCAGGACTTGTTAAATAGTTCTCATCATTTATTGGAATTCTCTCTGGATCTCTAAAAAAATAATAACACCAAATACTCAAGACCAAACCTATGAAACCTAAAAAACCATGAATGAAATATAGAATGATCGTTGCTACGACGAAAATTACTATAAATTTATAGCCTTCGTTATGAATCTTTGGAAAAATTTTGTCTATCATAATCGTTCAATTGATAATTTTGGATTAATATGTATATAAAAAGTATAAATTCAATTATTAAGATACATCAAAAAATGAGCAAAATTAAGGTAAAAAATCCCATTGTTGAGCTAGACGGCGATGAAATGACAAAAGTAATTTGGGAATTCATCAAAAATAAATTAATTCTACCTTATTTAGATTTAGGCATTGAGTATTACGATCTAGGAATGAAAAGCAGGGATGATACAGATGACAAAATTACCATCGACTGTGCTAATGCAATTAAAAAGAATGGAGTAGGTATCAAATGCGCAACTATTACTCCTGACGAAGCGAGAGTTGAAGAATTTAAATTAAAGAAAATGTGGAGATCTCCGAATGGAACAATAAGAAATATTATTGGAGGAACAGTATTTAGAGAACCAATAATTTGTAAAAATATTCCAAAACTTGTACCATCTTGGACGGATCCATTAATTATTGGAAGGCATGCTTTCGGTGATCAATATAGAGCTACAGATTTTTTAGTTCCAGGAAAAGGTAAATTAGAAGTTAAGTGGACATCGGAAGATGGAAGTGATGAAAAAAAATATGAAGTATTTGACTTTCCAGGACCTGGTATTGCTCTTTCAATGTATAATTTAGATAAATCAATTGAGGACTTTGCAAGATCATGTTTCAATTACGGTCTAATTAAAAAATGGCCTGTATATTTATCAACTAAGAATACCATACTAAAAAAATATGACGGTAGATTTAAAGATATATTTCAAAATATTTTTGAAAAAGATTTTAAATCAGAATTTGAAAAAAATAACATAACTTATGAACATAGGTTAATCGATGATATGGTTGCTTGTGCTATGAAGTGGCACGGTAAATATATATGGGCTTGTAAAAACTACGATGGCGATGTTCAATCAGATACTGTTGCTCAAGGTTATGGTTCATTAGGTTTAATGACTAGTGTTTTATTGGCACCTGATGGCAGAACAATGGAAGCAGAAGCGGCTCATGGAACTGTAACTCGACATTTTAGAATGCATCAGCAAGGTAAAGAAACATCAACCAATCCAATTGCATCTATATTTGCTTGGACAAGAGGTTTAGCACACAGAGGAAAGTTAGATACTAATGATGAATTAATTAAATTTGCTAAAACACTTGAGGAAGTATGCGTTGAGTCAGTTGAATCAGGTTCAATGACCAAAGATTTGGCAATACTTATTGGTCCTTCTACAAATTATTTAACAACTAACCAGTTTTTAGACGTAATTGATGGAAGTTTAAAACAAAAATTAAATTAAGGTTTTTAGTTTTTCTAAAGCTTCGTCGATTTTATTAGAGTCTTGGCCTCCAGCCTGTGCAAAATCTTTACGGCCTCCACCGCCCTTTCCACCAATAATTTCAGATCCTAGTTTTGCAAATTTAACTGCATCGTATTTATTTGTTAAATTTTCTGTTACACCTACAGCAAGACCAACTTTCTCATCCTTATTTGCAAATACTACTACTATTCCCTCACCCAACTCTTTTTTACCTGCATCAACGAGTTTTCTTAGGTCTTTTGGAGATAAATCTTGAACTTTTTGTAATCTAACTTGAGTGCCATTTATATTTTCATCTTTAATTATGTTTTTTGTTTTATCAGCTAAAACTGATTGAACATTTAATTGCTCTAGTTGTTTATTTAGGTCTTTAATTAATCCTTTCGTATCTTTATTTTCTAGATTTGGTTTTCCACCTAATTTAATAATTTGTGCAGACACTTCTTTAATACTGTCTTCATCCTTTTGTGCAGAAAGGTTTGACATTTTTTCCTTGTTTTTTAAGAATATTTCGAGTTGTTTGTCCCTTAAAGCCTCAACCCTTCTAACTCCAGCAGCTATTGAGGATTGGCTAATAGTTTTAAATTTTCCAATATCACCTGTATTTTTTACATGTGTTCCACCACATAATTCTGTTGAAAAATAAGAGTTATTTTCCGCTCCCATAGAAACTACTCTCACCTCTTCTCCATATTTTTCACCAAAAAAAGCTAAAGCACCTTTTTCAATGGCAGCTTTTGGTGTCATAATTCTTGTAGTTACATCAGTTTTGTTTTGCACGTATTCATTAACTAATTTATCAATAATTGTTAACTCATCCTCTGTAATTGGTTTCATATGACTAAAATCAAATCTTAGTTTATCAGGCGCAACTAAAGATCCTTTTTGCATAACGTGTTTTCCCAATGTTCTTCTCAAAGACTCATGTAATAAATGGGTTGCAGAATGATATGCCTTAAGATTGTTACGTCTTTCAATATCTATTTTCATTTCTACAACATCTTTAATCTTAATCTCACCTGATTTTAGAATTCCATGATGTATAAACAGATCTCCAAGTTTTTTTTGAGTATCTGTAACCTCAAATACTGAATTACCAGATACTATTGCTCCTTGATCTCCAACTTGTCCACCAGACTCTCCATAAAAAGGGGTTTGATTAGTAATAATTATCCCTTCCTCACCATTTGAAATATTTTGTGCTTCTTTATTATTTTTAATTATCGATAACACCACTCCTTCTGATTGGTTAAACTCATACCCAAGAAACTCTGTAGGTCCTATTTTATCTTTTATACCAAACCAGATTTCTTCTTCAGAGGCATCTCCAGAACCTTTCCAATTTTGTTTTGCAAGCTCTTTGCTTTTTTTCATTAATTCATCAAATTTATTTTGATCAACTGTCAAAGATTTATTTTTTAAAATATCTTCTGTTAAGTCTAACGGGAAACCATAAGTGTCATATAATTTAAAAGCTACTTCACCTGGTAAAACTTTTTTTATTTTTGAAATTTCATCATTCAAAATTTTAATTCCTCTATCAAGTAATACTAAAAATTTTTCTTCTTCCATTTTTAATGTTTCTTTAATTAAGGTCTTTGATCTTTCTAATTCAGGATAATTTCCTTTCATTTCATCTTTCAATATATCAAAGATTTTATTGAAGACTGGTTCTTTAGAACCTAGCAAATGAGAATGTCTCATTCCCCTTCTCATTATTCTTCTAAGAACATAACCTCTTCCTTCATTTGAAGGTAATACTCCTTCTGCAAGAAGAAATGAGCTAGCTCTTAGGTGATCTGCAATTACTCTAAAGCTTGATAAATTATTTTCATCTTGTTTTACTTTTGTAAATTCAGAAATCGAACTAATTAATTTTTTAAAATGATCTGTTTCGTAATTATCATGTGTGCCCTGAAGTAATGCTGCAATTCTTTCTAAACCCATTCCAGTATCTACAGAAGGTTTTGGAAGATTAATTCTTTTATCTTTTGAAACTTGCTCAAATTGCATGAAGACTAAATTCCATATCTCAATATATCTGTCGCCATCCTCATCTTTGGTTCCGGGCAAACCACCTTTTAAATGATCTCCATGATCATAAAAAATCTCTGAACAAGGTCCGCAAGGGCCCGTTTCGCCCATTGACCAAAAATTATCAGAAGTTGCTATCCTAATAATTCTATCGTCGCTAAAACCCGCTATTTTCTTCCAAAAATTGAAGGCTTCATCGTCTTCATGAAATACTGTTACATATAATCTATCTTTATTTAATCCAAAATCTTTAGTAATTAAATTCCAAGCAAGTTCAATTCCTCTTTCCTTGAAGTAATCTCCGAAAGAAAAATTTCCAAGCATTTCAAAAAATGTATGGTGTCTTGGAGTGTAGCCAACGTTTTCAAGATCGTTATGTTTACCTCCTGCTCTTACACATTTTTGAGAAGTAGTAGCTCTTTGATAATCCCTTTTTTCTAATCCAGTAAAAACATTTTTAAACTGGACCATTCCTGAATTTGCAAACATTAATGTTGGATCATTATTTGGAACCAAATTGCTAGACTCAACTATCTTGTGATCATTTTTTTCAAAATAATCTAAAAAAGTTGATCTGATCTCGTTTAATGTTTTTGCCATATTTTGTTAAAATACAGCTTTTTCTATTGATGTCTACACCTCTGAAGGGAAAAAAGGCGCCCTTTCGAGCGCCTTTTTAATAACTAAAAGTTATCTGCTAATTTTTTTTAGTAGGAACTTCTTCTTCTGTTTTTTGAGCCTCTACTTTTTCTTCGCTTAGTGGATTTCCCTCAATTTTCTTTGAGATCACACCAGCCTTTTCTCTGATTGCCATTTCAATTTCAGCAGCGGCTTTAGGATTTTGTTCAAGGTAAAGTTTCGCATTCTCTCTACCTTGACCAATTTTTTCACCTTTGTAAGCATACCAAGCTCCAGATTTCTCTACAATATCTGCTTTGGCACCTAGGTCTATTAGTTCCCCTACTTTACTAATTCCTTTTCCATACATTAAATCAAACTCAACAACTTTAAATGGTGGAGCAACTTTATTTTTCACAACTTTAACTCTTGTTGTGTTACCAACGATATTATCTTTATCTTTGATTGCTCCAATTCTTCTAATATCCATTCTAACTGATGAATAGAATTTTAAAGAATTTCCACCTGATGTTGTTTCTGGACTTCCAAACATAACACCAATTTTCATTCTAATTTGGTTAATGAAAATAACCATTGTATTAGTTCGTGAAATTGAGCCTGTTAATTTTCTCAATGCTTGAGACATCAATCTAGCTTGCAAACCAACATGAGTATCACCCATATCGCCTTCAATTTCAGCTCTTGGCGTTAATGCAGCTACAGAGTCCACAACAAGAACTGACATTGAGCCAGATTTAATTAATGTATCAGTAATTTCTAAAGCTTGTTCACCTGTGTCTGGTTGAGAAATTAGCAACTCTTCAGTATTTACACCTAATTTCTTTGCATACACTGGATCTAAAGCGTGTTCTGCATCAACGAAACCACAAATTCCGCCTGCTTTCTGTGCTTCTGCAACTACTTGTAATGCTAATGTAGTTTTTCCTGAAGACTCTGGTCCATAAATTTCAATAATTCTTCCTTTTGGTAATCCACCAATTCCTAAGGCAAGATCTAAGCTTAAAGATCCAGTTGAGATAGACTCAACATCCATAGCTTTTTGCTCACCAAGCTTCATTACTGAGCCTTTTCCGAAGCTATCTGTAATTTGGCTGATTGCTGCGTCTAATGCTTTATTTTTCTCTTTGTTTTCCAATTCTTTATCTTTTGCGGTTTTCACCACTTTTAAGTTATTTTTAGTCATTTTTTGCCTCTTTTTTTGCTTTTTTTAACACTCGAATCATGGATTTAAATGTACACATTTTGTTCTCATTAGCAATATATTTCTCAAAATAGCTTAAAATCGTTAAATTACTTAAGTTTTAGGTATTCGCTATTCAATAAACCAATAGCTTTTAGAACATTGTATTGGGCGATCAGATTATTTCTCTCAGATTCTGCTAGAGAAATTTTTGCAGCCAATAACAAAGAATTTGATTGAATAACATCTAGCGTTGTTCTTGAACCTCTTTCATACTCTGCAGCTATTCCTTCGTTGGCAATTTTTGCTGCTCTAACTTGAGATCTTACAGAATTTAAAAAACTTTTAGATGCTTCAAGATTTGACCATGCACTTCCAACATTTTTTTCAGTTGTTTTTACTGCATCCTCAAATAATAAAATTTTTCTAGTTTTTAGATTTGTATTCTTGTTTATTTTTGCACGTTTACTCCCACCTGAATAAAATGGCCAGCTAATTGTCGCTTTAAGTGTATCCTTTTCTCTTTGATCATAAGTTGAACTAAAATCCTCAGCATATGATCTTTCTAAAGATAAAGATGCGCTTGGTTTTAGGTCGCTTTCAGCAATTGCAATATCCATTTCGGACTGATTTAATTCTATTTTAGCGATCATTATATCTGGGTTGTTCTCTCTTGCTAAATTGATTGCTGTACTAAGTTCACTTGGAACTCCTACAATTGCTCTATTGGTCTTTTTTAATTCATTTGTATTTAAGAGTTTACCAATAATATTTTCGTAATTTAATTTGTTAATCATTAATTCACTTCTTGCCTGAGTTAGTTGAGCACTTGCTCCAGCAAGAGAAGATTCGGTTTGTGACAAATCTGCAGTTTTTATTTGTCCTCTATCCAATCTAACTTTATCATTTTCAAGTTGTTTAATAAGTAAGTTTAAATTTTGTCTATTGATCGCAACTTTTTCTCTTGATAAAATTACAGATGTAAAGGCTTCTATGGCACTGTAAAGAACATCTTGTTCTTTTTTAAATAATCTTGCTTTTGAAAGTTCTAAACCTATCAAATTCTTTTCATAATTAAGGTCTCTTCCGAAATCCAATAAGGTTTGTTCTAATTTTATTGATGTTGTGAATGGATCAGAATCGCTAATAGCTGCATCGCCTCCACTTTGATTTGTTAACTTATTCGTTTCCTCTAGGCTTTTAGAGCCGCTTAAACTCAAAGAAGGCATATAGTCGGCTTTAGATATATTTAGATCTTCTTCTGATGCTTTTATATTTTCTCTCTCAGCATTTAATTGTTTATTGTTATTGTAAGTTTCATTTAAT
Organism: uncultured Pelagibacteraceae bacterium; assembly: GCA_902595465.1. Lineage (GTDB taxonomy): Bacteria > Pseudomonadota > Alphaproteobacteria > Pelagibacterales > Pelagibacteraceae > Pelagibacter. The sequence goes on from CACJQE010000002.1 coordinate 107,538, forward strand.
GCTTCATATAATGTGACAGCTAGCGATTGAGCTGTTAAGCAAAAAAAACTAAAAATTATTATTATTATTTTTTTCATTAATTGTACTTTACAGAATTAATTTGATGATTAGAATTTAATTTAATAACTATAGATGCGTATTTTGGCGCATATTTAAACATATTCTGAGTAATTCTCTGGTAAGTTTGCATAAAGTTTAAAACTTCTTTTTTTGTCATGATTTTTTGTTTTGTTTTTTTATTCTTATTTTTTAATTTAAGTTTTTTTTCCTGAATAACTCTCCACTTTTGTAATAAACTAAAATTTTCTGCCCTTAAAAATAACAAACAATCGAGCTTACTATAAAGTTTCTTGTATCTTTTTTTTAGCTGGTCATTAACGTGTTTTCTCCAGATTAGTTTACCATCATCATTTTTTTCCATCATATTTACACTTTTTTTTAATGTTTTTAAACTTTCGGGTCTTGCTCCAACACACCAGCCTTCAAAAATGATTACATCTGGTCTGCTATTTACTTTATACCAATTATTTTTTGAAAACCTATCATCAATTGCCTTATCAAATTTAGGTAATATAATTGATCTAAATTTTCTAGAGTTTGCTTTTTTAATAAAGCTAGACATATAATTTATATCATGGGTTCCTGGTACACCTCTTGTTAATAATAATGGATGAACTTTCTTTGATAACTTTATTCTATCTTTTTTAGTTTTGTAAATATCATCAATTGATATTTTGAAAACGTTTAACTTAAAATATTTTTTTAAAATTATCATTAAGATAGAACTTATAGTAGTTTTTCCAGTGCCCTGCCCTCCTGTTAAACCAACAATATAAGGTTTCTTAAAATTTGTTTTTTTTGCAATCCAAAAGCTCATTGGGATAAGATAATCTTTTAACATCTTATCCTTGTTTTTAAATTTATCTGAAGATGTTTCTTGTGTTTTTATAAATTTATAACAATCTTTTTTTACTTTATTTAAACAATCCTCAACTAAATTCATTTAATTTTATTTTTGGTCAAGCGGATGATTGTTACCATCATTAATTGAAACATCTTTATATTCGAAAGGATCAACTCCCTCAACACATGCAATATTTATCATATGTAATTTTGGATTACTTCTTGGCCTTGTATGTGTAAAAATTCCACAGATAGAGCAAAAATAATGTTTAGCTGTGTTAGTATAAAATTGATATAATGTTAACTTGTCTTCTCCTTTAGTAATCTTCATATCGTTTTCTCCAATCGGAGACATAACATAGCCCTTTCTTTTACATACAGAACAATTACATCTTAAAACTTTTTCAAATTTATCTGGAACATTAACCTCTGCTTCAACCGCACCACAATGACATGTTAGTTTTTTCATTTTTTTATCTTTTAAATTTTTTGATAATTCTTTGTATTTAAACTTTTAACTCATATTTTCATAAACTATAACTTGTTAAAGTTATCCACAGTCATACTAAATCTTGTTTCGATGTTCTCGTTTTGATTCACTTTTGATTCACTTACAGACTCAAAATACAACCTAATTGACACTATTGTATAACTCATGTACTAATAAGAACAAAACAAGAACACTTATGAAGCTAACAATACCTTATTATTTACACAAAGCAGGAGCTGGTTTTCCTTCGCCTGCAACTGATTACATAGAAGAAGATATAGATTTAAACGTACATCTGATCAAGAATGTTCCAGCAACTTTCATCATAAGGGTTCAAGGAAAATCAATGGTGGATGTTGGAATAAATGATGGCGATTTATTAGTTGTAGACAAAAGCTTAACTCCAAAAAATTTTTCAACTGTCATAGCAAATGTTCATGATGAACTCGTTGTTAAAACTTTAGTTAAAGAAAAAGATAAGCAATTTTTAACATCAGGCTCTAAAGAATTTTCTGATCGAATTTTGATTAATGAAGAACAAGATATTTTTATTTGGGGAGTAGTCACCTATGTCATACATTCAGTACACTAAAAAATTAGCACTAGTTGACTGTAATTCTTTCTATGTTTCTTGTGAAAGACTATTTAACCCAAAAATAAGGAAAAAACCTGTTGTAGTTTTATCTAATAATGATGGCTGTATAGTTTCACGATCCACTGAAGCAAAAGCTTTAGGAATTAAAATGGGTGAGCCCTACTTTAAAGCAAAAGATATTATTATCAAAAATGATGTACAAGTATTCTCATCAAATTATTCTTTGTATGGAGATTTATCTAGAAGAGTAATGAGAACTTTAAAAAGATTTAACTCTGATATTGAAGTTTATTCAATTGATGAAGCATTTATGGATTTATCAAATTTTTCTGACAATGAAGTAGAGCGGGTTGGAAGAGAAATTAGAGAAACAGTTTTAAAGTGGACTGGTATTCCAACAAGTATAGGAATAGCTAAAACTAAAACTTTAAGCAAGGTTGCAAATCATATAGCTAAGAAAAAACAATCAGGTGTTACAAGTTTAATTGGAATAGAAAATCTCGATCCTATTCTTGAAAAAATTGATATTAATGATGTTTGGGGTGTTGGAAGACAGATGACAAAGTTTTATCAAAAAAATGGAATTTATAATGCTAAACAATTAAAAAATAAATCAAACACCTGGATTAAAAAATCCTCAAATGTTCTAAGTTCAAGAACTGCAATGGAGCTTAGAGGTGTGCCTTGTATTGATTTAGAAAAAACTGCATCAAAAAGAAAAAGCTGTGTAGTATCAAGATCATTTGGAAAAAGAATAGAAAAATTCCAAGAACTTGAAGAAGCTGTTGCTAGTTATTGTTTAAATGCATCAGAAAAGATAAGATCTGAAAACCTCGTTGCAAAAGCCGTTATGGTATTTGTTAGAACCAGTCCTTTTCAAAAACAATTTGGTTTTTATTCAAACTCTAGAACAGTTGATCTTCCTATAGCAACTAACAATAGCATAGAGATCGTAAAAAATGCTTTATCTGTCTTAAAAGTAATTTTTAGGAAAGGACATCGTTATCAAAAAGCAGGAGTGATGCTAACTGGACTAACAGACGCTGAAAATAATGAAAACTTATTTTCGTCAGCAAAAGACGAGAGAATTAATAGATTAATGAGATCAATTGATAACACAAACTACAGGTATGGAAGATCGACATTAAGTCTTGCAAGTGCTGGCGTTAGAAAGTCCTGGAGCATGAAAAGGGATTATAACTCAAAAATAGATACTGCTGATTTCTATTGTTTGCCAACAATCAGAGCTTAAAAAAATTATTTTATCGTATCAATACTTTCAATACTACTCAGAGAATTATTTAATTCCTCTAAATTTTCTCTTCTTCCAATCATTACAACTGATAATCCAAAAGCGATAATTAGAGCTAAAGGGATAGCCGTCACAACGCTTATGTAATCAGCCATTAAGATTAAATAAATGGCATAAAATAAAATTGATCGGATAATAACTGTAGATTTAAAAACAGCTATGATTGCTAAAGAATGCTTTATTAAATTTTTGAAACTCATTTTAGAAGGACCAAAATATCTTGTTCCTCTTTCTGAAGGAGATGAAGATCTATCTTTTTCTAATTTTGCCAATGCTCCAGAGAAACTGCACCAAATAGATTTATCATTTATTAATTTCTCAACAGTTGATTTTGGAAGACATGTATAATTTCCAAATTTTATCGAGTGACCAGTAAATACATAAGTGATTATTTTATGGAAATGATAACAAGTCTTAAAAATAACATTTTCAGATCTTTTTACTCTTTCTCCTACAATTGGTTTTCCTTCATCATAATTAATATACTCAAGAAAATTTTTGATTTCTTCAGGTCTATCTTCACCATCTGAATCCATTGGAATTACATAATCAAATTCTTTATTTTGAAATATATGTTTAAGTCCTATTGCAATACATCTTCCATGTCCTTGGTTGTTTCTAATATTTAAAATTTCAACAGATGATAAACTTTCTATATTGAAAAAAGAGATTGGTTTTATCTCAGTTGATGCATCGTTAACTATGAGAAGAGAAAATTCGGCATCTAAGTCTTTTACAATTGTATTTATTTCCTCAATTAATTTTGAAGCTGATTTCCAGTCATTGTAAACTGGTGTTAAAATTGTAATTTTCATTTATTTAACTTGTAAGCAACCTCAATAAAGAAGCTACAATTCCATGTCCAGACAGCTCTATTATTACAACAATAAAGACGATGAAAAGAATATTTTTATTGAATTTCATATCTACGATCCAACACAAATCTTATCAATACACATATATTTTTCAAATGAATTCAATTTTTCCATAGTAACAAAGCCTTTCCAAATAGGCCTTGAATTAATGTGATATGATAAATTTCCAGCTGCCCATTCATCACCAAGCACATATTTTATAGATTCATCATGTTGTTCATGCCATGCCGTTTGAACTTTTATAGCTATATCTTTTCCAGGATAATCAGTCCTTTTATCAGTCTGAGATATTGAGACATAACCATACAAAATTGGAGATAATAAAAATAAAAATATAAATCCAATTAAAAAGGAATTTAGTTTCTTAATGTTTATTTGATCTTTCAAAAGATAAATAAATAAAGTTCCAAAGAATAAGTAAAAAGGCGTCATCCACATTGTTCTAATTTTTGATCCAGTTATTAGCGATGTCATAAAAACCAGAACAATTGGGACTAAATTAATAAATATTAAAAATAAAAGTTTTTCATCTTTTAAATTTAATTTTTTAGGAATTTTTTTTATTAGTAACCACACTAAAATTAAAAATGGTATTAAAATACCAATTTGTTTTAACGTGAATATCAATGGATATTTAAAATGGTCTATTATCTGTCCTTCATCCAAGCCTGCACGAGCAAAACCATACTTAATGGTAATAAAATCATTATCAAATAACCAAATTAAATGTGGAATTAAAATAATAATAAATATTTCTAAAGAAATTAGATAATTAAAGTCAAATCTTTTTGATCTTTTAAAAAAAATTAAATATGAAAATAAAAAAAATATTGCAACTAATAAATAAGCAAAAAGATATTTTGACAAAATACCTAATGCGGATACAGATCCTAATAATATACAATCGTATAAATTAATTTTTTTACTATTAAATATTTTCCATGTATAATAAACAGCAAAACACCAAAAAGGTAGTTGGCAAATGTTTACATTGAATTCTGGGGTTGTAAAATTATAAAAGTATATCCCTTCCATAAGAAAAACTGACAATAAACTTAAAGTAGTATCATTTAGAATTTCTTCTGAAAGTTTAAAAATAATTAAAAAAGATATAACCACAAATATTTGACTTAAAAAATAGTAAGCCCAATCTTGTGATCCAAATATTTGAAAAAAGACTTCTGTAAAAAAAGCTTTCAATGGAGGATGTTTATTAAATCCCCAATCTAAATTACTGCCCCAAGCCAAAGCCTCAATTGTATCTAAAGGTAAATTTGAGTTTGTAATCGTCGGAACAACTGTCCATAATATTAAGTGAGTCGTTACAAAAATATAAAAAATATTATTTATATTTCTTTTGTTTAAGGCCATTTTCATCAATCTATATGAATAAACCGTTCTTGACACTCATTTATTCATGAATATATTCACCAACGCAAAATAGCTAAGTATGGTAAGAATTTCAAAAACTTATATTCCAAAAGAAAAAGAGAAATATATGTGTGCTAAACATTTAGCGTATTTTAAAATGAAATTAATGGAGTGGAAAAAAGATTTAAAGATATCTAATAATGAGGCGATTTTTCAAGCGTCCATGGATGATAATAGTGCATCAGCTGACATAGTTGACCAAGCAAGTTCATACACAGAAAAAAACGTAGAGATGAGAGCTATTAACAGACAAATCAAATTAATTTCAAAAATAGATGGTGCATTGAAAAAAATTCAGGATGGAACTTACGGTTTTTGTGAAGAAACTGGTGAGCCTATTGGTTTAAAAAGATTAATGGCAAGACCAGTTGCAACTCTTTGCATTGCAGCTCAAGAAAAGCACGAAAAAGACGAAAAAGTTTACGCTGACGATTAAGGAAAGTCTATTTCAGCATCTTTGTTTAATGCTTTAAACCCTTTTACAACGGCTGGACGTTGAGCAATTTCAGCAAACCACCTAGATAGGTTTTTAAAATTATTTAATCCAATATCGTGTCTTTTATGTCTTGCAATCCAAGACCATGTAGCAATATCAGCAATAGAATATTTATCATTTGCTAAAAATTTACTTTGAGCCAATCTAGCCTCAAGATCTTCATAAATCTTTCTTGTAATTTTGAAGTATCTTTCTTCACCCCAATCACTTTTTCCTTGATGATAATAATGAAACTGGTGATGTTGACCTATCATTGGACCAACAATAGCCATTTGAGCCATCAACCACTGATTTATCTCTAACCTATCTGCTTCAGGATATAATTTGTTACTTTTCTCGCCCAAATACATAAGTATAACTCCAGACTCGAACACAGTCTTATTATGCTCATGATCTATAATTACAGGAATTTTATTAAAGGGACTTATTTTTTTAAATTCTGGTTTAAATTGATCTCCACTCAAATTAACTTTTGTAAGTTTGTATTTAAAATCAATTTCCTCGAGCATAATGCTAATTTTCCAACCATTAGGGGTATCAGCAGTAAAGAGTTCTATCATTCTTTCACACCCAATCTATCTTTGATAGTGCTGGATGCAGTTGTGAATTCAAATCTATATTTTTCATCAGGTCTTGCATATTTAAAGCAGCCTCTTGCAGCTAAAGCTCCTTCATGAAAACCTGAAAGTATTAACTTTAATTTGCCTGGATAAGTACAGATATCTCCAATTGCAAATATTCCTTTTTTATTTGTTTCAAAATTTTCTGTATTTACTGGTATTGTTTTTTTATTTAAATTTAGACCCCACTCAGCAATTGGTCCTAATTGCATTATTAATCCAAAAAAACCTAAAACATAATCAGCTTTTATAACTTTACTTTCACCAGACTCACTTTTTATTTCTACACTTTCTAATGAGCCATTTCCTTTTACATCTTTAATTGAATATTTAGTAATTAAATCAATAGTTTTATTATCACTTAATTCTTTTATTTTTTGAACGCTTGCAGGTGCACCTCTAAACTCATCTCTTCTGTGTACAAGAGTTACTTTAGATGAATTAGATAATTCTATAGCCCAATCAAGTGCACTGTCTCCGCCTCCAAATATAACTACCGATTTATCTTTAAAAATATTTTTGTCTTTTATTGAATATAAAACTGATTTTCCGTCATACTTTTCAGCACTTTTAGTTGGAAATTTTCTTGGTTCAAAAGAACCTACGCCACCTGCTATAACAATATTAGGTGTTTCAAATTCTTTACCATTTAATGTTTTAACTAACCATTTATTGTTTTCATTTTTTAATTCTTGAACTCTGTCACTTAAATGAAAGTTAAAATTAAAAGGTTTTATTTGTTCAATTAAATTATTTGTAAGTTCTTCTCCTGTGCATTTGGGAACTGCAGGAATATCATAAATTGGTTTATCAGGATAAAGCTCAATACATTGTCCTCCAATTTTATCTAAATTGTCTACAATTTCACATTTTAATCCAATTATCCCTAATTGGTGTGCACAGAATAAACCTGTGGGTCCTGCTCCAATAATGACTACATCTGTTTTAATCATTAAACTTGTTTCTCCGGCATATGGACTGTCAATCCATCTAAATCATCAGAGACGATTAATTGGCAACTTAATCTGCTATTAGATTTGGGTTCAAAGGCTTGATCTAACATATCATCTTCACCCATTTCTTTTTCTGGGAGTTTTCTTAACCATTCGTCATCATTAATATATACATGACAAGTTGCACATGACATTCCACCTCCACAATCTGCATCTATGCCTGGGATATCATTTTGTATAGCACCTTCCATTACACTAAGACCGTTTGCAACATCAGCTTCATGTTCTGTGCCATTAAATTCTATATATTTGATTTTTGCCATATTAAATAAATAATTCTTATAAACTAATTTGCGACTGCGGCAAATTTTTGAAATTCAGTATTTTCAATTTTTTTAGACCAAAAAAAAAGGCAGGTATGTTTTAGCATACCCGCCTTTTTAAATATTAAAAGCTAATTATTTAGCCTCTAGCTCTCGCTCCACCTTGTGAAACTGCTGCTGACCAGATTACTAGACCAAAAGCAATTTTGTTGATGAAGTCTGCTAAGTTGTAGATCACGTTCAATGAGTTAGCATCTACTCCACCTACTAGGTAACCAAAAATGTAACCTAATGGGTAAATAGCCCAACCGATTGTTACGATCATTCTCATAGCACCCCATGCAGTTGCTAATGGCTTGTTTCCAGTTTTTGCTGCAATTTTTCCAGCTTCACCAGAGAATACTTCATATAAGATGTAGATCCATCCAGCCATACCGACTATGAAACCAAGCATAGCATTGATGTAACCTGCTTCTCCTAAGTATCCACCAATTAACATCACAAGCGAACCAATTAATAATCTCCAGAAGATTGCTCCTGGGATTTTCTTAACTGCTGCTAGAATTAAGTAAAACTCGATCATCTGCAATGGTACAGTGATTAGCCAATCAATATATCTATATACTGTTGGAGAATCTCCAGTCATTACCCATACATCTCTCATGTACATGTAGTGAATGAATGCAACACCAGTTACAAGACCAGCTACTGTTACTGAAGTTTTCCAGCCTGCTGCAACAGTATTTCTTTCCATGAAGAAGAATACTGTAGCTGCTGCCATACCCATTGCGATTACCCAAAAGGAAATCCCAACGAAGTCGTCAGAAGCTAACATAGCAGTTGCTGCGTTTGCTGCACCAGTAAGACCAAATAGAGCCACTGCTGCTAATGCAAACATTTTAAGTTTTTTCATAAAAAACTCCCTCTCGTTAGTTTTTTTTAGTTTAAATTTAAACTACGGACAAACCACAAAGGTTTTTCCAAAGTTAGGGGCTTAATATCAAATTAAATTAGTTTGTTGAAGGCTTTTTGCCGCGTTATAAGTGTTGATTTTACTTACTTTTTAAAATTAAATACAACCTGTTGCATAAATTCAATAGAAAAATGACACCAAATAGCAAATCAAAATGAATAGAAATTACAAAGAAATTTACGACGAATCTTTAAAAAATCCTGAGGAATTTTGGCAGAAAGTTTCTGAAGATGTGTTTTGGTTCAAAAAACCTACTAAGATTTTAAAAAAAGACAACCCTCCTTTCTATAAATGGTTTGAAGATGGTGTAACAAATACATGCTACAACGCCTTAGACCTTCACATAGATCAAGGAAGAGGTGATAAAACTGCTTTAATCTATGACAGTCCTATAACAGAAAGTAAAGCAAAGTTCACTTTCAAAGAATTAAAAAAAAAAGTTTCAAAATTTGCAGGCGCTTTAGATAAGCAAGGAGTTAAAAAAGGAGATCGAGTAATAATTTATATGCCGATGATACCAGAAGCGGTGGTTGCGATGCTTGCATGTGGGAGAATTGGAGCAATTCACTCTGTTGTATTCGGTGGTTTTGCCTCAAATGAATTAGCTAGCAGAATTGATGATAGTAAAGCTAAAATTTTAATTACAGCATCATGTGGATTTGAGCCTGGAAGAACAGTTGAATATAGACCACTTGTAGATGGGGCTTTAAGATTAGCAAAACACCAAGTTGAAAAAGTAATATTATTTCAAAGAAAAGGACACGAGGTAAAATTAAATAAACCATTAGAAATAAGTTGGGATGAAGCACTATCTGGAGCAGATGATAAAGATTGCGTTGAGATGGGTGCCAATGAATATGCTTACATCCTTTATACTTCAGGAACCACTGGTATTCCAAAGGGGATTGTTCGAGATATTGGTGGTCACATAGTTGCTCTTAAATGGACAATGAAAAATATTTATAACATTGATCAAGATGATGTATGGTGGTCAGCAAGTGATATTGGTTGGATAGTAGGACATTCCTATATTGTCTATGCTCCATTATTCAAAGGTTGTGCAACTCTTTTATTTGAGGGCAAACCTGTTGGTACTCCTGATGCTGGAGTATTTTGGAGAATAATCTCAGAATATAAAATTAAATCTTTATTCACAGCGCCAACTGCATTTAGAGCAATAAAAAAAGAAGATCCAGAAGGTAAGTTTTTTTCTAAATATGATTTAAGTTCATTTGAGTCATTATTTTTAGCAGGTGAAAGAGCTGACCCTGATACTATTAAATGGGCTGAGAATTTACTTAAAGTTCCTGTAATTGACCATTGGTGGCAAACTGAAACTAGTTGGGCGATAAGTTCAAATTGTACTGGAATTGAAATGCAAGAAACAAAATATGGATCCGCCTGCAAAGCAGTTCCAGGTTATGATGTAAAAATAATTAAACCAGATCAAACAATAGCTAAACCAAATGAGATGGGAGATATTGTAGTTAAACTTCCACTTCCTCCAGGCACCTTTCCAACTTTATGGAATGCAGACGAAAGATATAAAGAAAATTATATGTCAAATTATAATGGATACTATCAAACTTACGATGCAGGGCATATTGATTATGATGGATATATTTGGATTATGTCTAGAACAGATGACATAATAAATGTAGCAGGTCATAGACTTTCAACTGGTGCAATAGAAGAAGTTTTGTCTGAACATCAGTCAGTTGCTGAATGTGCAGTGATTGGAATAAAAGATCAGCTGAAAGGACAATTACCAATTGGTTTAATTGCTCTAAAATCAGGTGTTTCTAAAGATAATGAGACTATTTCAAAAGAGTGTGTACAAATGGTTAGAGATAAAGTCGGACCAGTTGCAGCTTTTAAAATAGCAATTGTTGTTAAAAGATTACCAAAAACTAGATCTGGAAAAGTTCTAAGAGGAACAATTAGAAAGATTGCTGACAAAGAAGAATATAAAATGCCTGCAACAATTGATGATCCTGCTATCCTTGATGAGATAAAAGAAGACTTAATAAATAGCAGTATTTTGAAATAATGCTTAAGACATATCTTTTTTTAGTAGGAGCAATTATTTGTGAAGTATGTGGAACAATGCTTCTTCCTGTTACTCAAAACTTCACAAAAGTAACACCAACCGTGTTTTTAGCAGTATTTTATTTATCTGCTTTTTATTTACTTACGTTTGTTGTTGATAAATTACCAATTGCAATTGTTTATGGAACTTGGAGTGGACTTGGCATTTTTACTATTGCAATATTGGGATATATTTTTTTTAAACAATCTTTAAGTTGGCAAGCTATATTGGGGATGTTTCTTATTGTAGTTGGAGTGACACTTGTAAATATGTATTCAAGTAAAACTATTTAAATCAATCAAAAATAATTGGTTTACCAGATGGGTCTCCTAAAATTTCATCCTCTTTCATTTTAATATCCCCATTAATAATTGTATAAACTGGCGAACCTTTAAATTTATAGCCATCAAATGGGCTCCATCCACACTTACTATGAATATTTTCATTTTTAATTTCAATTGTTCGATTCACATCTATTATTGTAAAGTCAGCATCATAATCTTTTTTGATAAATCCTTTATTTTTAATACCAAACACAGAAACTGGGTTCTCACAAAGAAGTTTAATTAGTTGATCCAATGTAAGTTTTTTGTCATTCACATGATTTAACATAACGGGCAACAATGTTTGTACACCAGGCATTCCTGATGGCGACTGGGGATATTCTTTTAATTTGTTTTCTTTTAAATGAGGTGCATGATCTGAACCGATAGTATCATTATAATTATTTCTAATAGCGTACCACAATCTATCATAATGAGACTTATCCCTTAAAGGAGGGTTCATCTGAGCAAAGGTTCCAAGTTTGTCGTAACAATCTGGCGCATATATTGTTAGATGTTGAGGAGTAATTTCAAAAGTTATGTTTCCTTTATTTTGTGACAAGAAATCTACTTCTTCTTTTGTTGTAACATGCAATATATGAGCTTTTTTATTAAATCTTTTCGCAATCTTTACAATTCTTCTGGTAGATGACATTGCACATTCTTCATTCCTCCATACAGGATGAGTATGAACATTGCCTTCTTCAATTAATTTTTTTCTCAAGTTAATTATTTCTTCATCTTCAGAATGAACCGCAACTATTTTTGAAGTATTCTGAAAGACTTTTTCAATATCTTCTTCTTTATCAACTAATAGATTTCCAGTGGAGGAACCCGCAAAAAGTTTTACTCCGCAACAACCATCTAACCCTTTCAGCTTTGCCAAATCAGATGAATTATCTGGAGTTGCTCCAAAATAAAAAGCGTAATTTGAATACATCCTATTTTTTGCTAAATTTAACTTATTATTAAATTCTTTCATATTAGCTGTTGGTGGATTTGTGTTTGGCATCTCGAAAACACTAGTAATACCGCCAGCAATAGCTGCCTTGCTTCCAGTATGTAAGTCCTCTGCATTTGTTGATCCAGGTTCTCTAAAGTGTACCTGAGTATCCATACAACCAGGTAAAACTATTAAATTACTTGCATCGATAATTTCTATGCTTTCTTCGTTATTTAAATCACCAATTATTGAGATTTTTCCACTTTGAATTCCAATATTAGTATTAGAAAGTTTTCCGTCGATATAACACTTTCCATTTTTTATAATAAGATCTAACATTTTTTGAAATCGTTACTATATTATTCTAAAGTATCTATCAATAATGAAAAAAAATAATGTTTATATCTTAGAGGACAGAGGACTTTTGTATATCTCAGGTGAAGACTGTAAAGAATTTCTACAAAATATAGTTACCAATAATGTCAACAATGTAGATGAAAAAAATTCATGTTATTCTGCTTTGCTTACTCCACAGGGAAAATATTTGTATGACTTTAATATATTAAAGCATAAATCTGGATATTTTTTAGATTGTGAAAAAAAAAATATAGATAATTTATTTAAACAATTAAATTTATATAAACTTAGATCAAAAGTAGAAATTTTAAATTTAAGTAATGAATTTGTAATTGCAGTTATTAGTAAAGAACAATTTTTAGATATGGAAAATTCAAGTTCTATTGCAGGTTGTACAATTAAATTTAGAGAGGATAGTATTTTTTTAGATCCTAGAAATATAGAGCTTGGAGCAAGAATAGTAACTAATTTAGAAAAATTATATTTATCATTAAAAAAACTTGGGCTTCAAAGTGCAGATAAAAATGAATATTACAAATTGAGTCATGAGATTGGTATCCCACAAAATAATACTGAAAAACTTCAAAATAAACTTTTTGGTATTGAATGTAATTTTGATGAATTAAATGCAATAGATTTTAAAAAAGGTTGTTACATAGGCCAAGAAAATACTGCCAGAATTAAGTTAAAAGATAAATTAAATAAACGTCTTCTACCTATTGAAGTTATAGAAGGTGATTTAGATAATGATGTCATATCAGTTGAGAAAGATGAAATAGGAAAAATATTAATAAATGATAATTATCCCTATGCTCTTATCAAAGTTAAGAATGAAAAATTCGATTTTGGCAAAACTTTTAATTGTGGTTCTGCAAAAATTAAAATCAAGAAACCTAATTGGCTACAAATTACCTAATAAATTTAGACAAATCTGGTTTAAAATAATTTGGACCTTTCATAACTTTACCTTGATCATTAAAAATAGGTTTTCCATTATTTCCTAACTTACTCATATTAGAGTTTTGAACTTCCTGAAAGCAAGAATCTAGATCAATTCCAAATGCATGTCCTGCCCCATATGTAACATACAATATATCTGTTAAAGCATCAGCTGCTTCTAAAAGATCATTATTATCTAGCGCTTGTCTAAACTCTTCTAATTCTTCTTTAATTAAATTGTATCTTAGTTCATTGATTTTTTCAGAGCTAAAAGATGGTCTTGATTTTACTTCTTGACCAAAAGTCTCCATAAATTTTTTTACTTTTTGAAAATTTGTCATTTTACTCCTGTAAGATTAATAAAAACTAGTATATAAATTATTTAGTTATTTATTCAAATAAATGAAAACAAGAAAAGAATTTGATAGCATTGGCGGTATTAATGTGCCGAATGATAAATATTGGGGTGCATCCACTCAAAGATCAAAAAAATTTTTTAATATTGGCAAAATATTAGTTCCATCGTCAATAATAAGATCTATTGCAATTATTAAGAGAAGTGCAGCAATCGTACACCAAAAAGATAAGTTAATATCCCCAAAAATTGCTAGAGCAATTATAAAAGCATCTAATGAGGTTATTAATGGAAAAATGAATAATAATTTTCCTTTAAAAGTTTGGCAAACAGGTTCTGGAACTCAAACAAATATGAACGTTAATGAAGTAATAGCAAACAGAGCTATAGAAATTTTAAAGGGTAAAAAGGGATCAAAGAAACCAGTTCACCCAAATGACCATGTAAATAAATCACAATCTACTAATGATGTTTTTCCAACTGCAATGCATATCTCAGTAGCAACTGAGACCATTAATAAACTTTTGCCAAGTTTAAAATTATTACAGAATTTATTAGCGAGAAAAAGTAATGAATTTAAAAAAATTGTTAAAATTGGAAGAACTCATCTCCAAGATGCCACTCCATTATCTCTTGGTCAAGAATTTTCTGGATATCATGAGCAAGTTAAAAAAAGTATTAATAGGATAAAATATTGTTTGAATGATATTTTTTATTTGGCTCAAGGAGGTACTGCGGTTGGTACAGGAATAAACTCAAAGAAAAATTTTGACAAAAAAATTATTAAAGAGATAAAAAAATTTTGTAAAATAAAATTCATTCCTGCACCAAATAAATTTTCTGAACTAGCTGCTCACGATGCAATTGTAAATTTTTCTGGATCTTTAAATTCGTGTGCAGTTGCTTTAATGAAAATTTCAAATGATATAAGATTTTTAGGTTCTGGTCCAAGAGCAGGTTATGGAGAGCTTTTACTTCCAGAAAATGAACCCGGCTCTTCAATTATGCCTGGGAAAGTTAATCCAACACAATGTGAAGCAGTTACAATGGTTTGTGCAAAAGTTATTGGAAACCATACTGGTATAACTGTTGCAGGAAGTCATGGACATTTTGAATTAAATGTCTTTAAACCTTTAATTGCTTATAACATATTACAATCTATTGATATTTTAGCTGACAGTGTAAAAAACTTTAGTCTTTTTTGCATTAAAGACATCAAAGCAAATAAAAAAAAAATTAAAGAACACCTAGATAATTCATTAATGCTCGTAACTGCATTAGCACCAAAAATTGGTTATGATAAAGCAGCAATGATTGCAAAAAAGGCATTAAAAAACGGTACTAAATTAAAGGAGGAGGCAATTAAATCAGGTTTAATTGATGAAAAAGAATACGATAAGATAATTGATCCTACAAAGATGATTAAACCAAATTAATCAATAATTTTCCTAATATGAGATCTTAAATTCTGAATATTTTTAACTAAAAATATTTCTTCAATATTTTCAATATTTTGATTGTTATTTATTTTTACATTAGTAATAATAAAATCTGTTTCTCCAACTTTTTTTTCTAAATTAAAATATATCTGTTTAATGTTTTTTGCTTTTTTTGATCCAATTTGAAAAAATTTTGCAAATTCAATATGATTTTGTATATTTAATTTATTCCTTGAAATAAATTTAATATCTCCTTGATTATCTTTGTAATTCATTACTGTCTCAATATTTCCGATTTTATCTAAA
>CACJQE010000003.1:0-55000 GCA_902595465.1 uncultured Pelagibacteraceae bacterium
TTGAACCTAAAAATCTGCTGTCACTTGTGCCACCTTTACAATTTAATTTTGCATTTTTACCTGTAATTTTTTTTACAACTTTTTTTACCATATAAATTTCTTTATTTGGCTCTGTGTAAAATGCTTCTCCACTTACTTTATAATCTATTTTAGTTTTGCAATTTTCTTTTTTTGCAACTGCATTAATAATTTTACTAAGTTTTTTTTTCAAAGATGTTGATTTATAAGTTGAATTAAATCTAACATTAAATTTAGCACTTGCAGATTGTGGGACTACATTTTCAGATATATTATCCACATTCATTTTTGTAAATTCCAAATTTGATGGCGGCATATACTTTGTTCCTCTGTCTAGCTGAACACTTTTCAGTTTAGATATTATTTTAGCGAGAGCAGTACATGGATTTATATATGTCCCATAAAACGCAGAGTGTCCGCTTTTTCCATATACTGTTACTGTTCCATTCATAGAACCTCTTCTTCCAATCCTGATTTCATCTCCAACTAACTTATTTGACGTCGGTTCGCCTACTACCGAAAAATCAATTTTTTCTTTTTTTTTCTTTAAATATTTCATAACTGCTGGACAACCATGACCTGTAGTTTCTTCATCAGCCGTAATTATTATTGATATAGAACCTTTAAATTTTTTATTTTTAATAAAATTACTTACAGCACTTATCCAACATGCCACACTACCTTTCATGTCCTGGGATCCTCTTCCATATAAATATCCTTTTTTTACTACTGCTTTAAATGGAGGAAACTCCCAATTATTGAGGTTAGCAACAACATCTGTATGACCCAAATAATTAATGTTAGGTTTTGATTTACCAAATTTTGCATATAAATTTAATGCAGGTTTAGCACCTGTACCTTTTGATTTTATTATATGACATTTAAAACCTATTGATGAGAGTTTCCTTGAAAGGAAATTCATAATACCTTTATCTTCTGTTTTAATTGTTTGAAATTTTATTAGCTCTTGAGCTAACGTCAGTTCATTATAAGTTTTCATTAATCTATTCTCTTAAAAGATCATTTATTGAAGTCTTTGATCTTGTTTTTTCGTCTACTTGTTTGATTATTACCGCACAATATAATGATGGAGCGCTTGAATTATTTTTATCTGGTAGAGAACCTGGAACAACAACAGAATATGGTGGAATTTTACCGTAACTTATTTCGCCTGTTTTCCTGTTAACAATTTTTGTTGATTGTCCAATATACATCCCCATACTCAAAACAGAACCTTCGCCAACTATCACTCCCTCTACAACCTCAGACATTGCTCCTAAAAAAACATTGTCCTCAATGATTGTTGGTAATGCCTGTGCAGGCTCTAAAACTCCTCCAACTCCGCTACCTGCAGAGATATGACAATTTTTTCCGATTTGAGAACAGCTACCAGCTCTTGCAAAAGTATCTATCATTGTTCCCTCATCAATGTATGCTCCTATATTCACATAGCATGGCATTAAAACAGCATTTTTGCCTACAAAAGATCCTTTTCTCACTGGAGAATTAGGAACCATTCTGAAACCAGCTTTTTCATGGTCCTCTTTAGACCAACCTGCCGTTTTACCTTTTAAAAGATGCGCTTTGTCATACCAACTACTGTAGGGACCATTTAAATTTTCCATTGGATACATTCTAAAACTTAACATAATTGCTTTTTTTATATGTTGATGTGTTACCCACTCACCATTAATTTTTTCTGCTACTCTGACTTTGCCACTATCTAAGTCATCGATAATTTGATTAACAGTATTTTTTAAACTCTCATCTGAGTTAGGACTTACTTGGTCTCTATTTTCCCAGGCATCATTGATTATATTTTCTATGCTCATAAATTTAAGAACTTTTTAATAACCTTATTTCTTTTAAAAATAAAGAGAGATTTTCGATTTTATAGTCGATGTAATCTTTATCAGACTCTTTTTTACCCCAGTATTCATTATTGATAAGCCAAGCTGTTATTGTTCCCCGCTCTTTACCTATTGATAAATTTTTAGCTATATCCTCGATATAAAGAGTTTCTTTTGGATCAATCTTAAATTTATCAACCATAAGATCAAAAGCTTTAGCTTCAGGCTTAGGGTGATATTTTGCGTCTACGATATCAAATATATCTTTAAATTGGTCTTCAATGCCAAGAGTTTTCACTATATTTTTTACATGAGCTCTACTTCCGTTTGTGAATACAAATTTATTTAAATCAATGTTTTCTAGCTCATTTCTTAAGATAAGATCTTTTTCCATAAATGAAAGATCAATATCATGAACATACTCTAAGAATTCTTCTGGTGGTATATCATGATGTATCATCAATCCATTTAAGCTTGTGTTGTATTTGTGAAAATAATCTCTTTGTAATTCTTTAGCTTTTATAAGATCTAAGTTGAGCTTATTTGAGATATATTTTGTCATCCTCTTACTAACTTGGCCAAAAACTGCCTCTAAATCATTATATAAAACGCCATCACAGTCGAATAAGATATTTTTTATATTTTTTAAATTATTCATTTTCTTATCAATGTTCCTGCACCCTTATCAGAAAATAACTCAAATAGTATTGAATGCGGTTTTCTCCCATCAACAATAACTACACCTCTTACACCATTAGATATTGCATCTAGACAAGTGTTTATTTTTGGTATCATGCCTCCAGAAATAATATTGTTTTTTAACATTTCATTGGCTTTATTTAGATTAATTTCAGATATAAGTTTTTGATTTTCATCAAGAACTCCTTCAACATCTGTCATTAAAAGAAGACGTCTGGCATTGATCTCTTTTGCAATTGAACCTGCAGCAACATCTGCATTAATATTATAAATTCTGCCGTCATCACCCAATCCTAAAGGGACAACAATTGGAATTTGTTTATTTTTAATAAAATTTAATATTTTCTCTTTGTTGATTTTTTTTGGTTTCCCGACATATCCCAACTCTTTACTTTCAGGAATAATATTAATTACATTATTTTCTTTAGGTGATATTGAGTAAGCATTAGTGTTTTTAGATTTTAATTTATGTAAAATCTCTAAATTAAGCTCTAATAAAGCTTCTTCTATATATCTTATTGTTTTTTCGTCTGAAACCCTAAGTCCTTTGATAAATCTCGTTTCAATATTATTTTTATCTAATTTTTTTTTAATATTTTTACCTCCACCATGAACGACTATTGCTGATAAACCGATTTTGTTTATCACTGAAATATCTTCTATGAACTGATTAAATAGTTTTTTATCTAATAAAACAGATCCGCCACATTTAATTACTATTACCTCAGACTGATATTTGTTTATATATTTTTCAACCTCATTAATATTGGGCCCATCTGTTGGAATAATCTTATCTAATTCCATCAATTAAACTGTTTTAACTGAAGTTCTCTTCATAATTACATATTGTTGTGCCATTGTAAGCACGTTATTAATTGTCCAATATATAACTAGTCCTGATGGAAAAGGTGCCAGTATCACTGTTAAGAATACAGGAAAAAACATAAATATTTTTTGCTGAATTGGATCTGGTGGTGTTGGATTAAGTTTTTGTTGCATCCACATTGTTACACCCATTGCTACAGGCCAAGCGCCAATAATTAAAAATGACGGAACATCATATGGTAATAAACCAAATAAATTAAATAAACTTGTTGGATCTCTTTCACTTAGATCGTGTATCCAACCAAAAAAAGGCTGATGTCTCATTTCAATTGTAACAAATAACATTTTATAAATTGCAAAAAAGAATGGTATTTGAATTAAAATAGGTAAACACCCACTCACCGGATTCACTTTCTCTCTTTTGTAAAGAGCCATCATTTCTTGCTGTAACTTCATTTTATCTTCCTTATGAAGTTCTTTAAGCCTCACCATTTCTGGTTGAAGAACTTTCATTTTTGCCATTGACCTAAATGAGTAGTTAGCGAGAGGAAAAAACAATATTCTTATACAAGCGGTAATTAGTATAATTGCAATCCCATAGTTGCCAGTTAATTTAAAGAAATAATCCGATATCAAAAATATTGGTTTTGTTAAAAAATATAGAAAACCCCAATCAATTGCTAAATCAAATTTATTAATATTTAGTTTTTCCGCATAACCATCAACAACATCCACTTCTTTAGCCGCAATAATCACTTTTACTTGATTAGTTTTGCTTTCACTGGCTCTGACTTCTGTTGCAGCAGTCTCAATGAAGTTAGCTTTAAATTTATTTTTATAATCGAAATCTGATCTGAAACTTTTATTACTTTCTGGGATTAAACTCGTTATCCAATATTTATCTGTAATACCCATCCATCCTTTGTTAGCATTTACAGAATACTTTTTGTCTTTAATGTCATCGTAATCTTCTTCAACAAGATTATCATCAAAAACACCTAGTAAACCTTCATGTAATATATAAAAATCAGTTACATCAGGAGCTAAGTTTCTTATAATTTGTCCGTAGGGATAAAAGTTATAGGTATTTTGAGTATTATTCGTAATTTTTTGGTTAACAGTAAATAAAAATTTGTCATCTATACTTATTTCTTTCTCAAAAGTTATATTCTGCACATTATTCCATACTAATCTAATTGGATTATCCGGTGTTAGTAATTTATTGCCGACAACTTCCCATTTTGTATTTGAATTAGGAACCTCAATATCTTTATTATTTATAGCCCAACCTGTTTCTATATAATAACCATTTTCAGACTCTTTAGGATTGAGCAAAACTACATTTTCATCAGAGTCTAGAGTTTCAGTGTATTTCTTAAAAATCAGGTCATCGATTAATGATCCCTCTAGAGAAATAGAACCTTTAATATTTTCATTTTCAAAAAATATCCTTTCAACTTTGTTAATTGCCTCTGATCTAGAAATTTTACTATTCTCAATATTTTGCTCTATTTTTGGTGCTTCGTTTAGTTGAAGATTGTTCTTATTTTGATCATTATTATTTACCTGCTTTGGATCAGGACTTGGTGGAGCAAAAAATAATCCATAAAGAATTATTACTGCTGCACTTAATGAAATTGCTGCTATTACGTTTCTTGTGTCCATTATTTAATATTCCTTTTCTTTACCGGATCATACCCATGTCCTCCGCCCAAAATTTTTATAGGATGACAAGTTAAAATTCTTTTAATGCCTTTATAACAACCTTTCAAAACACCATATTCATTTAAACTATCAATAAAATATTCTGAACAGGTTGGAAGATACCTACAATTATTACCAAGAACAGGTGAAATAAAATATTTATAAAATTTTATTAAGTATATAAATCCTTTTTTAATCATAACTATCTAATTTTTTTTAACTCACTAAAAAGTTTTATTTTAATAAAATTGTACTCATCTTCTAAAACAGATTTTCTAGCAATTAATAAGTAACTATAGTTAAGATTAATTTTAATTTTTTTTAAAGCCTCATTCATCATATTTCTTAGTCTTCTTTTAATTTTATTTCTTATAACAGCTGTACCAATCTTTTTTTTTGTAATAAAACTTATATTAAAATATCTATTACTTTTATTTTCTAATCTCCTGTAAAAAATTGTTGAGTATCTATTTGAAATTTTTTTACCATTTAAAATAAATTTAATATCTTCATTTTTGGATAAACTTTTTAATTTAACCTGCATTAAACAGTGAGTTTTTTTCTACCCTTGCTTCTTCTTCGTCTAATTAATTTTCTTCCACCTTTAGTCTTCATTTTAGACCTAAAACCATGCCTTCTTTTTCTCACTTTTTTACTAGGTTGATATGTACGTTTCATATTAAGGCTTTTTTTTTGTTAAATTTCGGTAGTTATACAATTTAATGTATATAAGTACAGCGATTTTTAATAAATTAAATCAAAATGGAAAATGAAAATAAATTAAAAATTATTCTCGGTATTATATATCTTTCCATAGTTACTGGCTTTTTGTTGCTTTTTTTTAGCTATTTTTCATTTGACGATTTTTCAAGTTTTGAACTTATAAAAAATAATAGAGATAAACTAAATGATATTAAAAACTCCAATCTTTTAATTGCTAGCATATTATTTTTTATTGGAGTGATTATTTGGGTTATGCTTTTAGGATTTGGTTCGCCAGTTTTTTTAGTTGGAGGATTTGTATTTGGAAAATGGATAGGGACAATCCTTATTGTATTTGGTTTATCTATTGGTGCAACGTTTTTATATATTTGTGCAAATTATTTTTTTAAAGATTTAATTAAAAAAAAATTTTCATCAAAGTTTTCTAACCTTACTGAAAAATTTAAAAAAAATGAATTTACTTTTTTTCTTATATATAGATTTGTTGGTGGTATACCTTTTTTTATATCAAACATTTTGCCAACACTATTTAATGTTAAGATTAAAAATTTCTTTTTCGGATCTGTTATTGGAATGACACCTCAGTTATTCGTTGGAGCCTCACTTGGCGCAGGGCTAAATAAAGTAATTGAATATAATCAAGAACTTCCTAGTATGTTTGATATAATTTTAACTCCAGATATTTATGTGCCAGTAATTGGTATGATAATTCTGGTTTTAATTGGATTTATAATCAGAAAAAAATTCTACAAATAGCTGGTGCCCTCACCCAGAATTGAACTGGAAACTCATCCTTACCATGGATGTGTTATACCATTTAACTATGAGGGCATTTTTTAATTATAATTAGTGTATAAAATTGTTTTTTTCAAATAAATGCCTTAATTTTTTACGAAAATCGGTTATATCTAAATTAGGTAAATGATATGGGAATTCACTACGATTATAAATCGACAAGAGGAGCCAAAGCTATGGAGAAGCAGGCTAAAAGAGAAAAAAAGCTTGCTGAGAAAAGAGCAAAGAAAATAGCTAAACAAGGTGACACCAAAACTCCAGATGATAAAACAATACCAATCGATCAAATAATAACTTTGGATCACCTTACCAATCCAGACAAAAAGTAATCAATATGGACAGGAAGAAGGATAAAAAAGCTAAACTCGAAGAAGCTTTGCGTAAAAACTTAAGAAAAAGAAAAATTTTTCAAAGAAAAAACAAAAAAAATAAATAAATGTCAGTTCAATCAGATAAGTGGATAATCAAAATGGCAAAAGATCATGCAATGATTGCTCCATTTGAAGATAAACAAATCAGGGAAGGAAAAATTTCATTTGGTGTTTCTTCATACGGGTACGATGCAAGAGTATCTAATGAGTTTAAAATATTTACCAATGTTAACTCCGAAATTGTAGATCCAAAAAATTTTAAACCAACAAATTTTGTAACAAAAGAGTCTGATGAATGTATTATTCCTCCAAATTCTTTTGTTTTAGCAAGAACAGTCGAATATTTTAAAATTCCTAGTGATGTCTTAGTTATTTGTTTAGGTAAGTCCACTTATGCCAGATGTGGAATAATTGTTAACGTAACACCTTTGGAACCAGGATGGGAAGGTCATGTGACTCTTGAATTTTCTAACACAACCCCATTACCAGCCAAAATATATGCAAATGAAGGTGTGGCACAATTTATATTTTTAAAAGGGAATGAGAAACCTGATGTTTCATATGCCGATAGAAATGGAAAATATATGGGCCAAAAAGGGGTAACGCTCCCCAAAATTTAAAATGGATAAATTTAAAATTAATGGTCCCTCTAAGATCAGAGGAGAGGTATCAATTTCTGGAAGTAAAAATGCTGCTCTACCAATACTCGCTGCAACTTTACTCTTTGATAAAAATGTAACAATTAAAAATCTGCCAAGAGTTAAAGATATTAATACAATGCTTAATTTGCTAAAATCACTAGGAAGAAAAATTACCTTTAAAAATAATAAAAAAATCGCGACAATCTCAAAAGGAAAAAAAAATAATTTTTTTGCACCTTATTCTCTAGTTAAAACAATGAGAGCAGGAATTTTAGTTCTTGGTCCTTTATTGGCAAAAAATAAAAAAGCAAAAGTAAGTAGCCCGGGTGGTTGCAGTATAGGAGTAAGACCAATAGATATACATTTAAAAGCTATATCAAAGTTAGGTGTTAAAATACAAATTGAAAAAGGATATGTTAATGCAAAAGCTCAAAAAGGATTAGTTGGTTCAGAAATAAGATTTTCAAAAATATCTGTTGGAGCTACCGAAAATTTAATTCTTGCTGCTTGTCTCGCTAATGGGACAACAACAATAAAAAATTGTGCAATAGAGCCTGAGATCAAGGATCTGACAAATTTTCTTAAAACAGCTGGTGCCAAGATAAAATGGATTGGTAAAAGAACTTTAAAAATAGAAGGTGTTAAAACATTAAAAAGTATAACTTACTCAATTATGAATGATAGAATTGAAGCAGGCACTTTTTGTGTTGCCGCATGTTTGAATGGTGGAAACTTAAAAATTAAAAACTTTGAGCCAAAAATTATTAATACAGAGATGAATTTACTTAAGAAAATTGGTGCAAAGATAAAAACCACAAAAAGTACAATTCAAATTAAGGGACCAAAAAAAATTAAAAGTCTAAATTTTTTAAAAACTGGAGAATATCCAAATTTTCCCACTGATTTGCAAGCTCAAATTATGGTATTGTTAACTAGAGCAAATGGGAAAAGCACAATTGAAGAAAATATATTTGAAAACAGATTTATGCATGTTCCAGAATTAAAAAGGTTAGGTGCAAAAATAAATATTAAAGGTAACAAGGCAATTATTGAGGGAACTAATAATCTAGAGGGAGCCGAGTTAATGTCTAGTGATTTAAGGGCATCAGTAGCTTTAGTTTTAGCAGCTTTTATTTCAAAAGGAACATCTATTATAAATAGAGTATATCATTTAGATCGAGGTTATGAAAAAATTGAAAATAAGCTAAAAAAAATTGGAGTAAAAATAAAAAGAATATCTTAGTGAATAATTTTTTAAAGAAAGTAATCGCTCAATCTCCAGACGACTTACAAATTATATCAGCTATATGTGCAGAGTCTAGAGTCAAAATTTCTGATATAAAATATTTGCCATCTACAAAAATTTTTTTACTTTCCGTTTTAAGAATAGATAAGGAAACAGATAGTAGCAAACCTATTAATAGTGTTATAAAATTTGAATTTATTGAAAGTTCCAAGTCTAAAAATATTAAACAGTCCAATGCAGATTTAACTTTAGAATTATTTGCAATTGATATTTTTAAAAAAAAAGAAAATTTTGAAATAGTTCTGTTATTTTCAAAAAATGGAATTATAACACTTTCCACGGAAGTTATTGATGTAACGTTAGAAGACCAAAAAATTGAAAATGATAAAAGTAATTAATTGTAAGAAAAAAAATTATAAAAGAGAATTAACATCTTTTTTGGATAAAAGAAGATCTGGAAAAGCAGTAGACACTTCGATAGTTCCAAAAATTTTAAAAGACATTAAAATTAACGGAAGAAAAGCACTTTTAAAGTATGAGAAAAAATTTAGTAAAAATACAGAGATAGTTCCTTCAAAAGATAAAGTAAACAAAGCAATTAATACATTAGAACCTAAGATTAAAAAAAGTATCGATTTAGCCTATAATAGAATTTTTAAGTTTCATTCACTACAAAAACCAAAAAATATTAAGTATGTAGATAATTTTAAAAATAAACTTGAATATAAGCATGTGCCACTACAGTCTGTAGGTATTTATGTACCAGCTAATTTACCATCCACATTATTAATGAATGCAGTGCCTGCAAAAATTTCTGGTGTAAAAAGAATAGTTTTGGCCAATCCAAAACTTAATGGAAAACTAAATCCTGCTGTTCTTTATGCAGCTAAAAAAGTTGGAATTAATGAAATTTACTCAATGGGTGGTGCCCAAGCTATAGCAAGTTTAGCGTATATTCAAAAAGTGAATAAAATTGTTGGGCCTGGAAATATTTATGTTGCAAGAAGCAAACGTGAAGTCTTTGGTGATGTTGGGACAGAAGGAATGGTCGCTGGGCCTAGTGAAATTTGTGTTTTAGCAGATAGTAAAACTGATCTAAATCAAGTTATAACATCTATGATTGGACAAGCAGAACATGATGTAAACTCCCAGTGTATTTTAATTACGAAAGATAAAAAATTAGCAAATAAATTTAATATAGAAATAAAAGAAACTATCAAAAAAGTTCAAAGGAAAAGTGTTGTTTTAAAAAGTTTGAAAAATAATGGATTAATTGTGTTAGCCCAAAGTGATAAGCAAATAATAGAAGCAATTAATGAAGTTGCCCCAGAACACTTAGAAATTAATGTGTCTAATTATAAAAAGTATTTAAATCAAATTCATAATGCAGGAAGTATTATGATTGGAAAGTATTCTCCAATGGCTGTCTCAGATTATAATGTTGGTTCAAACCATGTATTACCAACTTTAGGATCTGCAAAATTTTCATCTGGACTAAATCTTAGTGAATTTTATAAAAAAATTAGCCATATAACTCTTACAAAAAAAGGTATTGAGAAATTAGGAGAATCCGCTACACATCTCGCTGAGTATGAAGAACTAGATAATCATGCTCGAAGTATTAAATCTAGAATGAGGAGATAATAATTTGAGTAAACAGGATACGTTGGAGTTTGAAGGTGTGGTAACAGATCTTCTTCCTAATGCTATGTTTAGAGTTAAACTAGACAATGGTCATAATGTTACGGCTCACACGGCAGGAAAACTTAGAAAAAATCGTATTCGTGTTTTACAAGGAGATAGAGTGAAATTGGAAGTATCTCCATACGATTTATCAAAGGGTCGTATAATTTTTAGATCTTAATATGGCTTCGTAGCTCAGTTGGTAGAGCAGAGCCCTGAAAAGGCTTGTGTCGCTGGTTCGAGTCCCGCCGAAGCCACCACTCCTGTGTGATATTAATATCCATCATTATGCTTGCATTCAAAATTAAAATCTAATACCTATCCATCAGCTATTTATAGCTAATTATATAATAACAAAGAAAGAGTAACTAAAGTATGAGTACATTAAAAGGCAAAGTAAAGTGGTTCAACGGTAAGAAGGGCTACGGTTTTATTGAAAGAGAAGACGGAGAAAAAGATTGTTTCGTTCATGCGAGCGCAGTAAGAGAAGCTGGGCTAAGATTTTTGAATGAAAACGATGCTATAGAATTCGAAATTCAAGATGGCGAAAAAGGTCCAAGCGCTGTAAATTTGAAAAAATTAGGTTAATAAAATTTAATTCATCAAAAATATTTGTATAGGAATAGGATATGTTAAAAAACATAGCTATTCCTGTGCAAAACCTTTTCTTGCTTGCATTTAAAAAAAAAAATGCTAATTACACTTCAATGAATAAATTCGTTATTATTAACAGAGAAACTCACAGACATCATTTTCATGCTGGCTGCAAGCTAGCTATTTAATTATTTATAAATTTAATTTTATCCACATTTAGTATAAAACAGTAGAAGGAGCACGGGTAGCTCAGTTGGTTAGAGCAGCGGTTTGTGGAACCGAAGGTCGACAGTTCGAATCTGTCCCCGTGTACCAAAAAATGAATAAAGAAAAAAAATTGTCTGCAAATACCCCTTCGGGTTTTGTTGATAGATACGGAAAAGAATTAGCGTTAAAAGAAAATTTAATTGCTAAGATTGAGGAAAATTTTTTAAAATTTGGTTTTTCTAAGCTAGAAACCCCAAGTTTTGAAATATCAGAAAATATAGGAAAATTTTTACCAGATGATGATAGGCCAAGCTCCGGTGTATTTGGTTTTCAAGAGGAAAATAATAGCTGGATATCATTACGTTATGATTTAACTGCGCCATTAGCAAGATACGTATCTCAAAATTATTTAAATATCTCAAATCCTTTTAAAAGATATCAGATTGGTAATGTATGGCGAAATGAGAAACCTGGTCCTGGTAGATTTAGAGAGTTTACACAAGCTGATTGTGATATTGTTGGATCTAGTAATCCTTTAGCAGATGCTGAGATGTGCAATCTTTTAGCTGACACATTATATTTCTGTGGCTTAGAAAAAAATCAATATCAAATCAAATTAAGTAATAGAAAATTAATTCAAGGACTTATTGAAAACTTAAAAATTTCAGAAAGCAAACAACAACTTACTGTTTTGAGAGCTATTGATAAACTTGATAGAGTTGGAACGGATGGTGTTAAACAATTGCTTACAACAGGACGTGAAGACAAATCTGGTGATAAAACTATTGGAGCAAACCTCTCTGATAATCAAGCTGAAGCGATAGTCAGTTTTATAAATATGAGATCTTTAGATGAAATTAAGTCAGCTATACCAAACAAATTAGTTGAAAATGGTGTTGATGAATTAAATAAAGTATTAGATGGAATAAGTTATTCATCTAATTTTGATCAAATAATTTTTTCTCCTGAAGTTATTAGAGGACTTGAATATTATGATGGCCCAATATTTGAGGCAAATTTAACATTTAAAGTTAAAAATCAAAAAAACCAAGAGGTGGAGTTTGGATCAGTTGGTGGAGGTGGAAGATATAATTCTTTAGTTTCACGTTTTAAAAAAGTTGACCTATCTGCGACGGGTGTATCTATAGGTCTTGATCGTTTGTTATACGCTTTAGTTCAGTTAAACAAGATTGAAGTAAAAAATAATTCACCAATAATAATATGTGTTTTAGATGAAAAATATCTCTCTAATTATTATGAATTGTTATCACAACTTAGAAGTCAAAATATAAGATCTGAAGTTTATCTGGGAGACTCAGGTTTGAAATCTCAATTAAAATATGCTGATAAAAGAAGTTCACCAGCTGTAATTCTTTGTGGAGATGATGAATTTAAAAATAATAAGATTACTATAAAAAAATTAGTCCCAAATTTAGAAGAAACATCAAGAAATTTATCTAGAGAAGAATGGAAAAAATCTGAAAATACTCAAATTACATTTGATAAGGAGAACCTGATTGATGAAATCAAAAATCTTATCTGAAAATATTTTAAAAGTAATTAAGTCAAATGGGTATAAATATATTGATCTTGATACAGTTATTGACACCAATTTAATATTGGAAAGATCAGGAGAAAATTTCAAAAGATTTATATTTTCTTTCAATGATCAATTAGGAAATGAACTTTGCTTAAGACCTGATTTAACAATTGCATCTTGTGTTAGATATTTAAATAATAATAAGAAAACTAGTGAAAAAATTTTCTATAGTGGTCAAGCATTTAGAAAAGGATTAAATAAAAAAGATTCTGTTATCAGGAGTCAAATTGGTTTTGAAATATTAGGATCTTTTACTGAAAAAAAAGATGATAAAAAAATAATAGAAACTTCACTTAAAACATTATCAAAATTTAAATATAAAAGTGGAAATTTAGTAATAGGTAACATAGAAATTTTTAGGCTTTTGTTAGATAAATTGGATTGTCCAGCAAGATGGAAACTAAGATTGCAACGTCATTTTTGGAGAGAAAAATATTTTAATGATTTATTAAAAAGATTGGAGACGAATTCTGATATCGATCCAACAATTGTTGAAATAGATAAAAAAAAATATTCTAAAATGATTAATGGAAATCAAAAAAAAGAAGTTGCTGGAAGATCAATAGAAGAAATATTATTAAGATTTGACACTAAAATTAAAGATCCAAGAAGAACAAAAAAAGGTAGTAATGTTGTAAAAATTTTAAAAGATTACTTAAAAATTGAATGTCCTATTAATCAAGCATCTAAAAAGTTAAATTTATTTTTTAAAAAAAATAAAATTAATCTTAGAGTTCAGGATGATTATTTTCCAATAACTAAAAATAAAATTAATAAATTAAATGTTAGATTTAATTCTTCTTTTGGAAGACATCTCGAATATTACACTGGTTTGGTATTTAAGATCGATATTAAATCGAAGTCTGAGAAATTAAATATTAGAGGTGGTAGATACGATTCTTTAATTAAGGATCTTGGCTTTAAAAAAAATATACCAGCTGTTGGAGCTGCTATTAACTTAGAAAAAATATGATAATTTGGTTAGCTTCATATCCTAAAAGTGGAAATACTTGGTTGAGATCTTTAATAGCAAATTACTATTTTTCAGAAACTGGTGATTTTAATTTTGAACTTTTAGAAAAAATTGACTCTTTTCCAAGCAACAAATATTTTAGAAAGTATTTAGATAAATTTAATCAGCCTCACGATACTTCAAAGTATTGGATAAAGGAGCAAGAAAAAATTAATCAATCCAAAGGTTTGAAATTTTTTAAAACTCATAATGCACTTTGTAAAATAGATGGTAATCAATTTACTAATAAAGAAAACACAGCAGGTGTTATTTATATAGTTAGAGATCCAAGGAATGTAATCTCATCATTATCAAACCATTATCAAATTTCTGTCGATGAAGCTTTTCAATTTATGACAGATGAAAAAAGAGGAATTGTCTCAAAAGAAAAAGAGAGATTTTTAGGATTTCAAGCACTTTTTTCTTGGAAGTTAAATCAGAAATCATGGGTAAACAATAAATTATATCCACTTTTAACTGTAAGGTATGAAGATCTACAAAGTGATGCACTAAATACTTTTAAACAAGTTATT
Source organism: uncultured Pelagibacteraceae bacterium (assembly GCA_902595465.1). GTDB lineage: Bacteria > Pseudomonadota > Alphaproteobacteria > Pelagibacterales > Pelagibacteraceae > Pelagibacter. Next base: position 14,502 of record CACJQE010000003.1, read on the forward strand.
AACTTCATTCATAAAATTTCTAAATCAGATGAAAAATTTAATAAAGAAAAAGCATTAAAATGTATAAGAAATTGCAATTTTAATAATTTGAAAAAACTAGAGGACGAAAAAGGTTTTGCTGAAGCAATTACAAAAAAAGGTTCTGACGAAAAAATAAAATTTTTTAATTTAGGAAAAGATAATGATTATAGGAAATTACTTAATGAGGATTTAATAAACAAAATGAACAATTTATTTCAAGAAGAATTAGTAAAATATAAATATGAGTAACAACATAATTAAAATTGGAATTCCAAGTAAAGGTCGTTTACGTTCTGGAGTATTAAATATTTTTAAAAAAAAGAAATTAAAAATTCTATCTGAAAGAGGTGAGAGAGACTTATTTGGATTTATCAAAGGAAAAAAAAATATAGTTATTAATTATCTTCATGCTAGAGAAATAGTAGAACGTCTTGCAGATGGATCTTTAGATATTGGTTTTTCTGGATATGATTTATTAATGGAAAGCGAAATTAATATTCAAAAAAATGTGACTGTAAAAAAAAAGTACAATTTTGGAGAGGCTACACTGGTAGTTGCAATTCCAGATGATTGGATAGATGTACAGACAATGCCTGATCTTGAAGAAATAGCTTTTGAATTTAAAGATAAAAAAAGAAGTAGATTACGTATAGCTACAAAATATCCTAATCTAACTAGGGAATTCATGTTCTCAAGAGGAGTTACACAATTTAAATTGGTAAAGAGTCTCGGCGCAACAGAGATATATCCATTTACTGGATCATCAGAAATTATAACTGATATAACTTCAACAGGAGCAACCTTAAAAGCTAATAAATTAAGGATATTAAAAGACGGAATAATTCTTAAATCCCAAGCGTGTTTAATGACCCCAAAAAAAAATAAAGAGGTAGAACTCTTAAAAGTGTTTTAAATAAACTTTAAATATTATTAAGTAAGTGTAACATACGAATCATGGATATAATTTTAGTAATTATTTTAGCTTCAATATTAATAGCGACTTTATCTATCCTTTATTTAAATATTAAATCAAATATAAAAAAAGAGGATGAAAACAAAGCTGATGAGATAGCTAATCTAAATGCCGAGATAATTAAATTAAAAGATAGTTTAAATACTACTTTAAATACATCTTTAAATTCGATGTCTTCATCTTTTAACAATCTTTCAACTGGTGTTACGAAAGATATGACGGCAGCTCTGACAAAAGTTGATGAGAAAGTTGCAGCTTTTAATTCCCAAGTTGAAAATTTAAACGAAAGCCAGAAAGGCATTAATAAAATTTTAGCTGGAGTCAAAAAGTATGGAACTTTAGCTGAGTTCAGCCTTGGCTCACTTATTAAGGATTTACTACCTTCTTCACAGTACCTTTCAAATGTTAAAATGAAGGAGGAAACTAACGAAAATGTTGAATTTGCTATTAAACTTCAAGAGGGTGTATTGGTTCCGGTTGATAGCCATTTTCCTGTTGAGAGATTCAAAGCTATTCAAGATGCTCATCAAGAAGACGATAAAAAAGCTATTGCGGATGCAAGAACTAAACTTGCAAAAGCTTTCAAAGAAAAAGCCAAGAGTATAAATGAAAAATATATTGTCCCACCTAAAACCACTGATTTTGCAATTGTGTATGCGCCAACAGAGAGTTTGTTTTTAGAGTTAGCTAATTATCAAGATTCAAATACTAAAGAATTATTGAGCCAAGAAATAATGAAAAAATACAAAGTAACTGTTATGGGACCAAATAATTTATCTGGGTATCTACAATCATTACACATGGGTTTTCAAACATTAAAAGTTCAAAAACACGCAACAGAAATATATGATCATTTAAAAACAATAAGTACTAGATTTACAAAACACTTTGATGGAATTGTTAATCTTAGAAAAAAATTAGAAGAGGCAATGACAGCTGTTGATAAATTTGGAACAGATGCAAGATCTATTAAAAGAACATTAGAAAATATAAAAGATCCCGAGCAAATTGAAAAAGCTATTGAAACAGAAAATGTCGAGAAATTTGAGGATATTCCAAGACAAGCAAAAAATTAAATTAATTCTAATACAAAAAATTTAATGAAGTGGAATAATAAATTTAATTATCCCAAGTCTTCAAGGTCAATTGAAGATGGATACAGAAAATATTTATTAGGAGAGAACAAACTACCAAGTGTTACTACTATTCTAAGTACTACAAAATCTGAAGAAGAGAAGGCAGCTCTTGCAAATTGGAAAGAGAGAGTAGGAGTTAAGGAGGCAAATAGAATTAAAACAGAGGCGTCATCGAGGGGTACTTCTATGCACTCTTATATTGAGGACTATTTAAGAGGAAGAATTAATGAGAGTTTCTTTGAGAGTAATGAACAATATAAAAATATGGCTAAAGAAATAATTCAAAAAGGAATTACCGGAAGACTTAACGAAGTATATGGAATGGAAGAAACTTTATATTATCCAGATCAATATGCCGGAACAGCTGACATGATAGCAGTATACGAAGGTAAAGATGTCATTGTAGATTTTAAACAGTCTAATAAACCGAAAAAAGTAGATTACATTCAAGATTATTTTTTACAATTAGGAGCATATACATTAGCACATGATACTGTCTATGGAACTAAGATGAAAGCGGGTATAATATTATTATGTACTAAAGATATTTTATTCCAAGAATTTAAAATTGAGGGAGCTGAATTAGAAATGTATCAAAATTTATTTTTAGGAAGGGTTAAAAAGTTTTATGAATTGAATAATATATCTTGACTTTAACTAACCAATCCATAAAAGAGTTATTAATACCTGAGCTAATCGTTTATATGCTAATGGTTAAGTCTTTAAAAAACTTTCCAAAAACCCATAAAATATTAGCTAATTTGAGGATAAAATTATGAATTTAGCAATTTGGGACATAGAATCATCGAGTGCAAGCACTGACTTCGGGAGCATCATTGAAATTGGCGGAGTTTTAGTTGATGAGAATTTTAAAGAGAAAGACAGATTTAATTTAAGATGCAGCTTACCTGAAGGAGAAATCTTTCAGGCCATGGCGCTTATTGTTAATAAGACATCAATAAAGCAATTAACTCAAACTAATCTTTCTCATTATCAAATGTTAGCAGAAGTTGAAAAAATATTTAAAAAGTGGAGTCCCGCAGTATTTCTTGGTTGGTCTAATATTGGATTTGATGATGAAATGATAAGAAAAGAGTTTTTTAAAGGGATTAGATATCCATATTTAACAAATGCCGCTCCGAACAAAAGACATGATGGTATTAATATTGCTCGTGCAGCTTATGCAATTGATCCTTCAATTTTAGAAGTTGAATTTAATGAAAAAAATAATGCAGTATTCAAATTAGAGTCCTTAGCTAGAATGCAAGGTATTGATTCAACTGACGCCCATAGTGCTTTAAGTGATAGTATAATGACAGCTAAAGTTTTAAATATTGTTAAAAAAAAACAACCATATACTTGGGAGTCTTTTTTTAAAACTGCGAACAAATCTGACACTGAAACTATAATTAAGAAAGGAGAAATTATTACTCTAAATGAGTATTATTATGGTAAATCTAGACTTCATCTAGTTGCACCTCTTCATCAAAAATACTGTATGCATCCAATATATGCCGGTTGGTATTATGCATTTGACTTAAGGATTGATATAGAACCTTTATTAAATTTATCAATAAATGAGCTAAAAGTTGAAATGAAAAAGTCTCCTAAGTTCTTAAGAACTATTAGATCTAACAAGGCTCCAATTATTGTAGATGCAAAATATGGTATGCAAGTAGAACCTTATAGTGCTATGGATAAGTCATTAATCAATAAAAGAGCAGATATTGTTAAAAATAATGAGAAATTTTCTCAAAATATACTTCATGCATTAAGAGAAGTAGCTGAAGAAAAAGAACAGTCTAAAATACAAGAAGATATATATGCTGAAGAAAGTATTTATACCAAATTTACATCAAACAAAGATACCGCTTTATTTCCTGCATGGCATTCAGCATCATGGAAAGATAAACTTAAATTACTAGATAAATTTGAGGATGATCGTTTAGTAGGATTTGGAAAAAAAATCATATATCAAGAGGCACCAGAAGTTCTGCCCGAGAGCATGCTTAAAACAATAAAACGAGAAATTGCAAAGCGAATTTTGAGTGAAAAGAAAGAAAAATGGTGGACAATTCCTACACTTTATACAGAAATTGATACACTTAGAGAAAAATATACTAATGAAAATGACAATGAAAAGCTTGTTCTGCTAGACGAGTTTAATGAGTATGCAATGTCAATACAGAAGAAGTATGAAAATGTTTAATGTGGATAATTTTAACATTTTTCTTTTAACTATTGATAAAAAAATTTTTATTTATATATAAAACATATGGCAACATTAAAAGTTACAGACGAAAAATTTGAAGAACAAGTTTTAAAAAACGAAAAACCAGTTTTAGTAGATTTTTGGGCCGAATGGTGTGGGCCTTGTAAAATGGTAGGACCAATTTTAGAGGAAATTTCAGAGGAGATGGCGAATGATATTGTCATTGCAAAACATGACATAGACTCAGAGCCTAACATGCCTACTAAGTACGGTGTTCGTGGAATTCCTACAATGCTTTTATTTAAAGGTGGTGAGTTAAAAGCAACTAAAGTTGGAGCTACACCAAAGAGCGATATTGTTGCTTTTATTAAAGAAAATATTTAATTCAAATTAAGTATCTCACCAGCAAGATATAAAGATCCAGTTATCATTATCAAATCATCTTTTCCTAGATTTATAGAGTCAAGAGCTTCTTCAATAGATTTTTTGTAACTAACATTAGGATATTTATTTAATTTTTCCTTTAAATCTTTCCCTTTGATAGCATTTGGTTGGTTAGGAATATCAATTGTTGTTATGGAAGATATATTATTAAAATTGCTTAAGTATTCTTCATGATCTTTATTAGACATCATTCCAAGAATTAAATGCTTTTTACAATCGAGAGTGTTTAAATATTCATTAAGCGCTCTTGCACCTAAAGGATTATGTGAACCATCTAAATATAATCTATTATCCTTACAAATATTTTTAAGTTTTCCAGATTTAATCTCTTGTAGTCTTGCAATACTTTTTATCTTAGTAATACCTTCTTTAATATTTTCATCTTTTACTCCCAGTTTTAAATTTCTCACTGTAGCAATAGCAGTTGCACAATTATCAATTTGAAAATTACCTAAAAGATTTGGTTTTGGTAATTTTAAACCACCATATTCATCTTCATAATAAATAAAACCATTCTCGTTTAATAAATAATTAAAATCATCTTTATAAATGATTTTTTTTGATTGATTATTAATAATTGATTTTTTTATTAAATTTAATGTTTCATCTGAGCTTTGTTTGCCAACTACAATAGTAGAATTTACTAGGGACGAAGTTTTTTCATAAACAATTTTTTCAATATTCTGCTCATTTTTTGGTAACCAATCTAAATGATCTAGACCTATTGAAGTAACAATACTAGATAAATTAGTATCTATAATATTTGTTGCATCAAATCTATGAAATAGACCACTTTCTAAAATATTTATTTTGTCTTTGAATTTACTTGCATGATAAAAATATGCTGCAGTTAATATTTCGAAGTAAGTTATTTGCTCTCCATTATTAATATTTTCAACTTCTATTAATAACTTAGACAAGTTATCGTCAGATATTTCTTCATCATTAAAAATAAATCTCTCATTAATTGTTTGAATATGTGGGCTAGTATAAATATTACAATCTGTATTGGCTGTTTTTAAAATTGATCTTACTGCCTGTATAGTTGAATACTTACCATTTGTACCAACCACAGAAATATATTTTAATTTATTCTGTGGATTGCCTAATTTTTTACAAAGGTTCTTAACTCTATCAAGACTTAGGTCAATTTCTTTAGGATGCAGCTTTTGCAAGCGGTTCAATATTGTCTGAAGTTTCATTTATTTGATTTTCATTTACCGCGTTATCTTTTTTTAACAATATTGATAATAGTAAGCTTATTTCGGTTTTTAAATCTTTTCGTTCAACAATTCTGTCGACAAATCCATGCTTTTGGACGAATTCCGAGGTTTGAAAGTCTGAACTAAGTTCTTCTTTAACTGTTGCTTGTATAACTCTTTTTCCTGCAAAGGCTATTAAGCAACCAGGTTCAGCAAAATGAATGTCGCCTAACATCGCAAAAGATGCAGTAATTCCGCCAGCCGTTGGATCTGTAAAACAAACTAGGTAAGGAAGATTATTTTTTTTAAGTTCATTAATAGCTAGTGTAGTTCTTGTCATATTTGCAAGGGCAATAGGAGACTCAAACATTCTTTGTCCTCCACCACAAGGAAAGAAAACAAATGGTGTTTGATTGTCAATAGCGTGCTGAACACCGTAAATAATTGCTTCGCCCTCAGCTGCACCAACAGAGCCACCAATAAACTCAAAATTAATAGCTCCTGCTGTCACCTCGATTTCATTTATTCTACCTTTAGCGATCATCACAGCTGAATTCTGATTAGTTTTCTTTCGCGCAGATTTTAATCTATCTTTATATGACTTGGTATCGATCCATTGAAGAGGGTCTTCCGCTGGAATCGGTGTATCAATTATTTCGTAAGCATTTCTTCCAAAAATAATATCAAATCTTTGTCGACAATTAATTCTATGATGTTTTCCACACGAGTTGCAAACCCATAAATTTTCTTCAAGATCTTTTTTTAATATCGGACCTTTGCAACAACTAGTCCAGTCTGAATTTGCAATATCCTCTTTTGATGGTCTTTTTTTTAATACTTTTTTAATTTTTTCACCAAGACTTAAAGCTTTTGTAATCCAATTCATACAATTTTATATTTTAATTTTTTTACCAGCTTACTTACATTTGTGACAGGATTTTGTCTATGCTTTAAACTCTTGCTAATTTCCTTACAAATAGCACTTCCAACAACTAATCCATCTGCAGATTTCAGTTTACCAATTGTTTTTTCTGTGATTCCAAAACCAATAACAACCTTTTTTTTTGGATTGATTTTTTTAATTTTGATGTAATTTTTTATTATCTCTTTAGGTGATACTTTTAGTTTACCACCAGTTGTACTCAACATTGAAATAAAATAACTCATCGGATGAGAGTCTTTTATAATTTTTTTTAGCCTAATTTTTGTTGTTGTTGGTGATAAAAGCTGAATAAAATAGATAGATTTTTTTTTACATTTTTTTGCGAAATTCTTATTTTCTGGCCAAGGTAAATCTACAACTATTAATCCATTAACTCCAGATAACTTGCATTTATTTAGGAATTTATTTTCGCCATATTGAAAGATCATATTATAATAACCCATTAAGATAACAGGTTTATTTTTATCAAACTTTTTGAATTCTTTTACAATTTTGAAAATATCATTTACTTTAATTCCATTTTTGATTGCTCTATACGCACTTGTTTGAATCTGATTTCCATCTGCTACAGGAGTGTTGTGGGGCATACCTAATTCTAAAATATCAGCATTTTTAGAAATTGATTTTAAAATATTTAAAGATTGTTTTTTTGAGCTATCACCTGCAACTGTATAAGTTAGTAAAGCAGGCCTATTTTCTTGTTTTGCTTTTATAAATGCTACACTAATTGGATTTAACATATTTTTTTCCTAATCTTTTCTCTAAAATCCCTCGGTCTTTGTAAGCATCACCGCAACTATTAACAACTACGATCGTATCTTTGCTAAATTTTTTAGACTCAGATATTGCAACAGCGAATGCGTGGCTTGGTTCAAGAGATGGTCTTAATTTTTCAAATTTTGTAACAAGTTTGTAAGCATTTAATGCTTGCTCATCACTTGCAGCAGTATATCTAGCTCTCTTTGTGTCTTTTAAAAAACAATGAAGCGGAGAAATTCCAGGGTAATCCAAACCTGCCGAAATAGATTCTGTTTCTTCTATTTGTCCATCTGAGTTTTGATTAACATATTGGGCTGCACCATGTAGAATTCCAATTTTAGAACCATAAGTTAAAGGTGCTGCATGCTTTTTACTTTTTGCAGGTCCCCCAGCTTCTACACCAATAAATTCACACTGTTTTTTATCATAATCCATAAACTCATTCCAAAATCCAAAACTCGAACTCCCACCACCCACACAATTGTAAAGTTTAAGTTTTTTTGGAATTGATCCAAACTCATCAATTAATTGAACTTTTAACTCTCTTGAAATTTGACTGGTACTCCATCCGCAAATACGAACAAAAACAGCTGGCCCTACCGTACTTCCAACACACATGGCTGTAGTATCGCAATTAGCAACCCAGAACCTCATACATTCTGAAACAGCATCCACAAGCGTTTGACTTCCTGAATAAACCGGAACTACCTCGGCACCATTTTTTTTCATCGCTTTCACATTTGGTTGTTGTCTTGCAATATCTTTTGCACCCATGAAAATTTTACATTTAAGACCAAATTTTTTTGCAGCCATGCTTAACATTTTACCCGCATACCCAGCGCCTGTGTCCCCACATATTACTTTTTTACCAGAGTGTTTTGCAAGCAAACAATGAATAGTTGCGTTGTAGACTTTGTGTGCCCCACCATTTGCATCTGATACAACTTTAGACCAAATTTGAGCTCCACCCACATGTTTCGTTAAATTCTCTAATTTAATAAATCGAGTAGGCACACCAATCCAATTTTTAAAATATTTATCTCTTTCTTGTATAAATTTTTTATCTTTTTTAAGTTTATTAAATAGCACTTCTAAATCTTCGATAGGTTTTTTTAATGTTTCGGGAACAAAGTTTCCTCCAAATTTACCTCCCCAAAATCCAAGTTTATTACCTTGGTCTATTACAGGAATTCCTTTTTTAAGTTTCATATTTTTGCAGACAAGTTTAATAATTTATCAATTTTACTTATATCTTTTTTTCCATTTTCATCTTCTAATGCACCGCTAAGATCAATCATAAAGTTTTTATTTTTAAAATTAGGAATATCATCTATTTGGATATTTCCTGCAATCATTTTATCCATTTCATCAGGCACATCATTTAGTAGATTATGATCAAAACTTTCAGATTTATGGTAACCTTTTGAGTCAAATAAAATCACATCTGATATATCTGAATATTTTTTATATTTTGTAACATCATCTTTAATAGAAACGGTAATTGCAGTTATTATTTTTATTTTATATTTTGATTTAATTTCTTCAGTTCTTTTAGGATCTACATCGTAAAGCTGGTAATAGTCAAAATTTAGGTTTTTAATCCTTTCTAAAATTTCATCGTTCGGTCTCACAAGAACAGATACAAAGTTTACATCCTTTTTATCAATATTTATTAAGTGTTGTAATTTTTCATATTCAATAAATCTTTTACTTTTTTCATAATTTGTAATGAAACCTATCATAGAAGGTTTGTGCCTATGATTTAAAATATAGTTTAAGGTTTTAGGATCTGAGATCCCACAAATTTTTAACCCTTTTATCATTGACTTAAGTGATCAATTAATTTTTTAATATTTTTTTTTAGGTTACCTTTGGTTATTGGGCGACCAATAACAAGCCAATCACTTCCATTTTTATAGGCACGCTTAGGTGTTAAAACTCTTTTCTGATCGTCAGCATTAGAATTAAATCTTATACCAGGTGTTATAATTTCTTTTTTAAAAACTTTCTTTACTAATTTTACTTCTTGAGCACTACAAACAATAGCATCCAACCCGGCTTTATTTGCAAGCTTTGCTTGATGATAAACTAAATCTTTGACTTTTTTATTAAATCCGATCTCTTTCAGTGATTTGTTGTTTAATGATGTTAAAGTAGTCACTCCAACCAATTTTGTTTTGCCCGAAACTTTTTTAGCAGCTATTAATGACTCAAGTCCACAATTAATATGAATTGTTAAATAACTAAATTTTAAGTCCTTTACAGATTTTAATACACCCTTACATGTATTAGGAATATCTGAAATTTTGTAGTCACCAAATGTAACTTTATTTTTCAGACCTGATATAAATTCTCTTCCATTTTTTGAATTTAAAAACTCTAAGCCAAATTTATAACCAACCATAAGGTTTTTGTGATTGGCGTATTTAACTATTTTTTTTACTTTTGAAATGTTATTGCTATCACAAGCAATAAATACTTTATTTTTTTTCATTTATTTTGCTAAGCCACATTTTTGATGCTTTGAATAGTATAGAATATTTTTCTTTAACGTATACTTTTTCGTTTGTCTTAGGATTTCTGGCAAACTTTGCTTTTTTATATCTTGTTTCTAGTGAAAATACGTCTCTTAATTCAACTCTCTCTTTCCTTTTGAGAGAGTGTTTTATCTCAGTTAAAAAAATATCTATTAATTTTTCTAGGTCTTTTCGGAGAAAATTTGGATAATTATTTGTTAGCTTCTTTATTAAATCTGATTTTGCAGCTGACAAACTACCTACTCATCATCTTTGTTTTTTTTTTCATCTAATTTCTCAGATAGCGATGAAAAAGGTAAATTTTTTCCACTTAATGGACTAGAAAATTTTGATACTGCCTCTTTGTTCTGAATTTCTTCAAGTAGCTTGATACTTAAACTTACTTTTCTTTTATCAAAACTTAATTCTGAAATTGCAGCATCTATTCTATCTCCGCTTAAGAATCTCGAAGGACGAGCATCGGCTGAACTTACTGCTATATTACTTTTTTTAATTAGAAAATCTAATTCACATCCCTCAGGTCTTACATTTAAACCTTTGTTATCAGTAGAAATTACTTTAACAGTTATAATATCGTTCAATTTTTTATCTTTAAACCAATCAAATGGATCTTTTCCAGTTTGTTTCAAGCCTACCCTAACCTTGTGCTCATCTTTTTTTATTTCTAATACCTTAACTCGCAATCTATCACCTTTCTTATATTTTTTTAATTCATCATCAGGATTGTTAGTATAGCTCAAATCGTTTGCATGTAAAAAACCATCAATATCAAATTTTTCCAGCTTGACATATAGAGCATATTCATTTGAGCTAGAAACAACTCCATTAACTTCAGATCCAACTGGATGTTTATCGGAAAATGATTGGTAAGGATTTTCTATTGTTAATTTATGGGAAATTGCAATTCGTCTTTTATCTTTATCAATTTCTGTTATAACGCAATCAATCATATCTCCAACTTTAAATAATTTTTTAGGAACTATATTTCTTTTTGTCCAGCTCATTTCACTACTATGTAATAAAGTGCTTAAACCCGGTTCAAGAGAACAAAAACATCCATAGTCAGTAATTTTATCAACTTTAACTTTATAATTTTTTCCGATTTCATAGTTAGAGATATGCTCAAATGGGTCAGGAGATAATTGCTTTATTGAACATCCAATTTGGAGTTTTTCGTTATCAATTGAAATTACTTTTAAATCATGACGTTCGCCAATATTGAATATTTCATCAGGGTGATTAACTCTAGAGTAAGAAATTTCCTGCAGATGAACCAATACATCAATTTCATTATTTACTTCAAAGAAACATCCAAAAGATGAATAGCCTTTAACGACTGCATCTTTTATTATGTCTCCTACTTTAAATTTCTCAATGATTTTTGCTTTATCTTCTCTTTTATTTGAAGAAACAATTTGTCTACGTGAAACGCATGCATTCCCTCTCAATTTATCTAACTTGATAATAGCAAATTTTTGCTCTACTCCAATTAAATGGTCTATATTTTTTAATGGTTTATCACTTATTTGAGATCCTGGGCAAAACATTAATGATCCAGTTTCTGAATGTTCAACAATTACACCGCCTTTACATTTAGAAGTAATTTTTCCCAATATTGACTCATTATCTTCATAAGCTTTTTCAAGTTTATACCATCCCTTTATTTTTTGAGCTTTGATTGCTGAAACTACAACTTCACCATTTTTATCTTCAATTTAGCATTCATTTGGTTTAATATTTCGATTATTCCAGTCCTAGTTTTATTAATATTAACATTGGATATGGTAAGCTTAGATCTTTTGCATAGAAGTGTCATAACTAAAAAAAAAGCAGCAGAGCTTATATCGCCAGGAACGTTATAGTTAAATCCGCTATAATTTGATGGTCCCTTAATTTCAAAATAATCAAATTTTTTTTTTTTTGAAATCTTTATTGGGATTTTTAGATTTTTTAAAAGAATTTCAGTGTGATCTCTAGATTTTTTTGCTTTAATTTTTGTTGTGCCTGGAGTCTTAATTGCAGCTAACATTACTGCACTTTTACATTGCGCACTTCCAATTTTTTCAAAATAATTTATTGGCCTTAAATACTCTGATCCTTCAATTTTAACAGGAAGGCAATTATTTGTAGAACTAATGTTAACTCCAAAATTTTTTAGAGGATTAGTAATTCTGGAGAAATCTCTTTTTGATAAACTTTTATCTCCAATAACTTTTACTATATTTTTTGTATTTACAAGTGTGCCGAGAACTAACCTTGCAAATGTCCCAGAATTTCCTGCGTTAATTACTATTTTTTTTTTCCCGCCAAAACTGTTTAGACCATAGCCATTTATTTTATAGAATTTTTTAAATTTTCTGTAACTTACTCCTAGTTTCCTTATTGATTTAAGTGCATTGATTACATCTTCTGACTCGAGTAAGTTAAAAATCTTTGAGGTTCCTATGCCTTGAGAAGCAAGAAGCACACATCTAATTGATATGCTTTTATCTCCACTCACAGTTATTCTTTTATTGAATGATCTTATTTTATTTTTTATTATAATATGATTAGACATAGATGAATTAATTTATATTAAATTCATCACCAAAATATTGATTTTTTGCTGCCTTATCTGATATAACCTCATTAGGACTTCCTGATGCAATAATTTTGCCATTTGATAAGACTATTGCTCTATCAACACAATTTAGTAAATCTCTAGCTTGATGATCGCAAACTACAACAGATATTTCTTCTGTTGATTGTAAATTAAGTATTATCTCTTGTAACATTCTAATTGTAAGAATATCTAAGGCTGCAAAAGGCTCGTCAAGTAATAGTATCTTGGGATCATTTACTAAAGACATAGCAATCACAAGTTTTTTCTTCTGTCCTCCGGATAAATGTTTTGCTTTTATTTTTAAAAGTGGCTCAAACTCGAATTGAGAAATAAGTTTATTAATTTTAATTTCCCTTAATTCTTTTTCCTTAATATGAATCTCGGATACTAATTTTAAATTATCAAGTAAAGATAAGTCATGTATTAATCCACCATATTGTGGAACTAATCCTAATTTAAATTTTGCAAATCTTTCATTTATGGGTAATTTATTACAATTTATTCCATCAATAATTATATCACCATAATCTGGATCCTTTAAACCCGTAATCAAATTAAATATTGTAGATTTACCAACTCCATTAGGTCCAAGCATACCAAGAATTTCTTGTTTTCTTATTTTCAAGTTTAAATTATCTATAATTTGTCTTTTATTATAAAAAACTGAAATATTTTTAAGTTCTACAATTGTTTCTTCTGCTTTGTAGCTTTTAATTCTAAATTTTTTAATTAATCCCATTAATTTTTTTTAATTTTAACTTTTTTTTTTGAATTAATATTTAAATCTTTTGTCACTAGGTTAATAATTATATTCTGTGCCCTCATAAACGTCTCGCTATCTTTAACTACAACATTATTATATGCTTCTGCAATATTATCTTTCATGATTAAATCAAAATTATCACTTTCGATAATCCTATCATTATATTTTATTACTACATTACCATAAAATTTAGCGTTTTGATTTTTATAATTATAATTAGCTAAGTCTGATGTAATATATATATTAGAATTATCAGCAAGTATCACAATTCCATCAATTTTTTCTAAATCTAAAATATCACCGTTTTTCTCATTTGTTTTTCCAAATTCTGCATAGATTTTATATGTATCGCCATTTCTATTTTTTGTTATGTATTCAATTTTTTTTGTGAGATTATCTTGATTAGTATCAGACATTTCTAGTGTATTTTGAATTTTAATGTTTTTTTCCTTTGAGTCTTCAATTAAAAAATTTTTACTTTCATTTTTTAAACTGTTACTTAAATTACTTACGTCCACTTCTGAGACTTCCAACATTTCTTCCTCTTTCGATAAATTTTCATTATTTAAGTTATTATCAATTTTAATATTTTTAATCTCTTTTTTCGCTAGATCTAAAGGGCTAGAATAAAAATATATAAAATAAATCCCTCCAATAATAACTACTATTAGTAGCAACATTATCAATTGTAGCACTGATTTTACTGACATTAATTAATATTTGACTTTAAAATGTCATGCATATGAATAATTCCGATAGTCTTTTTAATCTTTCTACTTTTGTGTACACATAAAGATGTGATTTTTTTGGAATTCATAATTGATAAGGCTGTAGCTGCCAAAATATCTTTATCGACACTGTGTGGATTTTTTTTCATTACTTTTTTTAAAGATAAGTTATTGAATTTATTATGTTTATAAGCAATCCTTTTCAAATCTCCATCTGTTAAAATGCCTTTCGTATTACCTCTTTGATCTTTAATAATTAATACACCCAATTTTTTATTTTCTATAATTTTTAAAGCTTGTTGCATTTTCAAATTTTCATTTACGAAAGGTATATTTTTACCAGTAACCATTAAATCTCCAACAGTTTTTAACTTTATTGAAAGGTTTCCACTTGGATGAACTTTTTTAAAGTCATGTTTAGTGAAATTTTTTAAATTCATACAAGAAATAGCAATAGCATCACCCAAAGCTAATTGTGCTGTAGTAGATGAAGTTGGTACAATATTCTCTGGACCTGCTTCTTTTGTGTCTGGCATTAAAAACTTAATGTCAGAATTCTTAAAAAGTATTGAGTCTTTTTTTGAAGTTATTCCAATTAGTTTTATATTCTTATTTCTTGAAGTGTATTGAATAATATTTTTTAATTCTTGACTCTGACCACTATTGCTAATTAAAATCACAACATCATTAGATGTTATTTGTCCAAGATCACCATGACTAGCATTTGAAGCATCTAAATAAAAAGATGGGGTTCCTGTCGATGAGAATGTGGCCGCCCATTTTCTCGCTATAATTCCACTTTTACCAACACCAGATATTATTATTTTACCCCCCTTACAATTTATGATAACATTTATTATTCTAACAAAGTTATCGTTAATAAACTTCTTTAAATTCTTTAAAGCTTGAATTTCAAATTGTAAAACATTTTTAGCAATTTTTTTTGTTTTATCTTTTTTCATTTTAATGTGACCAAATATCATAATTAAATGAAGCTAAGTCCAAATCTACCCTGTTATGGATAAACTTGATTGTACTTTCATATAAATTGAATCTTTTTTCTCGAATTAAAATATTTTTAAGGTTATTAAATATTTCATGAAGATAAATTACATCTTTAGCGCAATATTCTAACTGTTTATCAGAGAGATTACCTCCAAAGTCAGAAGATTGTAAATTTTTACTAATATCCTTCCCTAAGAATTCTTTAATTAAGTCTTTTAGTCCATGTTTATCACTATAACTTCTTGCCAACTTACTCATCAGTTTTGTGCAATGAACGTTTTCTACATTTATTTCTAAGTATTTTTTTATAAATAAAAGATCTGCTCTTGCATAATGAAAAATTTTTGAAATATTTTTATCAGATAGAATCTTCTTTAGTTTAGGTGCATTATATGTTTCTCTGTTTAATTGAATGATGTGAGCATCTTTTTTTCCTGTTGAAATTTGTACTAGGCATAAAGCATCTCTTTCAACATTAAGTCCCATAAACTCACAATCAACAGCTATATTGTCACCTAATACTATTTCATCTGGTAAATCCTCTTTGTGTAAATTAATATCTAGTTTCATTTTTAAGAATATATATATGAAACAAAAAGAAATTCTACTTTTCGGTGCAACTGGCCAGATTGGAAGAAATTTAATAAGAAAGCTTACTAAAAATAACTACAAAGTTATAGCAGTTACAAGAAACATTCATAGGGCTGGTTATATTTTAAAGACACAGGCAAATCCAGGATATTTAGAATTGGTAGAAATTAAAAATTTTGAAATAAATAAAATTGAAGAATTAATAAAAAGATCCTCAATTTGTATAAATTTAATTGGAATATTATACGAAAAAAAAAAGGATGAATTTAAATTGATACATACTGATTTGCCTGCAATGTTATCTCAAACAGCAAACAAATATAAATTAGAAAAATTTATTCATCTGTCAGCTTTAGGTGTTGAAAAAGCAATTGATAGTAAATATGCGAATAGCAAACTAAATGGAGAGAAAAGAGTAAGAGAAAACTTTAAAAAATCAATTATTATTAAACCATCTATAGTATATTCAGTAGATGATAAATTTACTACAAAGTTTATGTCATTGCTCAGTATATTTCCTGTTATGCCTTTGTATTATAGTGGAATGACAAAATTCACTCCTATTCATGTGGCTGATTTAGTGGATGTAATTTATTATTTGATTGATAACAGAGAAGAAAATTTAGTCATAGAATGTATAGGTCCAGAAGTAATAACATTCAAGGAAATTATTCAGAAATTACTAATAGCAACAAATAAAAGAAGATTTTTGTTGCCCTTGCCTTTATTTATCGCAAAGTTTTCTGCAAAATTTTTTCAGTTATTTCCAAATCCATTATTAACCGAAGATCAATTAAAGATGTTAAAATATGATAATTGCAAATCAGATAATTATAAAAATAACATTGATCTAGGATGTATACCAAAAAGAAATTTTGAAAAAGAAATTCAAAAATATAGTTATAATTGGAAAACTGGTGGACAATTTGCTAATCAGTCAACACAAAATAATTTAAAATGATGACTTATTTGGTTGTAGGAATTTGTTTATTTTTATTGATAATAGTTATTTATATATCTGCTAAGCCAATTAGTATGGGTATTGAGGCAAGAAGAAATATTAAAGATAATACTGAAAATGATGAATTCAATACTCAAAACATAACTGAAAGTAATGAAGAAGTTTTAAAAAAACAATCTCTATCTAGTGAAATTATGAAATTAAATGATTTAAAAAATAAAGGTATATTGACGAAAGAAGAATATGAAAAAGCAAAGGATAAATTATTAAATTAGGCTGACTTGATTTTTTTTTCTATGAACTTTGGAACCTCTTCTTCTTTATCCACTATATCATCTTTCTTACCTTTTGGCTGAAAAACGATCATCAAATGCAATGGACAGTATGAAAATTTTTCGACTGTCTTTCTACCGCAAAAACTAGCATTTTCTTCATCTGGATTTGCTTCCATATATTTGCATGTATTTTCTGATAATTCCTCTAAACTCAAGTTTTTAGCTGGCTCAAAATTTTTATCTAGAAGTAATGTTTTAAGTTTTCCTCTTTTACCTTTAAGACTAATTTGTGTTCTGTCATTTTTACTAAAAGCCTTTTGAGTTTGAGCTGTCGGTCTTGTTTTAATATTGGATGATAAATTTAACCTGTGAGCTTTTCCGATAACTGCATTTCTGGTAACTCCTCCAATTATTTCGGCAATTTGGCTAGCGGTATTTCCTTTTCCCCAAAGCTCTTTTAACTTATTTACCTTTTCATCTGTCCAACTCATTTAGATACTATATTTAGTGTTAAACTTTTGTACAATAACATGATGTTGCATAATATTGTTATAAAACAAGTGTTTTTTAATATTTTTCAACAAAAAAAAATTAAATTTATAACTTGAGGTTGTAAAATTAACTGTCAAATAAAGTAAAAAAAAATATAAATAAATATGAGCGCTTTAGCAACAAATTATAAAAGAAAGAATTTGTCATTTATTAAAGGCAAAGGGAGTTTTTTAATTTCCAATGATGGTAAAAAGTATTTAGATTTTGTTCAAGGAATAGCTGTAAATTCTTTTGGGCATTCAAATCATAAACTAGTCTCTGCTATTAATAAGCAATCAAAAAAACTTTGGCATGTTTCTAATGCTTTTAAAATACCCGAAGGAGAAAAATTAGCACAAAAATTAGTTAAGAAAACATTTGCCGATTCAATTATTTTTCAAAATAGCGGAGCTGAAGCTACAGAAACTGCAATAAAAGTTGCAAGAAGATATTTTTATTCAATTGGCAAGGAGCATAAAAATAGAATAATTTGTATTAAGAATTCTTTTCATGGAAGAACAATTGCAGCAATCCACGCTAGTGGTTCAAAAAAAATGACAAAAGGATTTGGACCTAAAGTGCCTGGTTTTGATCATTTTGAGTATGGCAATCACAAACAACTTAAAAAATTAATCAATAAAAATACCGCAGCAATTATGGTTGAAACTGTGATGGGTGAGGGTGGAATCAAAGTAATACCTAACTGGTGTATTAAGGCCTTAAGAGAATTATGTAATAAAAAAGGAATACTTTTAATACTTGATGAAGTTCAATGCGGAATTGGAAGATCTGGAAAATTTTTTGCTTTTGAATATGCTAAAGTTAAACCAGACATTGTGCCAATAGCCAAAGGTATTGGTGGAGGATTTCCGATGGGAGCGGTTTTGATGACAAAGAAAGTTTCAAAAGCGATGGTTCCTGGAACACATGGTTCTACTTTTGGGGGAAATCCACTTGCAATGGCAGTTGGAAATGCTGTTTTAGATCAAATCAACAGTCAATTATTAAAACATGTTCAAAATATGTCAGCATATTTTATTTCTAGCTTAAACGAAATAAAAGAAAAATATCCTAAAATAATAAAAGAGGTTAGAGGAGTCGGTCTTTTGATTGGTTTACAGCTTTTTAATGATCAGACGATTTTTATTAAAAAATTAATGGAGAACAAATTATTAACAATAAGAGCGGCGGAAAATGTTATAAGAATTCTACCACCATTAAACGTAAATAAAAAAGAAATTGATTTAGCATTAAAGATTATTGACAAAGTTTGCTACGATTTGAATTAAATGAAACATTTCATTAACTTAAAGGATATACCAAGCGAGGATCTCAGAAAGATTTTACTTGACGCAAAAAAAAGAAAAAAATTAAGACAAAAATTAAATACTTTGCAGGTAGATAAAGGAGCGCCCCTAAAAGGTAAAATATTGATACAAATGTTTGAGAAAGCAAGTTTGAGAACTAGAATGAGCTTCTATTTGGCTATTAAACAGCTTGGTGGAGGTACATTAACTTTAAGATCAAATGAAATGCATTTGGGACAAGGAGGAGAAAGTATAGCTGATACTGCAAAAATCCTAACTACTTACGGAGATGGATTTATGTTAAGAACAGATAGCGATAAAAAAATTCATGATTTCAAAAAATATATAAATATCCCAATTATCAATGGTTTGAGCCCATTTTCTCATCCTACGCAAGTTTTATCAGATATCTTCACAGTTGAAGAAATAAAAAAAAAACCTATCTCAAAATTAAAAATCTGTTGGATTGGTGATTCAAACAATGTTTTAAATAGTTTAATAGCTGCATCTGTAAAGTTCTCTTTTAAATTAAATATAGGCTGTCCAAAGAGATTTGAACCAAGTCGGGAGATTAAAAATTGGGTAAAAAAAAATAATAAAAAAATTTACATATATAATGATCCAAAAAAAGCTGTTATTAATGCTGATGTAATTTTTTCTGATAAAGTAATCTCACTCAATGATAAAGTAAATAAGAAAACAAAAATAAAACAATTTAAAAAGTTTAGTATCAATAAAAAATTAGTAAGTTATGCAAAGAAAAATTTTGTGTTTTTACATTGTTTACCAAGGGGTAATGAAGTGAGTGATGAAATCTTTTTGGGAAAAAACTCTCATGTTTGGTTACAGGCTTCAAATAGAGTGCATGTACAAAAAAGTATTCTACTTTATTGTTTTGGAAAATTAAGGTAAAGGAAGTGGATTGTCTGAATTTTGATTAAGGTACAATATAACTGAAGCTCTATCTTTTTCTTTTCTTAATCCAGCAAATGCCATTTTAGTTCCTTTGATATAACTTTGGGGTTTTTTTAAGTACCCATTCATCTCTTCAAATGTCCAATTTTTATCATAAGACGCCATTGCTTTCGAATATTTATAGTCATCTTTTGATGCAACTTTTCTACCGAGTACCCCATAGAGCGCAGGTCCAATTTTATTTTCACCACCTTTGTTCACTAAATGACAAGCAGCACATTTTTTGAAAACTTTTTCACCATGAGAAATATTTCCTAAGGCAAGTAATGCAGCAATATCAACCTTCTCTTCTATTACCTCATTTGTTAAGCTTTTGGCCGAAGTACTTTCAGAAATTTCAACTTTGTAAGCTGATTTTGATGGTTTATCTACATGAAAAGCGATGTCAGATATTTTTCCAATACCTATAACAATAAGTGCTATTAGAAGAATTGCAGCTATTATTTTGTTTACTTCAAATGAATCCATGTTTTAATATATATATGGTCGTACAGCATGTTAAACAAAATTAAAACGATATTTAATTTATAAATTTGCGTCTCAAAGACGCATAAAATTTGATAATATGAGCAAATCATTTATAATAATACCTTCAAGGTTATCTGCCACTAGACTGCCCAATAAACCATTAATAAACATTAACGGCAAACCACTCATTATGCATGTTTATGAAAAAGCAAAAAAAAGTCAAATTGGAAAAGTTTATGTTGCAACTTGTGATAATGAAATTGCAATCGAAGTTAAAAAAAATGGTGGTGAATTTATAATGACAGATAGCAAACACACCAACGGAACAGATAGAGTGTTTGAAGCCTCAAAGAAACTGAAATTAAAGGATAATGATTTAGTTATGAATGTTCAGGGTGATGAACCAATGATTAATCCTTTAGATATTAAAAATTTGAACAAAATATCTAAGGAGAATAGTTTAAATATTTCAACTCTTGCCTTTAATATAAAAAATAAAAATGATTACACAAATGAAAATATAGTAAAAGTTATTACAAAAAATAAAATATCAAACAATTCAACTGAAGAGGCGCTATATTTTTATCGAAAAATTAAAAATACTAGTAATAAACAAATATATCAACACTTTGGAATATACTTATATAGTTTTTCTGCATTAAAAAATTTCGTAAAATTAAAAAAAACCAAAAATGAGATCAATGAAAGATTAGAACAACTAAGAGTTATTGATCATAATATTAAAATTAATGTATTATTAGCACAATATTATTCTAGCGGCATTGACACCAAAAAAGACCTAGACGAATACATAAAATTGATGAATAAGTAATAAAATGAAAATAGTTTACCAAGGCATACCTGGAAGTTATAGCGAAAGCTGCGCAAAACAGATGTTCCCTGAGGCTGAAACAATTTCTTGTAAAACTTTTGATGAATGTTTTGAAATAGCAAGTTCAAATAATGCAGTTCGAGCAATCATACCAGAGTCAAACAAAACAACTGGAAATATTGGGGTGGAATACTTAATATTTAAATACAGACTGAATATTTATGAAGAGTTTTTTTTTCCAATCAATCATAATTTAATTGGAATTAAAGGTTCCAAGTTAAAAGAAATTAAAAATGTTTATTCTCATGCTCAAGCTTTAAGTCAATCTTCAAAATTTATCAAAAAAAATAATTTATTAGCTAATGTTAGAGCAGATACTGCAGGATCAGCAAAGTATATTTATGAAGAAAATGATAAATCTAAAGGAGCAATTGCATCGAAGTTAAGTGCTAAAATATATAATCTCGAAATTTTAGAAGAAAATGTTCAAGACGACAAAGATAATTTTACAAGATTTCTCATTATGGGGAAAGAAATTACGCAACCAGAAGTAGACAATAATAAGTATATAACTTCTTTTTTATTTAAATTAAGAGATAAACCAGCAGCATTGTATTCAGCATTGTCTGGATTTGCCATTAATGGAGTTAACATGACTAAACTTCAAAGTTTTCCAGAAAAAAATTCATTTTCATCTTTTTTTTTTCTTTGTGACATTGATGGGCATCTTGATGAAAAAAAAATTAAAAATTCTTTAGAGGAATTAGCATTTCATTGTGAAGACATGCACGTACTGGGTGTTTATAAAGCCCACAATTTTAGAGAAAAAAAATAATTAACTTTATTGTAGATTAGAAAAAATTATTGTTATAATACATTTGGAGGCCTTCCAGGTGGAATTACCATGAATTCCCCCAGACTTGAAAAAGAGCAAGGGTAGTGAGTTTTTTCCAGGTTGGTTGGTCTCCTGTTATGACAAATAATTCTAAAATTCTTGCACTAAAATACAGACCACAGACTTTTAAAGACCTAATAGGGCAAGAAGAAATTGCCACAACAATTTATAATTCAATCAAAAATAACAATTCTACTAATGCTTTCTTATTTACAGGTATTAGAGGAATAGGAAAAACTACATTTGCAAGAATTGTTGCAAAAGCTTTGAATTGTGAAAATTCAATTACCAATATGTGTGAGAATAAAAAATGTAGTCATTGTATACACATCACAAACTCAAATCACATAGATGTTCTTGAAATGGATGCTGCAAGTAAAACAGGAGTTGAGGATGTCAGGGAACTTATAGAGTTTTCTAGATATCCACCTTCTTTAGCAAAGTATAAAATTTTTATTATTGATGAAGTACATATGTTAAGTAAGCAGGCTTTTAACGCCTTACTTAAGACATTAGAAGAGCCACCAAAATATTTAAAGTTTATTTTTGCGACTACAGAGGTAAAAAAAATTCCAATTACTGTAATTTCAAGATGCCAAAGGTATGATTTATCTAGAATTAAGTCTGAAGAGTTATTTACTTATTTAAAAAATATAACTTTAAAAGAAAAAAAAATTGTAGAGGACAACGCAATTAAATTAATCGTAAAAATTTCAGAAGGATCTGTAAGAGATGCACTGTCTTTACTTGATAGAGCAACAATATCTAAAAATGAAAATAATTTGACATTTGAAAATGCTCAAAAAATTTTTGGCTATATAGATAAGAGCTCATATATAGATTTATTAGAAATAATTCTTATAGGCGATGAAGAAAAAATAATTAATCATTATAGAAATTTATACAATTCAGGAGTTGAACCTAGTATTTTTTTAAATGAATTTTTGGAGATATTATATTTTGTGAAGAATATATCATATATAGAAAATGAAGGGACTAATTTTTCATTAAACGATAATGATTATAAAAAATTAATATCTTTATCAAAAAAAATTGAAACAAGTGGCGTATTGTTATTTTGGGAATTTACACTAAAAACTCTTAAAGAAATAAAATTAGTTAGTAATCCAAATTTACTCATTGAGATGTTTCTTGTCCAATTATCTTATTTAAAAAAAAAAAAATTAAAAAATAATTCGTACGAAAATAAAATTAAAAATACAGAATTAAAAAAAGTCAAAAATAATGAAGCTATTAGTCAAATTAAAAATATTAAACAAGAAGATGAAAAAATTGAAAAAAAATATGTTGAGGAAATTAAAAACTTAGATGATTTAATAAAAATGTGTTTAGCTAAAAAAGAAATGAAATTAAAATATGATTTAGAAAATAATGTCAACCTAGTATCTTTTTCAAACACGAAAATAGAAATTGCTTTTAACGAGAGACTAAATAAAAATTTTGTTAAGGATTTATCTGAAAAACTTTATGATTGGACTAAAAATCGTTGGCTAATATCCTTTTCAAAAGACAAAGGTTCAATAAGTGAAAAGGAAAAAAGAATTAAACTTAAAGAACAAAATATTGCAGAATTTAAAAATTCAAATGAGTACAAAAATTTGTTGAAAATAATTCCAGATATTGAATTAATTGAGATCAATAAAAAAAATGACTGACTTTAATAAAATTTTAGAAAAAGCAAGAGAGATAGAAAAAAAAATGAAAGAAAGTCAGGAGAATCTTAAAAAAATTGAGGTTAATGGTGTGTCTGGAGGAGATGTGGTTAAAATTACGCTTAATGGAGATGGAGAGATGACTAAAATTTTATTAAGTGATAAAGTCTTGAAAGAAGATAAAGAGATAATTCAGGATTTAATAACTGCCGCACATAATGATGCCAAAAATAAATTAAAATCAAAAACTTCCGAAGAAATATCTAAAGCGACTGGTGGATTAGGTGTGCCTGGATTTAAATGGCCTTTATAATTAAATGCAAAATCTTCCTGAAATAGATAATTTAATTAAACTAATATCTAAATTACCAGGGCTTGGACCAAAGTCTGCAAAAAAAATAATTTTAAAAATGATCAATAATCGCCAAGAAATATTAAGACCTTTAGCAAATAATTTAAGTCAGGTAATAAAAAATATTGAACGTTGTAAAATATGTGGAACATTAAAACCTAATACAATTAATTGCGAATATAATAACTGTAGTTTAGTAAAAAAAAAATATGATAAAATTTGTGTAGTCGAGAACATTTCAGATCAATGGGCAATAGAAAGTTCATCTATTTTTCAAGGTTATTATCATATTTTAGGTGGCACGATTTCTGATACCGATAACACCAATAATAGAGAAAATTTGCTAATTAATTCTTTAATTGAAAGAATAAAAAATGGTAATATTGATGAAGTGATTTTAGCAACAAGCGCAACCGTTGAAGGGCAAACCACCGCTTTTTACATTCAGGATAGTTTAAAAAATACAAATGTAAAAATTTCAAAATTAGCTCAAGGTTTGCCTGTTGGTGGAGAAATAGAAACTTCAGATGACGGAACGCTTATATCTGCTTTTAAAAATAGAAAAGATTTATAAATTAATAATTAACTTTTTTTAATTAACCTATTTAAATGCAATAGAGGTTCAGTATAGCCCGAAGGTTGTGACTTACCATGGAAAATCAATTCACATGCTGCCTTAAAAGAAATTGACTTATCGTAATTTGGAGACATGTTTTGATATTCTGGATCTCCTTGATTTTGTTTATCAACAATCTTTGCCATTTTTTTTAGAATTTCTAAAACCTGTCTATTTGAGCAAATACCATGATGTAGCCAGTTAGCTATATGTTGTGAAGATATTCTTAGTGTTGCTCTATCTTCCATTAATCCAACATTATTTATATCTGGAACTTTAGAGCACCCTATCCCTTGATCTACCCATCTAACAACATATCCTAATATTGTTTGAGCTGAGTTACATAACTCATTATTTATTTCTTCTTTGCTCCAATTAGGCCTATCTGCAATTGGTATAGTTAATAAATTATCAATGTAATTAATTTTATTTTCATTTAATTTTTTGTGCTTTTCAAAAATATTTAACTTATGGTAATGCATTGCATGTAAAGAAGCTGCTGTGGGAGAAGGTACCCATGCACAATTCGCACCGGCTTCAAGATGTGATATTTTTTGATCTATCATGTCTTTCATTTTATCTGGCATAGCCCACATACCTTTACCTATTTGTGCAACACCTGAAAATCCACATTTTAAACCAACATCAACATTGTTATCTTCATAAGCAGCTATCCACTTTGATTTTTTCATGTCACCTTTTTTTATCATTGGACCTGCTTCCATTGATGTATGCATTTCATCTCCGGTTCTGTCTAAAAAACCTGTATTAATGAAAAAAACCCTGCTTTTTAATGTTCTGATACATTCTTTTAAGTTTACAGATGTTCTTCTCTCTTCATCCATAATACCGCATTTAATTGTATTCTTTTCAAGTTTTAATACTTCTTCAACTCTTGTGAATATTTTATCTGTAAAAGCAGTCTCTTCAGGTCCATGCATTTTCGGTTTTACAATATATATAGATCCAGTTCTTGAGTTACCTTTTCTTTTTAAATCATGAATTGCTG
Organism: uncultured Pelagibacteraceae bacterium; assembly: GCA_902595465.1. Taxonomy (GTDB): domain Bacteria; phylum Pseudomonadota; class Alphaproteobacteria; order Pelagibacterales; family Pelagibacteraceae; genus Pelagibacter. The sequence goes on from CACJQE010000003.1 coordinate 40,312, forward strand.
CAGCAGTTGTAATAAATGCATCCATGATACCTTCTGGGACTTCAGAACCATCTTCTAAAATAATTGCTGAATTAGTCATTAGATGACCAACATTCCTAATTAAAAGTAAGCTTCTACCATGTAATTTTTCTTTTTTATTATCTTTTGAAATATAACTTCTATCTGGATTTAGTTTTCTTTCAAAAGTTTTTCCATCCTTTTCGAAGACAGATTTTAGAGTTCCTTTCATCAAACCCAACCAATTTCTGTAACATAATATTTTATCTTCTGAATCTACTGCTGCAACACTATCTTCGTTATCACATATTGTAGATATTGCAGATTCTACAATTATGTCACTTATTCCCGCAGCATCTTGGACAGCACTAAATGCTTTTGGGTTAATTATTATCTCAATTTTTAAATTATTATTTTCTAAAATTATTGTTGTTGGATTATTAGGTTCTCCTCTATATCCAATAAATTTATTTTTATCTACTAGCTCAAACTCCTTATCATCTTTTAAAATTTTCAAGTCACTTCCCTTTATTTTAAATCCATTTATATCTTTCCAATGAATTTCATTGATAGAGAAGTGGTCATTTAGAAATTCGCGTGCATATCTTATTACTTCTTGTCCTCTTAGAGGATCATATTTTTGACTCCCAGTTTCTTCTGACTCAATTAAATCTGTTCCATATAAACTATCGTAAAGACTTACCCATCTAGCATTAGCAGCATTTAATGTATATCTAGAGTTCATTATAGGAACTACAAGTTGAGGACCTGCAATGCTTGAAATTTCACTATCAAGCTTTTTGGTATCTATTTTAAAATCATTCCCTTCTTCTTTTAAATATCCAATTTCTTTTAAAAAATTCTTATACTCTTGATGATTAAATTCTCCATATCTGTTTTTTTTTAACCATAAATCAATTTCAGATTGAAGAGTTTCGCGAACCTCTAATAATTTTTTATTAATTGGTGCAAGTTCATTAATACTTTTATCAAATCCATCCCAGAAATCTTTTTCGTTAACATCTAATCCTGTAAGAAGTTCATTTTTTACAAAATCAGCCAAGTTCTTAGAAACAGATAAAGTATTTATTTTAATAAATGAATCACTCATAATTTTTTAAATTTAGAAACCGTTGTATATGACAATCAATAAATTATGTCATTACTTTATTGAAAAAAATGTTATTTTTCATCTGAAAAGAATATAATTTTTGTAATTTGATCATTTTATCGCCAAAAAATTATATATAATAAAGCAATGAAAAATTATTTAAATTTTGAGACTGATATAAAAAACTTAGAAACAGAATTAGATAAATTAAAAGATCCTTATAATCAAGACGGCATTTCAGAAGTTGACACAACTAAAATAACGGATTTACAAAATGAAATAGATAAAAAACTTAACGATGTATATTCAAATCTAGATGCATGGCAGACAACATTGGTTGCAAGACACGAGGATAGACCTAAATCAAAATTTTTTATTGATAATTTATTTGATGAATTTATTTCACTTTCTGGGGATAGATTTTATGGAGAGGATAAGTCAGTAATATGTGGCTTTGGTAAATTTAATTCTAAGTCAGTTTTAGTAATAGGACAGGAAAAGGGTGAAAATTTAGATACAAGGATTGAGAGAAATTTTGGAATGATGAGACCAGAAGGTTACAGAAAAACAATAAGGTTAATGAATTTAGCTAATAAATTCAAAATACCAATTATTAATTTTGTCGATACTCCAGGTGCTTACCCTGGAGTTGGTGCTGAAGAAAGAGGGCAAGCGGAAGCAATTGCAAAGTCTATTGAATGTTCTATGCAACTGACTGTTCCAACTTTATCTATAATTATAGGCGAAGGAGGCTCTGGTGGTGCTATTGCATTAGCTTCTTCAAGTAAAGTATTGATGTTAGAGAATGCAATATATTCAGTAATATCTCCAGAAGGATGTGCAACCATACTTTGGCGAGATCCAACAAAGACTTTAGAAGCTGCGAAAGCAATGAAACTTTCAGCAAAAGATCTTTTAAAACTAGAAATTATAGATGAGATAATACCCGAACCTTTGGGTGGTGCGCATCGAGATAAAGATCTTATTTTAGATAATGTACGTAATGCTATTGATAGAAACTTAAGTAAATTTCTAACGTTAAATGAGGAAGAAATATTAAATCAAAGAAAGAGTAAGTTTTTAGATATTGGAAGGAATAAAGGTTTCACCACTAATGCAACGCATCAAGATAAACTTACTATTAAAAATAATCTTTTTCAAAATTTGATTTTAAAAATTAAATCTAATAAAAAATTATTTATTTCAACTACATCAATTCTTCTATTATTAATTTTATTAACAGTGATTTTTTAATTTATAAGGCACCACAACAATTTTTAAATTTTTTTCCAGTAGCTTCACATCTTTCATTTCTAGATATTTTTCCTTCTTTATTTTTTACAAGTAGGCATTTTGGATCATTATTAATATTATCACTAGTTTTAGTCTGACTATCATCTTTTTCTATTATTCTTAAATTTAGAAGCATTGTTACAAGATCAGTTTTTAATTTTCCCAGTAAATTTTCAAATAATATAAAAGCTTCTTTTTTGTACTCCACCAAAGGATCTCTTTGTCCATAAGATCTTAAACCAATTACTTGTCTTAATTGTTCAAGGTATTGAATATGTGATTTCCAATTTTGATCTATAATTTGTACCAATATTCTTTTTTCAATTTCTTTTCCTTGTTCAATACCTATCAAATTATTTCTTTCCTCTCTATTTTTTGTAAATTTATCTTTTATTATTTTTTCCATTGTCTTTAAATCTGAATTTAAAATTCTACCTAATTCATCATCGGTTATTGATTTACCTAAAATCTGTTTTAAAGCATTTGGAAATTCTTTAGAGTTTGGTGATTTTTCGTAAAGAATTTTTTGTCTTTTTAAATTTTCTAAAACTTCCTCAAGAAAAATATCTGAATAATTCTCCTTTTCTTTCCCATCTATTACATTCTTTCGTTGTTCAAAAATTACATGTCTTTGGTCATTAAGAACATTATCAAATTTAATTAGGGTTTTCCTGATATCAAAGTTTCTTGCTTCAACTTTTTGTTGTGCTCTTTCAATTGCCTTATTTATCCAAGGATGGTCAATACTTTCACCATCTTTAAGTCCAAGTTTTTCTAACATTGAATTCATGGTTTCTGAACCAAACAATCTCATCAAATCATCCTCTAAACTTACAAAAAATATCGAACTACCCTCGTCCCCCTGCCTTCCTGATCGTCCTCTTGCTTGATTATCAACTCGTCTACTTTCCATTCTTTCTGTCCCAATGACGAATAATCCTCCTTTTTTCTTAACATCCGTTTTTTCAGATTGATCTTGTCCACCCAACTTAATATCAACACCTCTTCCTGATATACTTGTTGTAATAATTATGGAATTTAATTTACCAGCGTTTGCAATAATTTCTGCTTCTTTCTCATGGTTTTTTGCATTTAGAACAATATGTTTTATTTTTTCTTTTTCTAACAAATTCGAGTAATGCTCAGATTTATTTATACTAGATGTGAAAACCAATAGTGGTTGTCCGATTTCATTACATTCTTTTATTTTTTGTATTATAGCGTTATCTTTTTCTAAACTTGTTCTAAAGATTTGGTCATTAAGATCATTTCTGATCATATCTTTGTTAGTAGGTATCTGCAAAACAGGCAAGTTATAGATTTCAAAAAATTCTGCAGATTCTGTCTGTGCCGTTCCTGTGCAACCTGCTAATTTATTATACAACTTAAAAAAATTTTGATAGGTTATTGATGCTAATGTTTGATTTTCAGCTTTGACTTCTATCCTCTCTTTTGCCTCTAAACTTTGATGAAGTCCATCACCAAATCTTCTACCTGGTAATTGCCTACCTGTTTGTTCATCAATTATAATTATTTCATTGTCTTTTACTATGTAATCTTTTCCATTCTCAAATAAATAATTTGCTCTTAACGCTTGATTTACATGGTGAACTAAATGTAAATTTTCAGGATCATAAAAATTATTATTTTTTAAAATACCCGCATCAGAAAATATTTTTTCTACATTATCTATTCCATCATTTGTTAATAGTATATTTTTTTCTTTTTCATCTAAATCAAAGTCTGTTTTCTTTAAATTTTTAATTAATTTGTCTACAGCAATATATTGCATAGTCTTATCCTCTGCAGCTCCAGAAATTACCAAAGGTGTTCTCGCCTCATCTATTAAGCAAGAGTCAATTTCATCAACTATTGCAAAATTATGCTCTCTCAAGACCATTTCATTTTTTGAATATTTCATATTATCTCTTAAAAAGTCAAAACCTAACTCACTGTTAGTTGCATAAGTTATATCTTTGCTGTAATTTTCTTTTCGCTCCTCATCTGACTGGTCTGAGTTTATATATCCACAACTTAAACCCAAAAAATTGTATATTTTACCCATGTTTATACTGTCTCTTTTTGCCAAGTAATCATTAACTGTAACTATATGAACGCCTCTTTTTTCTAATGCGTTAAGGTACGCTGCAAGAACAATGGTAAGTGTTTTGCCTTCACCTGTCTTCATCTCTGCAATCTTATTCTCATGTAATGCAATACCACCGATTAGTTGAACATCGAAATGTCTTTCATTACTTATTCTTTTTGAAGCTTCTCTTACTAGCGCAAATGCCTCTGGCAATATATTGTTTAATTTTTCTCCTTCTTTTAATCTGGAAATAAATTCATTTGTTCTTAATGGAAATTTTTTATCTTCAAATTTGTTAACTTTAGTTTCTAGAAAGTTAATTTCTTTTACAATTTTCTGGATTCTGTCTAATTCTTTTTGATTACCACTTTTTATAAATTTACTAATAATGTTTAAAGGATTAAGCATATTTTTGATGTTTTAATAATTATAAATTATATAGTTGTTTATTTAAAAAATTAAATAGCATGGATTTTGATATAAACAACTTTTTTGACAAGAAACACAAGGACTCTAAAATAGGTCATTTCCAGGATCTTGAACATATTGATGGAGTTTCTATCTCAACAATCAGCTGTGGTCTTTATGATAAAAAAAGAGATGACTTAGTTTTATTTTATTTTAGAGATGGGGCAAATTATGCAAATGTATATACAAAATCTTGTTTAGTATCTGAAAACATAAAATGGAATAAAAAAATAAAAGATAAAAAAATTTTTGGTATTTTAATCAATACAAGAAACGCAAATGCTTTAACAGGAAATGATGGCTATAACTCTCTTAAAAAAATTTCATTAAATTTGTCAAAATTGTTAACATCAAAACAAATAGAAGATGAGGAAAAGCCGAGAGAAATTAACCCAAACCAAATATTATTTGCTTGCACAGGTACCATTGGAGAAAGATTTCCTGAAAATTTAATTTTAAATAACACTAAAAACTTAGTTGATAAAATAAAATATAATCAAAATAAACTAATTTGGATCAAAGCAGCTCTTGGAATTATGACAACAGATACCAAACCAAAATTATCAATGGCAGAATGTAAAATAGGTGGTTCCGATATAAAAATATATGGGGTTGCAAAAGGATCAGGAATGATATTTCCAAATATGGCAACAACTTTAGGATTTATTTTTACTGATGCCAACATTTCTTCACCAATTTTGAAACAGATACTTAATTTAAATATTAAGACTACTTTTAATGCTATAACATGTGATGGTGATACAAGTACAAATGACATGGTTTCATTATTTTCAACAGGCAAAGCAAACAATAAAGAGATAAAAAGTTTTAAAGATCCAAAATTAAAACAATTCATTAGTAGTGTCCATCAGGTCATGCTAAACTTAGCAAAAAGAGTTGCGAGTGATGGAGAGGGAGCAACAAAATTTGTTACCATTAAATGCATTAATAGCAAAACGGAGATAGATGCGAAAAATATTTGTTTCTCAATAGCTAACTCACCATTAGTTAAGACAGCAATTTTTGGAGAAGATCCTAATTGGGGAAGAATCGCAATGGCAATTGGAAAAAGTGGTGCAACTGTTAGACAAGAAAAATTATCTATATTAATGGGATCTAATATGATCTTTAAAAATGGAAAATTAGATAAAAATTATAATGAAGAGATCCTAAGTGATTATATGAAAAATGAAAATATAGAAATAACAATTGATCTATCTATTGGAATTAAAAAATTTACAGCATATACTATGGATCTATCTAAGGAGTATATTGAAATTAATTCAGATTACAGATCTTAGGTATTGAAATTCTATAAAATATAATTAAGTCATTTTGGTGATTAAGTATTTACTAAATTGTAAAAATTGCAGTTTTGAGTTTGAAAGCTGGTTTGCTAGCTCAAAAGAATTTGATAAATTAAAAAAACTAAAGCTTCTTAATTGTCAGCAGTGTAATTCTCAAAAAATAGAAAAGTCTTTGATGAAGCCAAATTTAGCTAATTCTAATTTCAAACAAGATAAAGCTTACAAGAATAATAAAAATGTTAAAAAAAAATTAAGAGAATATCAAAAATTTGTAAAAGAAAACTTTGAATACGTTGGAGAAAATTTTGCTTATGAAGCTAGATCTATTCATTATAGTAAAAAAAAGAATAAAAAAAATATTTTTGGCAAAGCATCAATCGAAGATGTTAAGGAACTAAAAGAAGAAGGTATAGAGACAGCAACTATTCCATGGATTGAAGATAAGGAAAATTAACTTTTTTTGTACTTTGTTATATAATTTATAGATTTGTCATTTGAAAGTTTCCACTTATTTAAAAGCGGATTAAATTTAACTCCATCAATACTTTTTAATATAAGTGAATTTTTATTGCAGATATTTTCTAGATTTTCAGGTTTTACAAATTTATTCCAATCATGTGTTCCGATTGGAAGCCATCTCAAAATATATTCAGCTCCTATTATTGCAAATACATAAGATTTTAATGTTTGGTTTAAGGTAGCAATGAACATTAAACCATTATTCTTTAAAAATTTTGTACTTTGATTTATAAATTTAGGAATATCCTCAACATGTTCAACTATTTCCATGTTTAGAATCACATCAAATTTTGTTTCATAATTAAAATTCTCTGGAGACTTGTCATGATATTCAATTTTTAAATCACTTTTTTTTAAATGATGTTTTGCAATATCAATATTTTTTTTGGACGCATCGATACCCACAACTTCTGCTCCAAGTCTAGCTAAAGGTTCAGATAGTAAACCTCCTCCACATCCAATATCAAGAATACTTATTCCTTTTAATGGTTTGTATGTTGAAGAAATGTTAAAGTCTTTAATAATATTGTTTTTAATATACTCTATTCTTATTGGATTAAATTTGTGAAGTGGTTTAAATTTTCCATTAGGATTCCACCATTCTTCTGCAATTCTATTAAATTTTTCGACTTCTTCCTTGTTTATAGTATTATTGCTCATTCTTTATTGACATTATAAATAAGATGTATTTTATCAATATTATAAAGCTTGTAAATAAAACTACCAATGAAAATTATTGTATTAAAATTTGGCGGAACTTCGGTTGGGTCAATTCAAAGAATTAAAAAATTATCTAAAATAATTAAACTTTATTCAAAAAAATATAGGGTAATAGTTTTGTTATCTGCAATGAGTGGCACCACCAATAAGTTGATAAATATGTCTAGAAACATTAGTGAAAATTTCCCCGACAATGAATATGACACTTTGGTTTCTGCTGGTGAGCAGATTTCATGTTCATTGTTAGCAGGCCATTTGGCGGCAAGCGGTCTGAAATCTAGGTCTTGGATGGCTTGGCAAATACCAATTTTAACAGAGGGAAAACACAAATATTCAAGAATTAAATATATAAATAAAACTAAAATTTTAAAATTTTTAAAATCTGGTGGAATTCCAATTGTTGCTGGATTTCAGGGAGTTGATAAAGATTTAAATATTACAACAATTGGCAGAGGCGGTTCAGATTCTAGTGCAATTATGGTTGCAAAGTTTTTTAAAGCTGATCGGTGTGTTATATATACAGATGTTGAGGGAGTATATACGACTGATCCAAATAAACTAAATTCTGCAAAAAAAATTAAAAATATTTCTTACGAAGAAATGTTAGAAATGGCCTCATTGGGATCAAAAGTTATGCAACCACACTCAATTCAGGATGCTAGATTAAATAGGATTAATATTGAAGTAAAATCATCATTTGTAAACAAATCTGGTACATTAATAACTAAAAGAAAAAATATAATTAACAATAAAATTATTACAGGTATTTCATCTACAGATAATGACTCAAAGGTAACATTATTAGGTGTAAAAGATAAACCGGGTATCGCAGCATCAATATTCAAACCACTTTCTCAAAATTCTATTAATGTAGATATGGTTGTTCAAAATATATCATCAAATGGAAAAGAAACCGATCTAACTTTTACAATAAAATCTCATGATTTAAATATAACAAAAAAAATATTAAATAATAATAAAAACATTAGATTTAAAAAAATGTTATTTGATAAAAATGTATCTAAAGTATCAATTATAGGTGTTGGTATGGTTGCTACTCCTGGTGTGACTTTTAGAATGTTCCAAGCGCTTGCTAAACAAAATATTAATATTCAGGTAATTTCTACATCAGAAATCAAAATATCTGTTTTAATAAAAAAAATAAATGTTGCCAAAGCAATAAATTGTTTACATAAAGAATTTAAATTAGATAAATGACATCAGAAATTAGACCATTTAGAAAAATAAATAGAAAGAAAACTAAAGAAATAAGTGTTGGAAAAGTAAAAGTTGGGGGAAATAATCCAATTACAGTTCAGACAATGACAAATACATTGACAACGGATCATAAATCTACCATTGAACAAATTAATAAGGTTACTGAGGCTGGTGCAGATATAGTCAGAGTTTCATGCCCAGATAGCAACTCAACTAATGCATTAAAAACAATAGTTAAAAATATTGATGTTCCATTGGTTGCAGATATTCATTTTCATTATAAGAGAGCAATTGAAGCAGCTGAAAATGGAGCAGATTGCCTGAGAATAAATCCAGGAAATATTGGTGATTTAAGAAGAATTGCTGAAGTTATATCTGCTGCTAAAGATAATAATTGCTCAGTTAGAATAGGCGTTAATGCTGGATCACTTGAGAAAGACATATTAGAAAAATATAAAGAGCCTTGTCCTGAAGCTTTAGTGGAAAGCGCTTTGAGAAATATTAAAATAATTGAAGACATGGATTTTTCAAACTTTAAAATTAGCGTTAAATCCTCGGATGTTTTCTTATCAATTGCAGCTTATAAATTACTATCAAAAAAAACAGATTATCCTCTTCATCTAGGCATAACCGAGGCTGGCAGTTATTTACCTGGCAGCATCAAAACTTCTATAGGATTTGGAAGCTTATTATTAGATGGTATCGGAGATACTATAAGAGTATCACTTTCTGATGATCCAGTAGAAGAAATTAAAGTAGGAAATGAAATTCTAAAATCCTTAAATTTAAGAAATAGAGGTGTGAAAATAATTTCATGCCCATCTTGTGCAAGACAAGCTTTTCAAGTTATTCAAACTGTAAAAACATTAGAAAAAAAATTATCCCATATTAAAGAACCAATAACTTTATCAATTATTGGATGTGTTGTTAATGGTCCAGGGGAAGCAAGTCAAACTGATATAGGAATAACAGGTGGTGGCAAAAATACTCATATGTTGTATTTGAACGGTTTAGATACAGAGAAAGTAACAACAAATAATATGATAGATAAAATTGTTTCTTTAGTAGAGGAAAGAGTTGCAAACCTTCAAAATAAATAAATGCTACCACAGGAAAAAGTTAAAAATTTAATCGATAGACATATAAAACTTGAAAAGGAACTCTCATCAGGTGAAGTAAATAAAAATAAGTATGCAGAGATATCCAAGGAGTATTCTGAACTAAGTGATATTATTAAACAAGCAAAAGAATATTTGAATTTTCAAAAAGATATTCAAGACTTAAACAATATAATAAATGATAAAAGTTCAGACGAAGACATGAGGGAATTTGCCAATAATGAAATTGAGAACTTAAAAAAGAAATATTTATTAAACGAAAAAAAACTTAAATTATTTCTACTTCCCAAGGATTTGGCAGACAGCAAAAATGCAATTATTGAAATTAGAGCTGGTACAGGTGGTCTTGAAGCTAGTCTCTTTGCTTCAGATTTGTATAAAATGTATGAAAAAGTTTGCCAAAAAAAAAAATGGACTATTGAAATAATTTCAATTTCAAAAAGTGATGCTGGTGGATTAAAGGAAGTAATAGCATTAATAAAAGGTAAAAATATTTATTCTTCTTTAAAATACGAAAGTGGAGTACATAGAGTTCAACGAGTTCCTGATACCGAAACTCAAGGTAGAGTTCATACATCTGCTGCTACAGTGGCTGTTCTACCTGAAGCAGAAGATTTAGACATTAAGTTAGATGAAAAGGATTTAAGAATTGACGTATTCAGAAGTAGTGGACCTGGTGGGCAGAGTGTAAATACAACTGACTCGGCTGTAAGGATTACACATATTCCCACAGGTATTGTGGTAAGTCAACAAGATGAAAAATCCCAGATCCGGAATAAAGAAAAAGGACTAAAAATTTTAAAATCCAGAATATATGATTATGAAAGACAAAAAATCGATATTGAAAGATCAAAAGATAGAAAGAGCAAAATTGGGACAGGTGATAGATCTGAAAGAATAAGAACTTATAATTTTCCTCAAGGCAGAGTGACTGATCACAGAATAAATTTGACGTTACACAAGTTAGAAGAATTTATGGAAGGTCAGATATTCGATGAGTTTGTTGAAAATTTAAGTTTACAAGCACAGCAAGATGAACTTAGTAAATAAATTAATGAATTACTTAGAAACTATAAATTACGGAAATAAAATACTTAAATCTCAAAATATAAATAGTTATAATTTAGATAGTGAATTAATTTTAGCGAATGTTTTAAATTCAACAAGAGAGGAAATTTTGACCAATCTTAATAAAAAAGTTGATGATATAAATTTTAATAAATACAATAAATTGATATTTAGAAGAAAAAATAATGAACCAATAGCTTATATTTTACAGAATAAAGAATTTTGGAAAAATAATTTTATAGTTGATAAAAATGTGCTAATACCCAGGCCAGAAACAGAAATAATCGTAGATGAGGTATTAAAATTAACTAATTTCAACTCTTCTAAACAATTTTTAGATATAGGGACCGGATCTGGTTGCATAATCTTATCTGTAATTAAAGAAAGACCCAAATCACGTGGAACTGCTTTAGACATATCTAAAAAAGCTTTAAAAGTTGCGATAACTAATGCAAAAATGCATCACTTAGAAAATAAAATTAAATTCATAAATAACGATGTTGACAACCATTATTATAATAAATATGATTTTGTTTTATCTAATCCACCTTACATTGATATATTTAATTTAAAGAGGTTAGAGAAAAATGTTAGATTATTTGAGCCTATCTTAGCTCTGAAAGCTGGAATTGATGGGTTTAGTGAAATAAAGAAAATAATATATAAAAGTAAAAAATTGCTAAAATTGAAGGGAAAACTAATCTTTGAGATCGGAAATAATCAAATGCTAAAAAGTGTCATTTTATTAAAAAAAAATGGTTTTTATATTGATAAAATCTGCAAAGATATTCAATTTTTCCCAAGAGTAATTGTTTCGACAAAGATTAAATAATGAATAATTTTCGCAACAATAATAGAAAAAATAGATTTAAAACTAATGGTGATAGATTCTTTAGAAAAAGACCGTCGAATAATTCAAAACATCATACAGAATTTAATGCCAATTCAGATTTTAAGCACAGAAATCCTGGAAGAAATAATCAAAATGCAGCAAAGCTAGTAGATAAATACAACAACTTAGCAAGAGAAGCCCTATCATCAGGAGATAAAATTTTATCTGAAAGTTATTTTCAACACGCAGACCACTTTATGAGAATAGTAAATATGCAAGAGATAAACAAAGATAATGACTTATCTAACAATGTAATAGAACAAAATTTTAAAAAAAAAATTGATAATATAAAATCAAAAGAAACTAAAAACGATATCAAAGATCCAATAGTTGAACCAGATTAATTCATCTTAGTAATGAGGTTTGATTTTAAAACATCGATTTTAATTTTTGAAACTTCAAATTTCTTTCTTTCTCCACCTTTTAGAATTTTCCCAGAAGGTAACTTAAGTTTTTGTGAATTAACTTTTCTTCCATTCTCAATTACCTCATAATGTAAGTGAGGACCAGTTGACATCCCTGTTGATCCTACATATCCGATAATTTGGCCTTGTTTCACTCTCACACCTTTTTTTATTCCTCTTCCAAATTTAGACATATGTGCATAAACAGTCTGATATATGCTATTATGTTTTATTTTTACACAATTGCCTCCACCTCCGCACCATCCTGCTTTTGTTACTTTTCCATCTCCTGATGCCATAATAGGTGTACCTGTCGGTGCCGCAAAGTCAGTACCTGTATGCATTTTTGTGTAACCAAGAATTGGATGTTTCCTTTTTCCATAAGATGACGATAATCTTGCACCATTAATTGGTGTTTTCATTAAAGTTTTTTTAATACTTTTTCCATTTTCATCAAAATAGTCAATTTTATTTTTTTCATATTCATATTTATAAAGTTGTAAATCTGTATCCTGAAGATTTAGATTTGCAAAAATAATTTGACCTGTATCTACAGAATTTCCATTTTTATCTAAAAATTCTTCATATATAATTTGAAAACTATCGTCTTTCCAAATATCTCTTTGAAAATCAACTTGAAATCCATACAATCTTGCAAATTCAATTATAATATTTGGTTTTATATTTAACTTAATTGCGCTATTATATAAGCTATCTTTGATAATTGTTTCTTTATAAACTAGCCTCTTAATAAAATCTCTTTTTATTTTTTGTGAAAAAAAACTATCTTTATCTGATAATTTTGTAAATTTTATTTCATTTTTCTTGTCTGTCTGAATTATAAATTCTTTAACTTTATTTTCAGATATATTGTCAAACTTAAACGTAAGTTTTTGATTAATCTTTAAAATATCTAGAGATTTTTCTTTTAAAATAGTTTTTAAAATCTTTTCTTTTTCCTTTTTTGTAGTATTTAATTTACTAATAATACTTTGGTAAGTATCACCAGATTTAGAATTGTAGGTATATGTTGTGTATCTGGGATCTAAATTTTTTGTAACTTCAACAATAGTTTTTTTTAGATATATATTATTAATGCTTGATTTGATTTTATTGTTTTGTTCCTCTTTGCTAGTGTTTAATATTATAGTTATAACAATTCCTAAAATTGATATTAAAATTACCCAAAAGAAAACATAGTAATCCTTAAAGTTATTGATATTTTTAATATTCACGTTTTAATCATTAAAAGTGTTGATTTATATGACATTTTGGACCATTTTTTATCAATCTAATTTCTTGATTTCTTAATATTATTATTTATAAGCGTCCCACTCAACATTTAAAAATGTTATTTTATTGGAATTTTTCCAATTAGCTATTTGAATTGTTAATATTTTAAGAAGAGAAGTGTGGACGGTTAAGGTTACCAAAATTTGTCGTACACACTTCAAAATCACATAAGTATTATTCTTAGTATTTATGTAGAAGCTAGTGTGCGCCGTTTTTAAACTTGAGAGTTTGATCATGGCTCAGAACGTACGCTGGCGGCACGCCTTATACATGCAAGTCGAACGAAGTAGTAATACTTAGTGGCAGACGGGTGAGTAACATGTGGGTATCTTCCCTTTGGTGAGGAATAACACGAGGAAACTTGTGCTAATACCTCATAAGTCTTTACGGAGAAAGCTTTATGCGCCAATGGATGAGCCCGCACTTGATTAGTTTGTTGGTGGGGTAAAGGCCTACCAAGACTTTTATCAATAGCTGATCTGAGAGGATGATCAGCCACATTGGGACTGAGACACGGCCCAAACTCCTACGGGAGGCAGCAGTAGGGAATATTGCACAATGGAGGAAACTCTGATGCAGCGATGCCGCGTGAGTGAAGAAGGCCTTTGGGTTGTAAAGCTCTTTCGTCGGGGAAGAAAATGACTGTACCCGAATAAGAAGGTCCGGCTAACTTCGTGCCAGCAGCCGCGGTAATACGAAGGGACCTAGCGTAGTTCGGAATTACTGGGCTTAAAGAGTTCGTAGGTGGTTAAAAAAGTTGGTGGTGAAATCCCAGAGCTTAACTCTGGAACTGCCATCAAAACTTTTTAGCTAGAGTATGATAGAGGAAAGCAGAATTTCTAGTGTAGAGGTGAAATTCGTAGATATTAGAAAGAATACCAATTGCGAAGGCAGCTTTCTGGATCATTACTGACACTGAGGAACGAAAGCATGGGTAGCGAAGAGGATTAGATACCCTCGTAGTCCATGCCGTAAACGATGTGTGTTAGACGTTGGAAATTTATTTTCAGTGTCGCAGCGAAAGCGTTAAACACACCGCCTGGGGAGTACGACCGCAAGGTTAAAACTCAAATGAATTGACGGGGACCCGCACAAGTAGTGGAGCATGTGGTTTAATTCGAAGATACGCGCAGAACCTTACCAACACTTGACATGTTCGTCGCGACTTTAAGAGATTAAAGTTTTCGGTTCG
>CACJQE010000003.1:60000-103285 GCA_902595465.1 uncultured Pelagibacteraceae bacterium
TTAGGATGTTATAATTTTGCACTTTTAAATAAAGACAAAAAATATGGGGTTACAGCTCATGAAATGACAAAAAAAGTTGATACAGGTAAAATTTTTAAAGTAAAATATTTTCCTATTAAAACTAATGAAAACGTTGAGACGCTAATAGAAAAGTCCTATGCTCAAATGTTTAATCTATTTAAAGAAACTATGGTAGAGTTTAAAAGAAAAAAAGTTATTAGATATTCCAGACTTAGATGGCTAAGAAAACCTTGCAATAGAAAAGAATTTGAAAAAATATTTGAATTAAAAAACTTCGACAACAAAAAACATATTTTTAATGTTATAAGATCAACATACTTAAAAGGTTTTAATGGCCCATATATAGATTTATATGGTAATAAATTTATATATTCACCTGATGAAAAAAAAAAATAATACTTATATTATTGCAGAAGCTGGTGTTAATCATAACGGCTCTATTATAAAAGCAAAGAAGTTAATCGATTTAGCCAAAACAAGTGGAGCTGATGCTATAAAATTTCAAACTTTCACCGCTAACGAATTAGCAACTTACAATGCACCAAAAGCAAAATATCAAATAAAAAATTCTAGTGAAGACAACCAATATTTGATGCTTAAAAAATTAGAGTTAAAAAAAAAATTCCATAAAGATTTAATTACATATTGTAAGAAAAAAAAAATAGAATTTTTATCCTCAGGTTTTTCATTAGAAGATCTATCATTTTTAAAAAAATTAAATCTTAAAAAATATAAAATTCCATCAGGAGAAATTAATAACTTTCCATACTTAAAAAAAATTGCCTCATTCAAAAAAAATATAATCATGTCGACAGGGATGTCCTCTATTAAAGAAATATCACAAGCTTTAAAATATTTGTTAAAATTTGGACTAAAAAGAAAGAAAATAACTTTACTGCATTGTATTTCTGAGTACCCAACAAAAGAAATTAAACTTAATTTGAATGTAATTAAAACACTTAGAAGTCGATTTAAAATAAAAGTAGGTTTGTCGGATCATTCGAATTCTATTTTAGCACCGTCTTTGGCCGTTACTCTCGGAGCAACAATAATTGAGAAACACTTAACAATTAGTAACAAACTACCTGGCCCCGACCATTCGACTAGTTTGAATCCAATAAATTTTAGAAAAATGGTAAATATGGTTCGTATAACTGAAAAAATTCTTGGTGATGGTATTAAGAGGATTTCAAAAGAAGAAAAACAAAATAAAATTATAGTTAGAAAATCAATTGTTGCAAAAAAAAATATTTTTAAAGGAGAAAAATATACATATGATAATTTGACACTTAAACGTCCATCATTGGGCATTCCACCAATTAAAATTTTTAAAATTATAGGCAAAAAAGCAAAAAAAAATTATTTAAAAGACGATTTTATTAAATGAAAAAAAAAATTTTCTTAGTAACTAGTAGTAGAGCAGATTATGACCATTTGTATTGGTTAATGAAAAATTTAATTAAAATTGACAGATTTAAATTAACCCTGCTCGTTACTGGAAATCATATGGAAAAAAAGTTTGGCAATACAATAAGTAAAATCAAAGTAGAAAATAAAATCAAATTACTTAAATTAAAGATTAGTTTTAAAGAAGATTCTAAAAATTCAATTTCAAAATCTCTTGCAAACATAATTTCTAAAAGTTCTATTTGTTTTGATAAACATAAACCTAATTTGATTATTTTACTTGGTGATAGGTTTGAAATTTTAGGTTGTGCAATAGGTGCATCAATTAATAATATACCTTTAGCACATTTAAATGGAGGAGAAGTGACCGCAGGAGCTATAGACGAATGGTCAAGACATTCAATAACCAAGATGTCTAATTTTCATTTTGTGGCAAACAAGGTTTACAAAAAAAGAGTAATACAGTTGGGAGAAGACCCAAAGAAAGTTTTTTGTACAGGAGGTTTAAGTGCAGACAATGTAAAAAAAACTAAAATATTAAAAAAAAATATTTTAGAATCAAAATTAGGTAAAAATTTATTAAAAAAAAATATTTTAATTACCTATCATCCAGAAACTTTGGAAAAAAAAAAATCAAGTTATCTTTTTGCCAACATTTTAAAAGCCCTTGAAAAATTGAACGATGTAGGCCTATTCTTTACCTCTCCAAATGCAGATCCAGATAATTCAGTAATAACCAAAATGATAAATAATTTTGTTAAAAAAAATAAAAATGCATACTTTTTCTTAAATTTAGGTAGACAAAAATATTTATCGTTAATGCGTCATTGCAACATAATTTTAGGAAATTCATCAAGTGGTCTTCTAGAGGCACCTTATTTAGGAACGTATACAATTAATATTGGAGATAGACAGTTAGGCAGATTAAAGTCTAATACAATTTATGATGTCAAAAATGAAAGAAATAAAATTAATATCCTAATAAATAAGTTGATTTCAAAAAAAAAACACAAAATAATAAAGTTAATGTATGGAAGAGGCAATGCAGCAAAAAATATTACAGATATAATAAGAAAAATAGATTTTGATAGTATAAATTTAAAAAAAAAATTTTATGACCTTTAAAAATTTAATAATTGATGAAAACACAAAGATAATCAATGCACTAAAGCAATTAAGTAAGACAGGTGAAAAGAATTTAGTTGTTATTAATGCAAATAAAAAATTGGTAGGGGTTTTGTCTGATGGAGATTTAAGACGAGCAATACTAAAAAAAATTAACATTAACAACTCAATAAAAAATATTTATAATAAAAAGCCACTTTTTTTCTATAAAGACAAATTAAAATTAAGCGACATAAAAAAAATTTTAGTTTCTAAAAAACTTTTTTTCGCACCTATAATTGATAAAACAAAAAATATTACTGATATAATTACATGGGATTTTATTTTTGGAAAAAAAAATAGAACCAAAAATGTAAAAATTAAAATACCTGTTATTGTTATGGCAGGTGGCAAAGGAACAAGATTGCAACCTTTTACAGATATTTTGCCCAAACCACTTATACCAATAAATGGAAAGTCTGTATTAGAACATGTATTTGATAAATTTTTAAATTATGGTTTAAAAGAATTTTATTTATCAATTAATTATAAAAGTAAAATCTTAAAAGCTTTTTTTGATGAATTGAAACCAAATTATAAAATAAAATTTTTGGAAGAAAAAAAACCTTTAGGTACCGCTGGACCGATAGGAATTATTAATTTAAAAAATAGTAAAACTTTTTTTGTCACAAATTCAGACATAATTTTAGATATCGATTATTTTGATCTTTTAAATTTTCACTTAGAAAATAAAAATATAGCTACATGTGTTGTTGCGGCAAAAGATTATGTAATTCCTTATGGTACATGTAAGATTAATTCTTCAGGCAAGTTATTACAGCTAAAAGAAAAGCCAACATATAATTTTTTAGTAAACACTGGACTTTATTTATTTGATAAATCGGTTTTAAATTTAATTAAAAAAAACGAAAAAATGGATATGAATGAATTGATTGGAATTATGTTGAAAAAAAACTTAAAAATAATGGTTTATCCTGTATCTGAAAAATCTTGGATAGATGTTGGACAATGGAATGAATACAAAAAAGCGATAACAAAACTTGCATGAAAATTTTATGTACAATATGTGCAAGAAAAGGATCAAAAGGCGTAACAAACAAAAATTTTCTTACATTAAATGGAAAAAAATTAATTTTTCATTCTCTTGATCAAGCACTTAAAGTTAAAAAAATTGATAATATCGTAATTTCTTCTGACGTGAAGCTTTCTAGAAAAGAACTAAAAAAAAGAAATATTAGTCAATTTTTTTTAAGAAATAAAAGCTTATCTTCAGATAATTCTGGTAAAGTTGAGGTAATAAGAGACGCTTTAGTTAGATCAGAAAAATATTATGATAAAACATTTGATTTGATAATAGATTTGGACGTTACTTCACCATTAAGACAGTTAAAAGATATACAAAAATGTATAAATAAAATAATTAAGGAGAATAACAATAATTTAATCACAGTTTGTGACTCTAGAAAAAATCCTTATTTTAACATGATAGAGTTAAAGGATAATTTTTTTCCAAAAATAATAAAAAAATCAAAAAAAAACATATTAAGAAGACAAGATGCACCAAAGGTTTTTGAAATGAATGCCTCAATATATATATGGAAAAGAGAGTTTCTAATGAAAAATATAAATCTTTTTACAAGAAAAACATCTATTTATAAAATGCCATTTAATAGATCAATAGATATAGATTCAGTTGATGATTTAAAATTAGTTAGATATTTTAATAATAAAAAATGAAAAAAAAATTAGTGTTCATTGTAGGTGGCAATGGAAGTATTGGGACCGAAATACATAAAAAATTTGATAAATTAAAAAATTATCGAATAATAATTTTAGATATAAAAAAAAATAAAAAATTAAATAGCAACATACATCAGGTCTATTTTGATTTAAGTAAATTAAAAACCATTCAAAATAATATCAAAAAAGTTATAAAAAAATTTGGTTGTCCTGATGTCTTTATAAATACGTCATACCCAATTACAAAAATGTGGAAAAATATAAGTTACAATAATTTAGACTATATTTCATTATCCAAAAACATAGAAATACATTTAAACTCTTTTGCTTTATCTGCTAATGAGGTCGCTAAACATATGGCAAAAAATAAAGTTAAAGGTAGTATAATAATATTAAATTCAATTTATGGGACTTTAGGTCAAGATAATAACCTTTACAAAAATACAAATATCAAGCCTAATCCAATATATTCTTTAATTAAAGGTGGCTTGGCAAATTTTGTAAAAGGTTTGGCTGCTTACTATGGAAAATATGAAATTAGAGTCAATTCTATAATTGCAGGCGGTATTAAGGGAAATATTGCTGGCTCAAAAATAAAACAAAATCAAAATTTCAAAAAAAAATATAATTTAAAAACACCTTTAGGTAGAATGGCGAGAGCAGATGAAATTGCTTCACCAGTTATATTTCTGGCTTCTGATGAGGCTTCATACGTCACGGGAGCAAATTATTTTGTAGATGGGGGATTCTCAATAATTTAATGGACAATATTTTTTGGTGTAAAAATTGTTTAAATATGTCCACAAGACCAAGAATATCCTTTGATAACAGAGGTTTTTGTAATGCATGCCAATGGATGGAAGAAAAAAAAAAATTAAATTGGAATAAAAGATTAATTGAGCTTAAAAATATAATAAAAAAAAATAGAAATGAGAACTCTACATATGATTGTTTAGTTCCAGTAAGTGGTGGAAAAGATGGAGCGTATGTCGCTTATAAACTAAAAGAAGATTATGGGCTAAATGTGCTCACAGTAACTTCCAGACCACCATTAGAATCTGATGTTGGAAAAAAGAATCTTAGTAAGTTTGTTAGCAAAGAATTTGATCATATTCATATAACAGCAAATTTTAAATCAATGCAAACTTTAAATAAATTAGGACTTATTTATAAAGGGTCTCCATATTATGGATGGCTTATTTCAATATTCAGTGTTGTGATAAGAGTCGCTATCCAAAATAACATTAATTTAATATTTTATGGTGAAGATGGAGAGGTTGAATATGGAGGCTCAACTCAAAATAAAAATCAACCTTTATTTGAGACAAGTTACATAATTAATAATTATTTTGAAGGTGATTATAAAAAAATAATTCAAGAAAGTAATCTTAGTAAAGAGGATTTATTTTGGTTTAATTTGGATGATATTAGTGAAGAAAAGCTTAAGAAAATAAATCTTACACATTGGGGGTATTTTGAGCCTTGGGATCCATATAGGAATTATTTACTAGCAAAGAAAAAGTATGGCCTAGAAGAAAGTGAGTCAGCAAACGAAGGAACTTTTACCAATTTTGCACAAAATGACCAGGCGCTTTTTGCACTACATATGTATTTGATGTATTTAAAATTTGGATTTGGAAGAGCAACTCAAGATGCTGGAATTGAAATTCGTAGAGGAGCTATGGACCGTGAACAGGCTATTAACCTAGTAAATCTATATGACAATAATTATCCAGAAAATTTTATAGATTTGTATTTAAACTACTATCAGATAAACTTTCAAGAATTTAGTGATGTTTTAGATAAATTTGCCAATAAAAAATTATTTGAAAAAAAAAATGGTAAATGGACTCCTAAGTTTTATATAAAATAACCTATGAAAGTAGGCATAATCAATTTCAAAATGGGAAACATCAATTCTGTGAAAAACGCATTGGAATATTTAGGCTGTCAAACTGTAATCATAAATAATCGAGACCATTTAAAAGATGAAATAAGCCATATAATTTTGCCAGGTGTAGGTTCATTTAAGGACGCAATGAATAATTTAAGATCTATGTTAATTATAGAAAAATTAAGAGAAGAGGTATTAATAAAAAAAAAAAAAATTTTAGGCATATGTTTGGGGATGCAATTATTGGGCTCCTCAAGTACCGAGGATGGTTTCACAAATGGATTGAGTTTTGTAGAAAATAAAGTTACTCGTTTTAATATAGAAGATATGGGAAACCTACAGATTCCACATATTGGTTTTAATAATATTAAAGTAATAAAGTCAAATAATAAATTTTTTAGTAATGTAGATGAAAAATCAAATTTTTATTTTGTGCATTCTTATAAAATGGATGTAGAAAATTTTTCTCAAAACTTCGCTACATGTAATTATGGAATAGATTTTTTAGCAGCATTTCAAAAAGATAATATTTACGGAACTCAATTTCATCCAGAAAAAAGCCAATCTTGTGGTATCGAGTTAATATTTAATTTTTTAAATAATAAATAATGTTAAAAAAAAGAATTATTTTCACTCTATTATATGCTGATGGATATTTTTATCAAAGTAGGAATTATAATATTCAAAAGGTAGGCAACATTGAATGGCTTTTTAAAAATTATGATTTTTACAATATTTCTTATTATATTGACGAATTAATAATTTTAAATATTTCAAGAAAAGTAAAAGAAAATTTAGAATTCATAAAAAAAGTTGAATTAATATCAAAAAACTGTTTTGTTCCTATAACAGCAGGAGGTGGAATACGGAGTTTAGAAATTGCAACTGAATTGTTATCTAAATGCTGTGATAAAATTTTAATTAATTCCGCAGCTTATGAAAAGCCAAAAATTCTAGAGACAATATCAAAAGTTTTTGGACAACAATCAATAATTGTTGGGGTAGATTTTAAAAAAGATAATAAAAATTTTAAGGCTTATATTAATAATGGAGTAAAAGAAATTGATATTAACTTTAAAGATTATATTGACAATTTAAAAAATATGCCTTTTGGAGAAATAAACCTTAATTCAATTGATATGGATGGAACTGGAATGGGCCTTGACTATGACGTTTTGGGGTTCATACCTCATGACTTTCAAAAACCTATAATTTTATCTGGTGGTTGTGGCAATGCTAAGCATATAAGTTATGGTATTAAAAACCATAAAATCAACGCTGTATCTACCTCAAATCTTTTAAATTTTTTAGGTGATGGTCTTAAAAGGTGTAGAGAAATCTTAATATCAGATAAAATTGATTTTCCAGAATGGAATATAACAAAATTAAGGAAATTTAAGAATTCTCTAAAATGATTAAATTTAGCTTAAAAGTTTTTTTACAATTTTTAAATCAATTTTATCATCGATTTCATGCATACTTTGTTTAGGCATTTCAAAAGTTCCAATTTTTCCATGCAATCTATTTTTTTTTTTAAAAAAATTTTTTCTAAAAAAAATATAAAATGAGCCATTTTCTAAAAAATGTCCTTTGATTGATTGAGACATTTTTCTCTTCTTTAAATTATAATTTGTTGGTTTTGAGTATTTTTGGTTAGACCAAATAAAATGTTTACTTTTTACAACAGATAATAACGAGTCAAAATTGTTTTTTAAAAATATTTCTATAGCATTATCTATATACGTATATTTGATAAATGGGTTGGTAGCTTGAACAAAAACTAATATATCCATATTTTTTTTCCTTAAAAATTCATTTATTATAATTTCGGTTTGAGCATTCGAAGTAGAACTTTTTTTTGATCTTTGAAATAATTGTATTTTATTATTTTCATTAATAATTTTTTTTATTTTTCCTAAATTATCTGAAGCTATATAAAATTTATCAATATATTTAGATTGTTTGATATTATTTAAAACGTACTTTATTAAAGGTATACCATTTATTTTTGTAAAGTTTTTGTTCTTAATTCTTTTGCTTTTTGATCTTATTGGAATTAAACATATTATTTTGAAATTATTACCAATATTTGTTTTCTTGTAACTTTTTTTTTTCATCTATTAAAAATTTTTTTACACCATCTCCTAAACATAATTCAAATTTTCTTATTAATTCTACAAGATTTTTCATACCATTCCCTTCAAGAGAAGCTGCCTGATCAGTTCCCCACATTGTTCTATCAAGAGTTATATGTCTCTCTATTGATTTTGCACCAAAACAAGCTGCCATTAGACTTGGGCTAACACTTTTTTCGTGTCCAGAATAACCTATGTCAACATTAAATTTTTTTCTTAATGTGTTTATCATTTTTAAATTTATATCTTTTTCTAGACATGGGTAAGTTGAAACACAGTGCATTAAAGAAAATTTACATTTATTTTTTTTAAAAATTTTTACAGCTTTAGCAATATTTTTCATTGAACTCATTCCTGTTGAAATAAACGTATACTTTCTTTGTTTTGCAATTTCCTCTATTAATTTAATGTTAGTTAAAACCGGTGATGCTACTTTATTATATTTAAGCTTATATTTTTTTAAAAAATTATTACTCTCAATATCCCAAGGGCTCGCAAACCATGGTATATTTTTTTTTTTACAATATTTATTTATCGCATCAAACTCTTTTCTCCCGAATTCTAATTTTTTTTTGTAATTTAAATATGTAATTTTACCCCATGGAGTATCTCTAATAATTCCAGCTTTGGATTTTGGTGTTGTTACCTCTGGTGTTCTTTTCTGAAACTTGACTGCATCAAAACCAGTATATTTTGCTAAATCTATAAGTTTTTTTGCTGTAGATAAACTGCCATTATGATTTATACCTATTTCAGCGATTAAAAATATTTTTTGCATTTTAAATAAAAATCATAAATGTTTATAACAATTAATGTTATTTATAAATAAATTTTTTTCTAATTTAGTATCTAAAAATATTAAATTTAAAGATAAATATATAAATCAAAGTTGCTATATTATTGGCAATGGCCAATCAATAAAATATTTTGATTTAAAAAAATTCTCCAAAAATAAAACTTTAACATGTGGCTGGATGTTCTTACATAAAGATTATAAAAATTTAGATGTAATAGCCGATATTCACTTTCATCCAGGTATTTTTTCACCAGTTTGGAAGAATCCATACACAAAAAAAATTGAATTAAATAAAAATTGTAGAAACTTTTTAAATAAATCAGGAAGGTTAAAAGGAGATGTAAATTTATTTACGTCAGTTTACCACTACCCTTTTTTGCATTCTATCAAAAATATCCACTATTTGCATCATTTTGGTATTAAAGATTTCAAACCTAACAAAATTGATCCGTCAAAAGAATTCAGCCTATTGTTTGGAAGTCTATTTTCAATGTTAGGATTGGCAACATATATGGGTTTTTCAAAATTTTATTTAATTGGTATGGACTACTTATACTCAAATCCTAAAAATGGACACTTTTATGAATATGGAATCAACAAGCAGGGTGCCGATGTTAAAGGTACATATTTAAAAAGAGTAAATAAAGTAATAAAATTTTTTTCTCATCAATTTAAAAAGAAAATATACATAATTAGTTCAACAAAATTTAAATCAGAGTTAATAAAAAACATTTCATATGAAAAACAATTTAATTCCAGACTAAAATACAAAGAGAATTTTGATATAATTAAAATGAAAAATTTAAAAGATTTATCAAATGTTCCTTTTAAATATAAGATATTTAACAATTAACTTGTAGAAAATTTTAAATGCAAAATAAATATGGATAAATAAAATTTTTAAATATATGAATTTATAACTTTTATTAAATAATCTTTATGAGCAAAAAAATAGTTTATTTGGGTATCAATGTCAGTCATGGTGCTAGCGCTTCTTTGATGGTAAATGGAGAGATAATTTTAGCATTCCAAGAAGAAAGATTTAATAAGATTAAAAATTTTTGTGGTTATCCAAAAATTTCAATTGAAAAATGTTTGGATTATGTGGAGAAAAACAAATTAATAGTTGAAGAGGCATCTTTTAGCACAATTGATAACATTGCTTTCCCATTTAAGTATCCTGTAGATAATTATTTTTCGATTAATAATTGGTTGGATTATTACCTTGGATTTTATTCAAGAGAAGAAAAGATTAAGAATGCAAGAAATCATTTTCAAAATCTTAAAAAGAAAAATAAACTTAAAGATTTATATTTAGATTATAATAAAATTAAAAAAAAAAATTATTTTCAAAATAATCAAGTATTTAGAAATTTGCAAAAAAAATATCTTATAAAACAGTCAAGAAATAAAATTAGAAATATTAAATTTATAGATCATCATACATGCCACGCCTATTATGCTGCATATGCACCTAATGTAAAAGAAGATAAAATTGGGATTTTAACATTAGATAGTGAAGGAGATGGGTTAAATCAAACATTTTGGATTTTTAACAAAAAAAAAAATTATTTAAAAAAAATAAATATTAGTGATCAGTGTGATCTTGCAAGGATTTATAGATTTGTAACTTTGATATTAAAAATGAAACCTAATGAACATGAATTTAAAGTTATGGGCTTAGCACCATACGCAAAAAATGAATATTCTAAAAAAGTTTATAACGAGGTTTTCAAAGATATCTTAAAAGTTAAAAATTGTAGGGTAGTACACAATAAAAGACCAAAAGATTTATTCTCATACATATACAATAAAACCCAAGGACATAGATTTGACAATATAGCTGGAGCTGTTCAAATATTAGTAGAAAATATCTCAACTGAATTATTAATTCAGATAAATAAAAAATATAAATTAAATGTTTTTTCCATAAGTGGTGGTGTTAGCATGAATATAAAAATGAATATGGTGCTCTCAAATTTAAATTTTATAAAAAATATTTACATTGCACCTACGGGAACTGATGAGTCATTATCAATAGGGGCCTGTTATTTTTTAAACAAAGAAAATAACAAGCCAATAAAAAATATTTATCTAGGTCAAAAGATAACTGAAACTAAGCTTTCAAAAAAAATGATTATCAGCTCTTTAAAAAACAATAAAAATTTTTTGATTTTCGAAAATATTAGACATAAAAGAATTGCTAAATTAATTAATGATGGGGAGATAATTTCAATTGCTTATGGTAGAGAAGAATTTGGTGCTCGGGCTTTGGGAAATAGAAGCATAATAGCAAATCCATCAAAAGAGGGAATGGTTCAAAAAATTAATGATCAAATTAAAAATAGAGATTTTTGGATGCCTTTTGCCTTAACAATTCTTAAAGAAGCACATGGAAAATATATAATTAACCCTAAAAAAATTTCATCTGATTTCATGACGATAGGATTTAAAACAAAAACTAAATATTACAATAAAATTAAAAATGGAACACATGCTTATGATAAAACTGTTAGACCTCAAATATTACAAAAAAATTTTAATAATAGTTATTATTCAATTATAAAAGAATTTTATAAAATTTCTGGAATTCCAGCAGTTTTGAATACTAGTCTAAATCTTCACGGATATCCAATTTCGTCAACCCTAAAAGATATTATTTTTACATTTGAAAATAGTGATTTAAAATACCTATATATACAAGATAAATACTTAATAAAAAAAAAGTAAATAAAATATGAAAAAAAAAATTTTAGTAACAGGCGCTTGTGGTTTCATAGGCTCCCATTTAGTTGAAAAACTAGCTAAAAACAAAAAATATGACGTTACAGCATTGTGTTACTATAATTCGTCAAACTCAATTGGAAATTTGTCATACATTCACAAAAAACTACTAAAGAAAATAAAAATTATATTTGGTGATGTAAGAAGTGAGGATTTAACAACTAATATTACTAAAAATAAAGATATTGTAGTGCATTTAGCGGCACTTATTTCAATACCTTATTCTTATGTTTCCCCAAAGTCATACATAGATACAAATATTTATGGAACTTATAATATTTTAAATTCTTGTAAAAATAATTCTGTAAAAAAAATAATTATAACTTCCACGAGCGAAGTTTATGGAACAGCACAATATGTACCTATAGACGAGAAACATCCTTTAAACTCCCAATCTCCTTACGCAGCATCAAAAGTGGCCGCAGATCAGATTGCTCTTTCTTTTAAAAAATCGTTTAATCTTCCCGTTCTTATTGCGAGACCATTCAACACATTTGGTCCTCGACAGTCATCAAGAGCTATAATACCTACTTTGATAACTCAAATGATAAACCAAAAAAATTTTATTAAAGTTGGAAACATAAATACAAAAAGAGATTTTACTTACATTGATGATACAATAAATGGATTTATCAAGCTAATAAATTCAAAAAAAATTGATGCTGATCAAATAAATATTGCAAGTGGTTTTGAAATTGAAATTAAAAATCTTATAAAAGTAATAAGTAATCAACTTGATATAAAAAAACTAAGAATAATTTTTGATAAAAAAAGAATTAGACCAAAAAACAGTGAAGTTTATAGATTGCTTGCCTCAAATAAAAAAATCAAAAAATTATACAATTGGCAACCAAAATATAAAAATGCTCGAAATTTTAGTTATGCAATTTCTAAGACGATTGATTGGTTCAAATTAAATAAAAATGTTTCA
Organism: uncultured Pelagibacteraceae bacterium; assembly: GCA_902595465.1. Lineage (GTDB taxonomy): Bacteria > Pseudomonadota > Alphaproteobacteria > Pelagibacterales > Pelagibacteraceae > Pelagibacter. The sequence goes on from CACJQE010000003.1 coordinate 72,834, forward strand.
ATTAGTAATTTCCATGATTATAACATATGAAAATTATTGATACGTATTCAAATTTTTTAAAACAAATAAAAAAAAAACTTGATATAAAAAATGCTTATTTACATGAACCTTATATATTCAATGATGATATTGCTAATGTCAAAAAAGCAATAAAAGAAAAACAGTTATCAACATATGGCAAGTATACAAATCTCTTTGAAAAAAAGTTGAAAAAGTATGTAGGTACAAAAAACTTAATATGTTTAGTCAATGGTACATCAGCACTTCATTTAGCTATCAAAACTTTAGGAATTGAGAAAAAAGACGAGGTATTTGTTTCTCCGTTAACCTACATATCTACAGTTAATGCTATTAAATATTGCAATGCAGAACCACATTTTTATGATGTGGATCGAAATAATTTATCAATAAACTTAAAAAAATTCTCAGCATATTTAAAAAAAAATACCAAAATAAGAAAAAATAAATGTTTAAATATTAAAACTGGTAGACAGATTAAGGCCCTGATTGTTACACATGTAAATGGATTAAGCTGTGAATTAGATAAACTTATTACAATATGTAAAAAAAATAAACTCTTATTAATTGAGGACTCAGCAGAAGCTTTAGGTTGTAAGTTTAAAAATAAACACCTAGGCACATTTGGAGACGCTGGTGTTTTAAGTTTTAATGGAAATAAAATAATTACTACTGGTGGAGGTGGCGCATTAATCTTTAAACAAAAAAAATATATAAAGAAAGCTTTCCATCTATCTAATAATTCAAAAATTATAAAAAAATTTGACGTTTTTCATGATACTATTGGATACAATTACAGACTGCCCTCAATAAATTCAGCTTTAGGAATTGCTCAGCTAAATAAAATAAACTTATTTATTAATATGAAAAAAAAATTACATCTTTACTACTCTAATATATTCAAAAATACTGAAATTAAATTATTAAAGCCATCTGAAAATTTGAAATCTAATTATTGGCTTAATACGATCATAGTTTCCAATAAAAATATTAAAAAAAAATTAATATTATTTTCAAAGCAAAGAAATTTTAATGTTAGACCTATTTGGAAACCAATTAATTTATTTAAACATTTTAAAAAAAATCCAAAAATGAATTTAGATGATACTACTTATATTTATGAAAGAGCTTTGTCTTTACCAAGTAGTGTTTTTTTGGCAAAAAAGTTAAAATAAATTAAATATTTTAATTAAAACCTTTATGAATATTATATATATAGTTTTTGCACCTATACCTATTCATTATGCAAATTATTTAAATATTCAAAATTTTAAAAAAAATGGTTTTGATGTTCATATATGCGATGTTTCAAGCTTTTTTTATTCTGAAGAACAGACAAAAGCTTACTTTAGCACTACAGCTCAATTTTATAAACCTAGTTTTGAAAAGGTTACTTTTATTAAAAATTTTGAACAACTTAACAACTATTTAAATAATTTTGATAATTCTAACTCGATTATTTATTATACAGGAAGAAGTTTTTATAAAAGATATAAAGAAAATAAAATTTTTGAATTAATTTATTCATACAAGTACAAAATTATTTTGAGTGAATTTGCCACCGAATTTTTCCCAATTTCTTTTTTAGAAAAATTAAAATTCAAAATTTTTCTTTTGAGAAATAAAATTCTTTTCAGAAAATACAATAACTTATATTTTATTGGCTCAGGAAAAAACATTGAAAACATATCTAAAAAAATTTTTAATCAAACACTAAAGTATTTTAGTGTACCACATCCAAATTATATCTGGTCACAAAATGCTAATGACGCAAATGTAACTGTATATGTCGAGGAGTCTTTGGATGGTGCTCCAGATAATAATACTCGGAAAGCTGTGGGTGGAAAATTTAAAGGGCAAACTTTAGGAAGAACAGATTTTTTGGATGACTCTAGTATTAATTCAAAAATTTTTTATGAAAATTTGAATGATTTTTTTTTAAAATTTGAAAATAAATTTAAAACTAAAATTTTAATTGCTGCTTCTGGTAAATTTGTTTACCATGAAAATCCATTTAAATCTCGAGATATAAAGTATGGAGATACAATAAATCTAATAAATAAATCAAAATACGTAATAGGTCATAGCTCCATGGCTTTATGGCAAAGTATTATATCTAAAAAAAAATTAATATTACTAGTTGATGATCACTTAAGTTTATATAAAAAATTAGAAATAAAAAATTTATCAAAAAAAATAAATTCTAAGATTTTTTATTTATCTAAAAATAATCAAATAAAATCTAATTATATTAATGATTTAGAAAACAATTATTCACAAGAAATAAATTTTTTTTTAAATTCATCTAAATACAAAAAAAATTTCCAAGAAATTATGTTAGATGTAATTAATATGATAATAAAAGATCGATAATTTACTTACTTGACTGGCAATTTTATCAATGATAATGCAAAAAACATGAAAAAAGTAATTGTAACGGGTGGCGCTGGTTTTATAGGGAGCCATATTTCTGAATTACTAGTTAAAAAGGGTTACAAAGTGGTTATAATCGATAATTTTGCCACTGGTAGACTGAATAATCTTATTAATTTACCAAAAAAAAAAGTTGAAGTTATAAAAGCGGATGTTGCAGACTTTAATAAAATTGAAAAAAAATTCAAAAATGTTAGTTATGTCTTCCACCTAGCTGCACTTGCTGATATTGTCCCAAGTATTGAAACACCAGAAAAATATTTTCAATCAAACGTTAATGGGACCTTAAATGTACTAAGAGCATCAAAAAAATATAACGTAAAAAAAGTAGTTTATGCAGCATCTGCATCTTGTTATGGTTTAGTAGAAAATTTTCCAACGAGTGAAAATGAAACTATAAAGACTGAGTATCCATATGCTTTGACTAAAAATATTGGAGAGAAGTTACTTGTGCATTGGTCAAAAGTATACAAAATATCTACAATTTCGTTGAGATTATTTAATGTATATGGTCTAAGATCTAGAACGACAGGCGCCTATGGAGCTATGTTTGGGGTATTTTTAGCTCAAAAAATTAATAACAGACCTTTAACTATTGTTGGCAGTGGAAATCAAACAAGAGATTTTACTTATGTTACCGATGTTGCAAATGCATTCTACACTGCTGCGAAATCGAAAATATATCATGATATATTTAATGTGGGTACCGGTAAACCAACAAGTGTAAATTATATTGCAAAAAAACTTGGTGGATCGAGAGTTAAAATCCCAAAACGACCAGGAGAGCCAGATAAATCTGAAGCAGATATAAAAAAAATAAAAAAATTTCTAGGATGGAAACCAAAAGTTAAAATAGATGATGGAATTAAGATAATGCTTGATAATATAGACGACTGGAAAAAAGCACCAGTATGGACGCCAAATAAAATAAAATTTAAAACAAAAAAATGGTTTCAATATTTAAAATGAAAAAAATAATTCAAATAAAAGATTTAAAAAATATAAAAAAACAATCGGTTATAAAAAAAAAAAAAATTATTTTATGCCATGGTGTATTTGATTTGATTCATATTGGCCATATTAAACATTTCATTTCTGCAAAACAATTTGGTGATATTTTAATTGTTTCACTAACACCAGATATATTTGTAAATAAAGGTCCTGGGAGACCAATTTTTAGTGAAAAACTTAGAATAGAATTTCTTCAAAATATTTCTGTGATTGATCATATCGTTCTTAACAACTCTCCTACCTCTGTAAATTTAATAAATCTTTTAAAACCTGATATTTATTGCAAGGGTCCAGACTATAAAATTCATAAAGATGATATAACTGGAGAAATAAAAAATGAAACTAAAGCTTTAAATAAATATGGAGGAAAAGTTAAATACACTGATGATATAACCAGTAGCTCTAGTTCTTTAATTAATGAACACTATAGAAATTTAACCTTTAACCAAAAACAAACTATTAAAATAATAAAAAATAAAAAAATTAATTTAAATAAATCATTAAATCTATCAAAAAAACTTAAAGTTTTAGTTTTAGGAGAAACAATTATTGATCAATATTTTTTCTGTGAAACTCTAGGAAAATCTGGGAAAGATCCAGTTTTACAAATGAGAGAAGAAAAAAATGAAATATATATTGGTGGAGCTGCGGCTATTGCAGGTAATGTTGCGAAATTCTGCGGAAAAGTAACATTGATGAGTATGGTTGGTGAAGATAGAAAATTCCAAAATTTAATAAAAAAAAAGCTTCCAAAAAATGTGGATCTCAAACTAATATTTAAGAAAAAATCACCCACTATTATTAAAAAAAAATATATTGATTCAATAACTAATAATAAAGTTTTCGGTTCATATATAATTAATGATTCTCCCTTAGATTTAGAAAATGAAAAAAAATTAAAAAATTTTTTAACTAACAAATTAAAAAACTTTGATCTTGTTATAATTTCTGATTATGGTCATGGATTTATTTCAGATAAAAATGCTTCCTTACTTTCAAAAAAATCTAAATATGTTGCTCTAAATGCTCAAATTAATGCAGCTAACAGAGGATACCACACCATGAATAAATATAAAAACATCGATTGCGTAATAATTAATGAAACTGAGCTTAGACATGAATTAAGAGATAAAAATAGTAAAGTAAATTATCTAATGAATAATCTTTCAAAAAAATTAAATATTAGTAATCTTGTTGTTACTCAAGGTAGCGAAGGAGCAACTCTGTACAATAAAAAGTCTAAAAAATTCTATTACATGGAAGCTTTTGCCTCAAAAGTTGTTGATAAAATAGGATCAGGAGACACTATGTTATCGTTGATTTCAATATTTTTAAAGCTAGGTCTTGATAAAACTTATGCTTTACTAATTGGATCTCTTGGAGCTTCTCAGTCAGTATCAAGCATGGGAAATAAAAATTTGATAGATAAAATCAAACTGATAAAAGCAGTTGACCATACTTTAAAATAATTTGGATGTCATAAAAATGAGTAAAATATTTATAACTGGTGGAGCAGGATATGTGGGATCAAAATTAGTTCCCAGATTGATAGATGAGGGACATGAAGTTACCGTTTTTGACTTAATGATATATGGAGAAGATGTTATTGCTAATCATAAAAATTTATCAAAAATTAAAGGAGATATTAGAGATACAGATAAATTAATCAAATTCATAGCTGGTCATGAAATTGTAATACATTTGGCTTGTATATCAAATGATCCTAGTTTCGAATTAAATCCAGCATTAGGAAAATCTATAAACCTAGATGCTTTTGAGCCATTGGTAAACATTTCTGTAAAGAGCGGCGTAAGTCAATTTATATATGCTTCTTCTTCATCAGTTTATGGTATTAAAAAAGAGAAAAATGTAACAGAAGATATGAAATTAGAACCTTTAACAGATTATTCCAAATTTAAAGGAGATTGTGAAAAAATATTAAATAGCTATAAATCAGAAAATTTTATAACAACAACTATCAGACCTTCAACAGTTTGTGGTTTTGCAAAAAGGCAAAGATTAGATTTGGTCGTAAACATTCTAACAAACCATGCTTTTCATAATAGGACTATAAAAGTTTTTGGTGGAGATCAGTTAAGACCAAATGTACATATAGATGACATGGTGGAGTCTTACCTTGCAGTGTTAAAAGCTGATAAAAAAGTAATAAATGGTGAAATTTTTAATGTTGGTTTTAAAAATCAATCTGTTAACGAACTGGCATTGGATGTTAAAGAAATTATAGGAAATGATATAAAAATAATAAATACTAAGTCAGATGATAATAGATCTTACCATGTAAGTTCAAAAAAAATCAAAGAAGTTATTGGTTTTGAAACAAAATATACCGTTAAAGATGCAGTACAAGATCTTAAGGAGGCTTTCGAAAAAAAAATGTTAACAAACACTTTTGAAAATCAATTTTATTATAATATAAAAAGAATGAATAATATTAAATTAGTCTAATTTTATGAAAGTACGATATTCTTATTTAAAACAGCAATTTTCAAATTGCCCCGACTTATGGAGTAAGTTAAAAAAGTTTGTTTTGTCCGGAGATTTTACATTAGGTAAGGAACTTGCGATTTTTGAAAAGAAATTTGCTAAGTTAATAGGTACGAAATATGCTATAGGCGTCAACTCAGGTACTGATGCTTTAAAATTATCATTGAAATCAATTGGAATAATGCCGGGAGATGAAATTATAACTGCGGCAAATACATTTGTTGCTACAGTCGGAGCAATTACTGAATTGGGAGCCAAACCAATCTTTGTAGACTGCGATGATACATTCTGCATGAATGTAGAAAATGTTACAAAAAAAATTAGCAAAAAAACAAAAGCAATCGTTCCAGTTCATTTTACCGGATATATGACAAATATGCCAAAGTTAATAAAAATTGCAAAAAAATATAATATTCCAATTATTGAAGATGCCTGCCAGTCGATTTTGGGTGCGATTAATAATAAAAATGCTGGAACATGGGGAGTCTCGGGTGCATTTTCTCTACATCCTTTAAAAAATATAAATGTTTGGTCAGATGGAGGTATTATTACTACAAATAATAAAAAACTTTATGAACATATAAAATTACTCAGAAATCACGGTTTAGTTGATAGAGATACAGTCAAAATTAATGGCTATAACTCTAGATTAGATACCTTCCAGGCTGTTGTAGGTAATTGGTTATTACCAAAATCTAAATCAATTGCAAAACAAAGAATTAAAAATGCCAAATACTTTGATCACCACCTATCAAAATTAAAAGAGATAAGAATTCCGCCTAGGCCAAAAAATTACAAAATTGTTTATCATTTATATATAGTTTTCGCTAAAGATAGAGATAAATTGTATAAATACTGTTTAAAGAAGGGAATAGAAGCTAAAATACATTATCCAAAACCAATGTATCTTCAGGAAAGTCTGAAGTATTTGAAACATAAAAAAAACGATTTTCCAGTTACAGATTATCATTGTAAAAATATTATATCATTTCCTTGTGATCAGCACTTATCAATAAAAGAACAAAATTATATTATTAAAACTGTTAGAAACTTTTATTTAAAGAATAAAAATTAATTTAATAACGAATACTCGTATTTTGAAAATTTTGTAAATCTGTTTGGTATTTGTGAAGATAAATTTCTTACTAGATTATAATTTTTATCGTTAAATTTAAATTCTAAAATCACAAATCTCTCTTTTTTAAAGTTTTCATTTTCATGTATATATTTTTGATTGATAAGATTCCTGCAAATTAATTCTTTATCTAATGTAATTCTTAGATCCTCTTTTTTGTAATAAGATCGTTTATAAGAAACAAATGAGGATGGTTCTACATTTCTGATTTTAAAGTTTATTAAACTTTCACTATCCAATTGCTTTAAAATTTCTAACTTAATTTTTCTGACTTCGACTCTATCTTTAATTTTTTTTAATTTTAATGGGTGATAAATTTTAAAATTTTTTGTATTAATTTTAATTTTTTCCTCTAAAGTAGGATTTTGGGTTATATCTTTTATTTTCCCATACCATCTTAATCTTATTTTAGATCTATATTTCTCTCCATCTATAGTTTCTAAAAGATTAGTCAAATTATGATCATCAAAATAAATACTATTTATATATCTTTCATTATATATTTGTTTAAAACTATTTACTTTAAGAAAATTTTTTAAAAAATTTTCACTTTCAAAAAAAAGAATCTTCTTTTCATTTCTAAAATTGATATTCTTATCATGGTTATATTTCTTTTTACTTGTAAATTTCCTTATAGACATTCTTTGACTTTCCAGTGAGGGTTTTGTTGTTAATATTACTAACTATTCCAACTTCAAATATTTCTTTTTCTTTTCCAACGTTTTCATAATTTGTAATATTAATTTTTGGATAGCTATAAGTCTGTTTTTTGATATAAGCAGCAATTGGTATTTTTGAATTATCAATTTTGATATTATCTAATTTAATTTCTGAGCCATCTTTTATACCAAGTCCCATAAATGCTTTATTAATCTTAATGTTTTTTCCCCTTAAAATGCTATTTTCACCAGCACTTATGCCTTTATCACCTGTGTTTGTACTATTAAAATTCTCCAAATTTAAACTTGTATTTGAGATATCTAAGCCATCATTTCCACAAACTTTAAATTGTATATTTTTTATTTTTCCTAAAGAATAATCTATATCTAAACAATCTGATAAAACTTCCTCAAATAAAACATTTTCTATGTCAAATTCGGAATTTACTATATTAATTCCATCATCACCTTTAAGATTTTTGTAAAAAAGTATATTTTTCATTTTTATTTTAGAATTATAAATATTAAAAGATCCTTCAGAATTTATACCACTTTCATAACAATGCTCAAATTCAAAGAAATTTACATTTTCAAAAACTGACAAATCTTTACTTTCACTTACTATAAAACATCTACCTCCCCTACTAAGAAAATTAATATTTCTTTCTGGAGTACCAATAGCTTCTATCGGAGATTTTGAAATTATTCTTGCTTTATTTAAAAGAGTTATGTTTGCACCACTTTTAATAATTAGTTTTTTTCCATCTGGTATTATTAAGTCATTATTAATAAACCAATCTCCTTCATTAATAACATACAAATTTTTATTTTTTTTTATAAAATTGAAATTTACAGATGTATCTAAATTTTTTGATAATTTCATGAAATTTTTACTTTTTAATTCTAGTTCGTCAAAGACTGTTGGGTTTTCTATCTTTTTAATTTTAGTATTTTCGCTTCCTAGCAGCTTGTAACTGATAGTTACACTTTTAAAATGATTGAAAGACGGTTTATCAATGTAAGTTTTGATATATTTTACTATAGATTTATCAAATTGATTTTGATCAAATATTTTCAAATCCCGTGGTTGAATTAGTTTATCAATCTGATATTCAGAAAATTCACCATTGGCGCTTATTAGAGTAACTTTTTCAAAGTTTATTGGTAAAATATGATTATTACCAACTTTAATTAATAATTTTTCTTTATCTTCGGTTGGTTTTAATAACTCAAAATATACAGGATCATGATGATTCAAAAAACCTTGTACTGCTTCAATTTTATTTTCTATTAAGTAATGTGGAAAATTATAGTATGGGCTAGATTTGTAAATTTTACGTAAATTGTTATTAAATTCTTCTTTAATCTTTTCATTAAAAATTTGTAAATATTTTGAATTTGAATATTTCTCTAGATAATAAATATATTTCATAACAAAATTTTTTGACTCGAATACTCTTTCATAAAAATTTCCGTAATTATATAAATCAAGTATTCTGATACCTCTAAAATTGTCATTTTTTTTTGAAATAAAACCTTCGTTGTACCAGTCTTGAAAAATTGGCTCAAACTTGTTTGTGACAGGATTAAAATAAAAACTAAGGTTTGTCCAATTTATACCATGCCATCCATCTAATACATCAGATGCCGCAAATCCCTTTGCCATTTGATCTAAATCAAATATTTCATCAAATTTAACCTCATTATCTCTAAATTTTTCCAGTAAAAACTTACTAATATAGTATGAATCTAGCTTATCTTTATCAGGTCCCAGTATAACTCTCTTTTTTTCTCCATTAATACTAAAATGAGCTAATACATTTTCCCCCAACTTTTCTGAATTGTTTAAAATATCTTCTTTAAAATTAGAGATATTTTCATTTAACAAATCAATGTTAGAAATTGATAATAAATTATCAAATGAAACTGACTTAAAACTATTTTTAAAAGCTGGGTCTTTAGTGTCCAAAGCATATTGATTGTCAAATCTTACAGCTAGACCACTTCTTCTCTTATTTCTCGTAAGTGTTGTTTCACTAAAATTTTCATCTAAAACATACGTCCCATAGTCATTGCCATTTACGAATAGGTTAACAATTTTATATTCTAAATGAATTAAACCCTGATTTTTTAAAAATTCTCTAGCATACCATTCCAGTAGATAACCTCTTCTTCTTAAGTCCATTAGGTTAAATTCTCTTAGTCCTAGAATATTACCTTTCTCATTTTTTTTTATTTTTACTTTATATGAGATATTTTTATTTCTCATAGTTGCATTTAAGTGATGATCGGCTATTCTCCCCTTTAATCTAATCCTAGATTCAAAATTTTTATTTTTATATTTTATATTTGCATTCACCCAATCGTTTGACTCATTTAAAATTTTATTCTTTTTTATAAATGAAATTTTATTTTCATGAAGTTTTTGATAATCCTCAAAATCAATGTCTAGATAAATTTTATCTATTTCCTGAAATTTTCCTTGAGTAAATTTTTTTACATATTTTATATTTTCAAATATTAGTGGTTTGATAGTTGTATAAAAGAAATGGTTTTTTTGTAAATATGCTCCAAGTATAAAAACTAAAATATAACCTGCTAAAATAGAAAAAATTTTAAACTTATTATTTAATAAATTAGTTACTAAACTTTTTTTCTTTTTAATAAACATAAAATAATTAAATTATATTTTGCTTATTTATAAGATTTACTTCTAGATTTTTGTATTTTAATTTTAAATTTTTAACTAATAAATTTAACTTTTTTTCATTTTCAAAATTTACTATTAAACCAACTTGATTTTTTGAATTTGAAAAATCGAAATCTCTAAGATAAACTTCTGTACAATAAGATTTACAAATTTGTAATACATCTTCTAAATTTATCTTTTTCATAAAATATAAATTTAAATATATTGTCTCATTGGATAATTCTTTAGTATCTAATTTGCTTCTAATTAAAATGATAGCAAATATTAATAAAAGTGCTATTATCGTTACAACTCTATAGCCAGCTCCCAAACCTAAACCAATACCTATGCAAATAAATAAATAAGATAACTCCTCAGGCTCTTTAATTGCTGTTCTAAATCTAATTATAGATAATGCACCAACTAAACCTAAAGACAAAGCTAATGATGATTTTACTATTGAGATTATGAAAGCAGTTGTTGTCGCAATTAAAATAAAATTCTTACTGAATATTTTTTTATTGTTTATTGTTTGACTATAATTAATGAAAAAATATTCAAGTAGCCAACCTAATACTGCAGCAATTATCAAGTTAAAAAATAAATCAAAATAGCCTATTTCTATAATCACATCTGACTGAAAGGAAGATAGTAAGTCCATAATTAAATTTTTAATATTTTTATATTAATTAACAAATAAATTTATTTTATTATATACAAATTGTTCTATATATTTCTTCTATAATTCAATATAAAACTGCTCCAAATGAAAATTAATTATGTCAGGTTAGAGAAGCAATCAAAATATCAAAGTCGAAATTTGCTTAAGATATTCAAAAATTGTCTTGATAAATCAATATTTGTTAATGGAGAAGAAGTGGGTAAATTTGAGAAAAAAGTTGCGCAAAAGTGTGGAGTTAAATATGCAGTTGCATTAAATAGTGGGACAGATGCTTTGACTTTGGCACTTAAACTATTGGGAATAAAAAAAGGTGATGAAGTTATTACACCACCTAACTCATTTATATCTTCCACTTCATCTATAATTCATCTTGGAGCTAAGCCAGTGTTTGTTGATGTAGCAGATGATCAAAATATAGATCCAAATTATATTGAAAAAAAAATTACAAAAAAAACCAAAGCCATAATGCCTGTCCATTTGACTGGACGAATTTGTGAGATGAATAAAATAATGAAAATTTCTAGAGAATATAAAATCCCTGTGATCGAAGATGCAGCGCAATCTATAGGTTCAAAATATTATAATAATGCAGCAGGTTCTATTGGAGATATAGGATGCTTTTCCACTCATCCTCTTAAAAATTTAAATGCCTGTGGTGATGGAGGATTTTTAACGACAAACAAAAAAAATTTTTATCTTTTAGCAAAAAGTTTGCAAAATAATGGTATGTTTGGAAGAAATGAGGTAAAACATTTTGGATATTTGTCTAGAATGGATGTTCTTCAAGCCTCTATTTTAAATTATAGATTAAGTAAACTAGATGAATTAATCAAAAAGAGAAGGGCAAATTTTAAATTATACAAAGAGTTTCTAAATCGAGAAGATATATTTTTCCCCGAAGAAAAAGAATATCAATTTAATACTTACCATACTTTTGTAATACAAGTAGATAAGAGAAAAGAATTAATTAAATACTTAAAAAAAAGAGGAATACAAACTGCAATACATTATCCAATTCCAATTCACAAGCAGACTGCTTACATCAAAAAGTATGGTTATGAGAAATATAAAAATACTGAAAAACAGTCAAAAAGGATATTAACACTACCCATTAATCAATATCTAACAATTAAAGAAATTAATTTTATTTCTAAAACAATAAATAATTTTTATAAATAATGTCACGAGATTTTTATAAACAATCAAAAAAAACAAAATTAGATAATCGATCTAAATATTTAAGAAAATTAGTATTGGAGTGTTTATTTGGAGGAGATAGAGGTCATATGGGTTCAGCAATGTCATTGATTGAGATTTTGAGAGTTCTTTATGATAAAGTTTTAAAATTTGATCCTCAAAATCCCCTTAATTCAAAAAGAGATAGACTTATATTAAGCAAAGGTCATGGCTGTTTAGCACTGTATGCCATTTTGTCGGATAAAGGATTTTTTAAAAAAAAAAAACTAAGGACTTCAAGCAGATTTAATTCAATCTTAGGTGGACACCCAGAATTTGACAAAGTTCCCGGAGTAGAAGCATCAACAGGTGCACTTGGGCATGGATCGCCAATAGGTCTTGGTATTGCTTTAGGTGGAAAATTAGAAAAGAAAAATTTCCACACATACGTAATCGTAGGTGACGGAGAAATTAACGAGGGCTCATTTTGGGAGGCTTCAATGATCGCGAGCAAACATAAACTCTCAAATTATCACATAATTATTGATTATAATAAAATTCAGTCTTATGGAAAAACTCAAGAAGTTTTACCTCTGGAGCCGCTTCAGAAAAAATTAGAAGCATTTGGTTATAAAGTGAATCAAGTAAATGGACATGACGTTGAAAAGTTGGCAAATTATTTTAAAAAATTAAATAAAATAAAAAAACCAACCGCTTTAATTTGTCATACTATTAAAGGTAAAGGTTTTGCTTTTGCGGAGCAAAATCCTTTTTGGCACCATAAAAATTCATTTACAACTGAGGAAAAAATCAAATTAATAGAGAGTTTATCAAATTAAATGAGAAAAACTTGTTTAGATACAGTTTATGAATTAGCAAAAAAAAATAAAAAGGTTCTATTTATAGGATCAGATTTAGGACCCGGGGTACTTGATAATTTTAAAAAAAAAATACCAGATAGATTTTTAATGGAGGGTGTTGCTGAGCAAGCTATTGTAGGAATGGCTGCTGGTTTAGCAATGCAAAAATTTAGACCATACGTCAATACAATAGCAACATTTATTACAAGAAGATGTTTTGAGCAAGTTGTTGTAGATTTGTGTTTACACAATTTGCCAGTAACTTTGATAGGAAATGGTGGTGGAATGGTTTATGCACCCTTAGGACCCACACACCAAGCTATTGAAGATATTTCTATAATGAGAACTTTACCAAATATGACAATCATTTCACCTTGTGATGCTAATGAAATGAGAAAATTAGTTTTGCAAACACCAAAAATTAAAGGTCCGATTTATATAAGGATAGCCAGAGGAGGTGAAAAGATAATTACAAAAAAATACAAAATTAATATTGGTAAAGCAATTTTCTTAAAAAAAATGACAAATTATAATTTTGTAACAACTGGGGTAACAGCCCAAATAGCTTTAAACGCCGCAAAAAAAATAAAAGATAAATTTAATATCGATGTTGGCGTAATACATTTTTCTACAGTTAAGCCTTTAGATGAAGTTGTTCTAAAAAAATTAATTTCAAAATCTAAAAAAATAATAACTATTGAGGAAAACATTACAGACGGTGGTTTTGGATCATCGATATTAGAATTTAGCTCTAAATTAAATTCAAAAATAAAAAAAGCTGATATTAAAAACTTTGGATTACCAAGCTCATTTTCAAAAAAATATGGAACTCAAGACGAACTACTAAAATTTTATGATCTTCATGATGATTTTTTATGTAAAAAAATGTATAGTCTTATAAAATGATTAATTATAGATCTTCTGTTTCAAATCAATATTCAGATAAGTTTAAAAATAAAGGTTATTTAATATTAAAAACAAAAAATAATAATTCTTTAAAATATTTACAAAAAAAAATTTTACAAACTATTGTCAAAGAGTGTAAAATTAAAGCCCCAAAAGATTTATTAAATGAGGATTTTTTAAATAATTTTCACAAAAAAATTAAGTATTCGGATTTAAATGAGCATAGAGTGAATATAATTAGAAAAATAAATCAAGACCAAAACTTTAAAAAAAACTATTTTTTGTCTGCAAAAGAAATACTCTATGCATTAGTTGGTAATGAGCTATCTATGCAAAATAGAATAAACTTGAGCATACAATTTCCAAATGATGCATCATCTCTTTTACCACTTCATTCAGACATTTGGTCAGGAGATTCTCCATTCGAGGTAGTTGTTTGGATACCATTAGTAGACTGCTATGGAACTAAAGCTATGTATATCCTTCCACCAAATCATTATAAAAAAGTTGAAAATAATTTCAAAAAATATTCAAATAAATCGAGTACCCAATTATTTAATAAAATAAAAAAAAACCTTGAATGGATTGATATTAAATTTGGAGAAATTCTTGTATTTAACCAAGCTTTACCACATGGAAACATTGTAAATAAAGAGAAAGAAACCAGATGGTCAATGAATTGTCGTTTTAAAAGTGTTTTTTCTCCATATGGTGATAAAAAAATTGGAGAATTCTTTGAGCCAATAACTTTGAGGGCAGCATCAGAAATTGGCATACGATATAAATTGCCAGAAATTAAAAAATGATAAAAGTTAGAGGATATATGTCTAGTAGAGAGTTTATGGGTGAACGCGTCCCTCAACATGTTCAAAATTTAGTTATAAGAAATTACTGTAATCAAAATAAATATCAATATCTATTAAGTGCAGTAGAGTATGCCATGGATGGTTCATATTTAATTTTAAAACAAATTATTCAAGAAATTAAAAATCTTGATGGGATTGGTTTTTATAGTATTTTTCAATTACCTTACAATGATAAAGATAGAATATTATTTCTTGAAAAAATCATAAAAAAAAAAAAATTTTTATTTTTTTGTTCAGAAGGTTTTATTGTTAAGAATAGGAAAGATATAAATAGAATAAATACTATTTGGCTAATAAAAAAAAATTTAAATCAATCATTAAAAAATTTTTCTTACTTTAAGTTTAATAAATGATTTCAAAAGAATTATTTTTACTTCAATCTAACCATAATAAAACAAAAAGAAATTATTTATACAGAATGCAAGACGAAAAAGTTAATTGCATGAAGGTGGCAAAAAAATATGAAAAAGACTATTGGGATGGGAAAAGAAGGTATGGTTATGGAGGTTACAAATATATTCCTGGTAGATTAACTAAAGTGGCCCAAAAAATTATAAATAAGTTTAAATTAAATAATAGTTCAAAAATATTAGACCTAGGCTGTGGAAAGGGTTTTTTATTATTTGAGATAAAGAAAATTTTACCAAATATTATTATAAATGGTTTAGATATTTCTAGGCATGGAATAAAATGTTCGCCAAAGTCAATAAAAAAAAATTTAAGAGTTTATGATGCGCGTAGACCTTTGCCTTTCAAAGATAAATATTTTGACTTAGCAATATCTTTTGGATTATTTCATAATTTTGAAATTCATGAATTAGAAAAATCTATTTTAGAATTTTCAAGAGTCTCAAAAAAAAATTATATGATGGTTGAAAGTTATAAAAATGACAAAGAATTGTTTAATTTGCAATGTTGGGCTTTGACATGTAATAGTTTCTTCTCAACGAAAGAATGGAAGTGGATTTTAAAAAAATTTGGATACAAAGGTTACTACGAATTCATTTTTTTTAAATAATTATGAAAAATTTAATTATTGGTGGATCTTCTAAAATTGGAAGAAATTTGAATTTAACTTCAAATAAATTTGATTTAACTTATTATAAAAATAAAATATCAAATGGAATTCTAGTAAACATAAAAGATAAATTAAGTAATCAACTGAATTTAGATAAATATAGTACAGTTATAATTTTATCATCAATCACTGACCCAAGAATTTGTCAAGAAAACAAGACCTATTCTGAAAATATAAATGTTAAGTATACAAAAAATTTGATTAGCGAGTGTATAGATAAAAAAAAAAAAATAATTTTTTTTTCCTCCGATTATATTTTTGATGGAAGACAAGGAAATTATTCCGAAAATGATTTTCCAAATCCTATTAATCTATATGGTGAGCAAAAACTTAAAATTGAAAACTATATAAAATCTCAATCAAATAATTATACAATTTTAAGAATATCAAAAACTTTCTTCCAAGATTTCAAAACAGATTGTTTTTTAAAAAATATAATAAAAACATTAAAAAACCCGGGTAATTCAGTTAATTGTATTGAAAAACAAGTCTTTAGTCCTATTTGTGTTAAAGATATTGCTGATGTAATTAAAAAGGTAGTTAAATCAAAAATTAAAATTCTCAATGTTGGTGGTCCAGAGGCATTTGATAGAAAAGATATAATTAATTTGGTAGCAAAAAAACTAAACAAAAAGAAAAAAATACTAATTTTAAAAAACGAGAAAATTGAACGTGACTCGAAATTTAAGTGGCCAAAAGATGTTTCTTTATGTACATCAAAATTAAAAAAAATAAAAAATTCATTTATCAGTATTAATAAAATTATAAATTCTTTATGAAAGTAGATAAAAAAATTATTAATAAATTAGGTCTGATTGAGGATAAAAAAGCAAAATCAAAAACATTTTTTTTTAAAAAAAACAAAAAAAATATAATATTCAATAAAAAACATATTAACTTTCTAAAAAAGTACAATTTAAATACTAAATCCGATATAAGAATTTGTTTACACAAAAATATTCAAAGCATTGACCAAAATATGATTTTAATACAAAATAGAAATAACTTTTACCCACCACATAAACATTTGTTATGTGGTGATACATACCATATTATTGAAGGCAAGTTATTAGTATGTTTTTTCTCTAAAAATGGAAAGATAATAGAAAAAAATATTCTGAGTAAAAATCAAATATTTAAAACACCACCTAACGTTTATCATTCCACAAAGCCATTAACTAAATCTGTAATATTTCATGAGAGCAGAGCTGGAAAATTTATTAGAGGTAAATCTTCAGTATTTCCTGCCTGGTGTCCTAAAACTGAAGTAGAAAAAAAAATATTTAATAAAAAATTATTAAATGAAAAAATATAAAATTAGATATCAAGATTTATCTGTTAGAGACAATTTAAGAAGGAAAAATTATATTACTTCATTTAAAAAAATTATGAAAAGCGGGATTTTTTTAATGGGCAAGGAATTAAATAGCCTAGAGAATAAAATAGCAAAAAAATTTAATAGAAAATATTGTGTTGGAACAGGCTCAGGCACTGATGCTTTGTACTTAGCATTGAGAGCATTAAGTCTAAAAAAAGGTAATGAAATTATAACAACACCTTTATCTTGGGTTTCTACATCTAATGCTATTGTATTAAATAATGCAAAACCTGTTTTTGTTGATATAAAAGATGACTTAAACATTGATGAAAGTAAAATTGAAAGAAAAATTACAAAAAATACTAAAGCTATTCTTTTTGTAAATTTTACTGGTAATTCTTGCAATTTTTCAAAATTAAGTAAAATCGCAAACAAATATAATCTTAAATTAATAGAAGATGCCGCGCAGTCTTATGGGTCTGTTAATAACAAAGTTAAAAGCGGGTCTATGGGAGATATTTCATGTTTTAGTATGAATCCAATGAAAGTTTTGCCTTCGCTAGGAGAGGCTGGCATGATTTTGACAAACAACAAAAAATATTATGAAAAAATTAAGATATTAAGATATGTAGGAACTGTTAATAAAAATAATTGCATTTATCCAAGCCTTAATTTTAAAATGGATACACTCCAAGCGGCTTTTATAAATGAAAATTTAAAATATGTTCAAAAGAAAATAAAAAAAAGAAACAATATTGCAAAAATATACATAAATAATTTAACAAAAAAAATAATTACACCTAAAATAGAAAATAATAAACTTCATTCATTTTACAGCTTTACAATACTAGTTAATAATAGAGATCAATTAATGAATTATCTTAAAGGTAAAGGTATTGAAACAAAAATTCAACACAGCCCATTAATACCCCATCAAAGTGCATTTTTGAAATATTATAAAAAAGATATTCCAAATGCTGAAAAAATTGTGAAAAAAATTTTATGTATACCAATAAGGGATGATCTAAATCAAAAAAACATTAAATATATAATTAATTCTATAAATAATTTTTATAATTAAATGTCACTTTTAAAACACTATATTTCAAAAAAATTAAATCCTGTACCCATAAAATTTAAAACAAAAAAGGATCTTTTAGACCATTTTAAAAAAAGAAAAAATCTTGTACAAAATCATTTGAAAATTCCTGAACTTACAATAATTAAATCTGAATATTTGGAATTTGGATGTAATGGCGGAGAAAATGCATGTTATTTTGCCAAAAATGGAGCAAATATTCATCTTGTTGAGCCAAATAAAAGTATTCACAAATTAATTTACAAAAATTTTAAAAAAATTAACTGCTCAAAATCTCTTAAAAGGGTAATTGATTCTGATGTTAGTAAATTTTACACAAAAAAAAAATTTGATTTCGTAGTTGCTGAAGGTTTTTTAAATACTTTAGAAAAAAGAAATAAACTATTTTTAAAACTTACAAAATTTATGAAAAAAAAATCAATCTTAATTTTAAACTATGATGATATTTTTGGAGGAATTTTCGAATTACTAAAATCATATATCTTATTAACTCTGTGTGAAAAATTAAATTATGATAGATATAGTGAAAACTCCCTCACTTTAGCTAAAAAATTATTTGAAAATGAATTTAAGAAAATAAATACATCTAGATCTTTTTATGCTTGGTGGCTTGATCAACTCGTTAATCCTTATGCTTCAAAAACCTGGTCAATTAACGACTTAATTAAATTGGCTGATAAAAATAAATTAACTTTATATTCTACTTCGCCTGTATTTTTTGATGGTAACAATTTAAAATGGTACAAGGATATATCTAATTACAGATCTGTTTCAAAAAAAAATAATAATTTATTTTATAATTCTTGGAAAAAAAACTTTTTGTCAATAATCTTTGGTTCAGAGGAAAAAAAAAATTCTAATTTAAAAACAAACCAAATTCAAAGAATTGAAAAATTCTCCAAGGAAATATGTAAATTTATTAGTAATCCAAAAAGAAAAATCAACATATTGCCTCTTTCAAAGACATTTATTGATTTTTTAAATGCATCTAGCAAAAAAAAATTGGCTCGAGAAATAAACCTTTTGCTAAAGTACTTAAATTATGACTTTGAACCAAAAAAAGTCATAAAGTATTATAAAAATACCAGGTATTTGCAGTATTCTTGGGGAAGTTTGTTACATTATATTGCTTTTATTAAAGAATGATTAAAATTGTAAATAAAATATTAGGAATTATATCGATACCATTCGCACTTATTTTTGTAGTCATAGTTAGATTAATTTCTCCAATTATAATTATAAGATGGTGTGCTATTATCTCTACTCGTTTAGGTCATTTTGCAGAGAACACCAATATATATTTAAGTGAAAAACAATTAGGCAAACACGATATAAAAGGGAAACTTATTTTTGATATATTTTATTTTTATCCAAAAATTTGCAATTACCAGCTTGCAAAAATGTTTAAAAGAAAAATATTGGTTTTACCGTATTTTTTTATGAATAATGTAAATTATATAAATGAATTTATAATAAATAAATTTTTTAAGAGCAATCTTCATGACATTGGATACTATAGAACCGAAGAAGACTTAAAAAGAGTTGAAAATACAAACATAAAATCCTTGGTTGATGGAATTAAAAAAAATTTACTTTTTCCACCTCTATCAACAAATGATAGTTTGAATGCACAAGAAATAGAAAAAATTAATATTTCTTTTACTCAAAAAGAGACTGAAGCGGGAAATAAAATTTTAAAAGATTTTGGTATAGATATTAAAAAGAAAATGGCAGGAATAATACTTAGAGATAATGATTATTTAAAAAAAAATTATCCTAAAATTGATTGGAGTTATCATAAAATTAGACATAGCGATTTTAGTTATTACCGTGATTGTGCTGAGAAACTTGCCAAATTAGGTTACCAAGTTATCGTTTTTGGCGAGAAAAATGAAAATTTTACAAACAAAGATATTATAAATTACTCAAACTCGGTAATAAGATCTGACTTTATGGATATATTCTTACCTAGCAAACTTAATTTTGCTGTATCCTCTGCAACAGGTTTAGATGCAATACCAATTATATTTAAAGTGCCTATAGTTGAAGTTTCTGTTGCTCCTTTAATTTCAATAAGGCCATATACCAATAAAATAAAAATTCTATTTAAAACATATTATTCAAAAACCCTAGCAAGAAAATTAACTCTTGACGAAATTTTTAAATTTAATTTACACGATCTACAAGGAAATGATTTAAATGATGAAATTGAGTTTATCCACCCAAGTTCTAAAGAAATAACTTCAGCTGCGTTGGAAATTCATGAAGAATTATCAAATAATTTTAATAATACAGATGAAGAAGAAAATCTGCAAAATAATTTTAAGATAAAATATAAAAAATTAGTAGATAACTCATCTGAGGATAGAAGTTTAAGGAATTTTACAGCAAGTATTGGCAAACTTTTTTTAAAAAATAATTCTTATTTGATAAATTAATGAATGATATATTATTAAAATTTAAAAATATTATTTCACTACTTGAAAATAAACAAAAAAGAAGTTTGATTTATATATTTATAATTTACTTAATCTCTATAGTTTTGGATGTTTTAGGGATCGGATTAATTATTCCGATTTTAACTTTAATAACATCTGGTGAAATAAATCAAAATTTTTTAAATTATATTCCAATAGAAATAAATAATTTTAAAAATGAAAAACTAATATTAATAGTTTTAATTTTCTTTTTCGTATTTTACATTTTTAAATCTGCTTTTGGAACTTTTGCGCTTTGGTATCACAGAAGATTTATTTATAAAATGCAAGAGAACATAGGTGTTAGATTATTAAAAAAATATATTCTGGAAGATTATGAAACTTTTGTTCAAAGAAATTATTCAGATGTTGTAAGAAATATTGCTGTAGAGGCAGGTGTTTTTGTTACAGGTGTCATTCATGGTATGGTAGCCATTTCTACAGAATTAATGATTGTTCTTGGTATAAGCTTATTATTGATATTAATTGATCCAATAAGCTCTTCTATAATAATTGCAATAATATCACTCTTGGTTTTCTCTTATTTATTTATTTTTAAAAAAAAGCTTAGAAATTTAGGAAAAAGAAGACAAGAATTAGAAGGGTCTATATTTGATCAATTAAATAAGTCTTTTCAGTTATTTAAGGAAATTAAAATTTTTCTAAAGCATGAATTTATGGTTAAAAATTTTAAAAAAACTGTAGAAGAAAAAAATAAAATTGCACTGTTTGAAGATTTATTAAATGGGTTACCAAAAATTTATTTTGAACTTTTATTTGTATTTTTGGTTACAGGCGTACTCATTTTTCTTATATTCAATGGAAAAGACATAAATTTTATAATCCCACTACTTGGTCTATATACAGCGGCTTTTTTTAGAATATTCCCAAGTTTTAACAGGCTAATTTCTAATATTAATGGGGTAATTCATAATTATGTAGCATTTGAATTAATTGAAGAAGATCTTAATATTTTAAAAATTGATCAAAAAAGTTCAAAAAATATTCAAAATTTTTCAAAATTAGAAAAATTTATTTCAAATGTTCAAAAACCAAATAAGTTAGAATTAGAGAATATAAGTTTCAGTTATAATAATGAAGATACAAAACAAATAATATTAGACAATATTAGCTTAAAACTCAATTCTAATGAGATAACTGGTTTAGTAGGTGAGTCTGGCTCTGGAAAATCAACAATTGCAAACATTATATCTGGTTTTGTTAAAGCCAATAAAGGTCATTATAAAATTAATGAGAATGAAAATTACAACAAAAATTTATTAAAGAATTTCGTTGGTTACCTTCCTCAAACTACAAATTTAATCAATGATACACTAATTAATAATATCTGTTTTTTTAAAGAAAATAGTAAATATTATGATAAAGAAAAAATTAACTATTTGGTACAGACTTTAGATTTAAGTGAGTTAATAAATAACCTTCCAAATGGATTAAATACAAATATTAAAGAACAGGGCCAAATATTATCAGGGGGGCAAAGACAGAAAATTGCATTAGCTAGAGCTCTATACGTAGAAACTCCTATATTAATTTTTGACGAGTCAACATCATCAATTGATGATATTTCAGAACTCAAATTAATTGAAGTTATAAAAAAAATAAAAAAGGATAGGATAATATTATTTATTACTCATAATAAAAACTTAATTAAACATTTTGACAAAACATATCTAATTGATGACAAAAAAGTAAATATATATAAAAATTAATGAAGAAAAAATATTTATGTCCTTCATGTAAAAATAATTTATTCAAAAAAATTGTCAAACTACCATTTTTTACACATTTTAAATTTTATTTAATAAATAAAAAAAACTCTTATCTTATTTGTAAAGTGTGTAATATAATAATTAATAAAAATTTAACTAATAAAAAGTTAAAATTCATTTTATCAAAAAATTATTCAAAATTAAATTTAAATCAAAAAAGTTTTAAAAAAAATAAAAATTTTCAAAAATATGATGAGCAGTTTACTTACCTAAAAAAAAATCGCATATTAAAAGATGGTATGTCTGTACTAGATATTGGTTGTAACAAAGGCCATTTACTAAAAAAAATTAAAAAAAATATTAAAAATTCTGTTTGTAAAGGTTATGATGAAAATCCATACATAAAAAAATATCTAAGAAATAAAGCTATTTTTTTTGATTACCAAAAAAATAAAACTTTTAAATTTGATTTAATAATTTTATCTCATTCACTAATGTATTTTAAAAACATTAATAAATTAATAAAAGTATTGCAAAAAAATCTTTCTGAGGATGGAAAAATATTTATAGAAACTCCAAATATTGAAAACTCCCCCTTTTATTTGCTTATGGGTGATCAATATTATTTTTTTACGATATACTCTTTACAAAAAATATTTTTTAAATTTAAGTTTTATATATTAGATACCAATTTTAGTAATAGTAATAGTAATTTTTCAATTATTTTTGGAAATAATAAGATTAATGATTATAAATTTAAAAAATTTAATTTAGTCAAGAGTTTAAAGTATTTATTTTTTATAAAAAATTATCTTAAAAGTATAAATAAAAAAAATTTAATTATTTTTGGTACAACGGTCAAAGCAGCTTTTATTCATTATTTTATAAACAAAGAAGTAAAGTTTTTTGCCGATGAAGAAAATAAAAATAAATTTTTTAAAGATATAAAAGTAAAACATCCTAGATTCATTAGAAAAGACGATTTCGTTATTGTTCCATTAAAAGAAAAAAAAAATATTTTAAAAAATCTAAAAAGAAAGTATCTAGGAACTTTTAAAATAATTTAAATTTAATATAAGAACCTAATGAATTTAAATAAAGAACTCAGAATTTTAAAATCGGAACCACTACTGTTTATTACGTTACCTATTAGTTTTTTTGTTTTATTAATTTTAAAACTTTTAAGCCCTATTATTTTAATAAGATTTGGATTATTACATAGTGACCGTATTGGCCACTTTTTGATAAATACTGAATTATTTTTTTGTGAGCAATTTACTAAAAGAAAAAAAAAAAATTCATTAGATATATTTTATTTTCCAACTGAACCTTGCAATTATCAATTTTCAAAAATGTTGCGCAGAAAAATTTTAATATTACCGAAAATAATAATAAGACCTTTTTGTCTTATAAGTAGAAAGTTGGATTTTTTTTCATCTCATGTGACCGGTCAACCTTCAAATGGTGATTATGATGTAAAAAATTTATTAGATAAAATAAAAACCCAAGTAAAATTCACAAAAGATGAAATTAAATACGGAGAGAAAAAATTACATGAAATGGGTGTTAAAAAAAACCAAAAAATTATTTGTATTGCTGTTAGAGACAGTTTTTATCTAAAAAAAAAATATCCTAATTCAAAATTTGATTATCATAATCATAGAAATGAGGATATAAATAATTTTATTTTATCCATAAAATATTTAATTAAAAAAAAATATTTTGTTATAAGAATGGGTTCTTTAACAAAAAACAAAGTAAAATATAGAAATAATAACTTTTTAGATTATTCCCACAGTAAATTTAAATCTGATTTTATGGATTTATTTATTTCATCTCAATCTGATTTATTTATTTCAAATAACACAGGCGTTGATGCTTTTGGAATACTATTTCGTAAACCAGTTTTGCATGTTGGTTCAATTCCAATAGGCGCAATTTCCACCTACTCAAATAAAATTTTTAATACTATGTTAAATCATTATTCTGTAATTTTAAAAAGAAATTTAAATTTATCTGAAATTTTTGAAAAAAATTTACATCTAGGATGGACAAATGAATTTTTTTTAAAAAAGAAAATTCGTTTAATTAAATTTAGACCAACTGAAATATTAAAGTTTACAAAAGAAGTAGTTAAAATTATTAATAATAATGATCTTTTTTTTGAAAATAAATATGAAAAAAAATTTAAAAAAATTTATTCCAAAAAATTAAAAAAATATCCTGAAACCAAATATTTCCATGGAAAGATTAAAAGTCATTTTTTAAGTTCTTTTTTGCGATATAATAAAAATTTTCTAAAATGATAGAATTAGAAAAAAAATTATCTATATGTATACCAACTTATAATAGATGTGATCACTTAAACAATTGTTTAAATTCAATTTATATAAGTAATATAAATTCATCTGATGTTGAAGTTTGTATATCGGATAACAATTCAACAGACAAAACTTTTGATATAGTTAGTAAGTATAAAAAAAAAATGAACATCAAGTATAATAAAAATTCGGAAAATATTGGTGTTGCAAAAAATATTTTAAAATCAGTCGATATGAGTACTTCAAAATTTTGTTGGATAATAGGTGATGACGATTTACTCATGAATGATGCTATAAAGACAGTTTTGTATTTATTAGATAAACATAAAAAAACTGATTATTTTTTTATAAATTCTTTTCACTTAGATTCCAAAGTTATTGGAAATTATAAATCTCCAATAAACCCTGTTTTAATAAAGGAGAATATGTCTAAATTTTCTAACAAATTAGAAAACTTTGAGTGTGATTTTGTTGATTTGATAAATCCGAATATATCTTTTGATTACTTTGGAGGAATGTATTTGTCTGTCTTTAATAGGTCAAAATGGGATGAAAATACTCGTAAATTAGATTTAGATAAAATTAATAATAAAACTCTTTTTTCAAATTTAGATAACACTTTCCCTCATGTGAAAGTTTTTTCATATGCATTTAAGAGTTCAAAGGCTTTCTTTTATTCACGACCACTAACAATAAATTTGTATGGTGTAAGAGAATGGGTTTCGTTATATCCACTCATAAGAAGTATAAGAATAGTTAATTCTTTAGATTTGTTTTTTGCTAATGGTTTAATACCTTTGAATAAATATTTAAAATTTAAAAATCTATCACTTCAATATTTTATACCCGATATACTTAAAATATTACTGAATCTGAAAAATACCTACCCATATATTATAGAAATTATTGTCTTTTATATAAAAAATTTTTATTATCCAAATATATACTTATCTGTACTTTATCAATTAAAAAGACTAATAAAAAAGTTATTATGAAAAAAATATGTGAGGTATGTGGATCAAAAAATTTACAATCTGCTCTCAATTTAGGATTAAGTCCTCTTTGTGATGATTTAATAAAATTTGGTTCTAATAGAAAAAGTAAATTATATAAAATTCAGATTTATACTTGCGCAGTATGTATTACCGCATTTCAAAAATACAACGTAAATAAAAAAAAACTATTTCCAAAAACATATCACTATAGGGCTAGATTTACCAAAGATGTCATCAATGGGTTCAATGAAATACTTAATAAATCATTAATATTATTACCTAGCCTAAAAAATAAAAATATACTCGACATTGGATGTAATGATGGCAGCCTTTTAGATTTATTTAAAGCACAAAAAGCAAATACAATTGGCGTTGAACCCACAGGAGCTTCTAAAGATGCAGTAAAATCTGGTCATAAAATATATTCAGAATATTTTTCTTCTAAAACTGTAAAAAAAATAAAAAATAATTTTAAAACTATAGATTTGATAATATTTACAAATGTTTTTGCTCATATTGACAATTTGAATCAATTATTAAATAACCTAAAAAAATTAGTTTCAAAAAAAACTCATATAATAATTGAAAATCACTATTTTGGTTCTGTTATAAAAAAAAATCAATTTGATACTTTCTATCATGAACATCCAAGAACTTACAGTGCTACGTCTTTCTCATTTATTGCAAAAAAACTTAATATGAATATTCAAGATATACAATTTACAAAAAGATATGGCGGCAACATTAGAGTAATATTATCTACAAATAAAAATATTCTCAATTTGAAAAAAATAAAAACATCAGAAAAAAATTTTTGTAAAAACTTAAAAAAAATGCAGAGTAAAATTAATTTATGGATTAATAGAAAAACAAAAGTCATTAAAAAATTAAATGAGAGGTTTGGACCTTTAAAATCCAAAGCATTTCCAGGTAGAGCATCAATTTTAATTAAATTATTAAATTTAAATAATAAAAATATATCAGCAATTTATGAAAAGCCCGGATCAATAAAAATTGGAAATTTTGCCCCTAACACTAAGATACCAATTAAATCTGATCATGATTTATTCAAAAACATAAAAAATACAAAAGTGATATTAAATTTAGCTTGGCATATTCCTAAAGAAATAAAGTTATATTTAAAACAAAACAAATTTAGAGGAAAAATAATTAATATAATAGAGCAAAAAGATTTTATTTAATAAACTACTTAATACTAATTAAATTATGAAAAACCATCTTAATAGCTTTTATAAAAAGAAACGAATTTTAATAACTGGTAATTCTGGTTTTAAGGGTAGCTGGCTTACAATAATATTAAAAGAGTTTGGAGCAAATGTTATGGGCATTTCAATTGGGCAAGTAAGTAAACCTAATATGTTTAATTTACTAAAATTAGATAAAGACATCATATATTTAAAAGAAGATATAAGGAATTACAAAAAAATAAAAAAAAAAATAGATAAGTTCAAGCCAGAAATTATATTTCATTTAGCTGCTAAGTCACTTGTTATGGAGTCTTATAAAAATCCTTCAGAAACAATTTCAACTAATGTTATTGGTTCAGCAAATATTTTAGAGTATGTAAGGAATTCCAATTATGTGAAGTCACTCATTTATGTTACATCAGATAAAGTTTATGAAAACAGTGAATTAAATCGTATTTTTAAAGAAAATGATAAATTGGGTGGCGCTGATCCTTATAGCTCATCAAAGGCAGCAGCAGAATGTTTATTTACAGCATATTATAACTCTTATTTTAAAAATAAAAATGTTGGTGTTGCAACAGTTAGATCAGGTAATGTTATTGGTGGAGGAGATTGGTCAGAAAATAGAATAATACCTGATTTAATTAAATCAATTAAAAATAAAAAAAAACTCATTATTAGAAATCCTAATCATACAAGGCCATGGCAACATGTATTGGAACCACTAATTGGATATTTAAAATTAGGAATGAAATTATACAAAAATAATAAATTTTCGGGAGCATGGAATTTTGGACCATCATCTAAACAGAATTTAAATGTAAGAAATTTAGTAAAATATATGTCGTATAAATTACGAGTTAATTTAAATGTATCATTAAAAAAAAACAAATTTAAAGAAAAAAAATCTCTTAAATTAAGTTCATTGAAAGCAAAGAAACAATTGAATTGGAAATCTTGTTTAAATTTAAATCAAACTTTGGACTTAACTAGTGATTGGTATAGAGTTTATTTAAATAAAAAAAAAAATAAATTATATAATATCACGTTAAATCAGATAAATTTATATTTTAAACTATTAAATAAATGAAAGTTGTTATTTTAGCTGGTGGTTATGGTTCAAGGATAGCAGATTATTCTGAATTACCAAAGCCCATGATTCCAATAGGAAAATATCCAATTATCGTTCACATTATGAAAATTTATATTAAGTATGGATTTAAAGATTTCATAATACCAATAGGATATAAAGGTAAAATAATTCAAAATTATTTTAGAAAAAATAAAAAAAAATTCAAAAATTGTAATATTAAAATCGTAAATACAGGTATAAATTCATTAACTGGTACTAGGTTAAAAAAAATTAAAAAATTTTTAACAGACGATAATTTTATGTTAACTTATGGTGATGGATTGTCTGATATTAATTTACGTAAATTGGTTAAGTTTCACAAAAAACACAAAAAGGTTGTCACCTTAACAGCCGTTCATCCTCCCGCAAGATTTGGAGAGTTAAAACTTAGCGGTAATATTGTGAAAAGTTTTCAAGAAAAACCACAGCTACAAGATGGATGGATAAATGGTGGTTTTTTTGTTTTAAACAAAAAATTTATTAAATATATACCTAAAAAAAACGTTCAAATAGAAAGGGAACCATTAACTAAAGCTGCAGAAAAAAAACAATTTATGGCTTATAAACACACTAGCTTTTGGTATTGTATTGATAATAGACGAGATTTGAAAGTAATCGAAAGAATGTGCAGAAAGGGTAAAGAGCCTTGGAATAAATTAAGTTAATGGATGATTTAATCTCTATAATAATTCCAACATATAACCGGTCAAAACTCATTGAAAGATCTTTAAAATCAATTGAAGATCAAACTATAAAGAATTATGAAATAATAATTGTTGATAATTATTCTACTGATAATACTTCTTCTGTTATAAAAAGCTTTTCGCATTTGCCGATAAAGTATTTTGTTGTTGATAATAACAATAATATTGCAAGATCAAGAAACTTTGGAATTAAAAATTCAAAAGGAAATCTCATTGCTTTTCTTGACTCTGATGATTATTGGCATGCAAAAAAATTAGAGATTTGTTATAAAAAAATAAAAGAGGGGTTTGATTTTATTTTCCATAATCTTAAAATAGTTAAAGAAAAGGAAACACTATTTGGTACAAAATATTTAAAAGGCAGGAAAATAAAAAAACCTTTCTATAAAGATTTAATTTTAAATGGCAATCCAATTTGTAATTCATCAGTAATGGTTAAAAAAAATTTACTAATTAATGTAAATTTAATAAATGAGTCTGATAAATTAAGAGCTACTGAGGATTATAATACCTGGATTAAAATATTAAATATAACAGATAAAATATGTTTTTTAAATTTATGTCTAGGTTTCTATCAGTATGATTTGAGCAGTGTTTCAAAAAAAAATATGAGTTTTCCAACACTTTTAGCTACAAAAGAGTTTTTTAAGTTATTAACAAAAAAAGAGATTATTCAGGTAAAATCAAGAATATTTTATATGAACGCCAAGTATAATTTTGATAATAACAATTTTGGCTCTTGCTTAAAAAAATTTAAAATATCTCTTAAATATGGAAATTTTATTATAAAAATAAAGTCAATTTATTACTTAATTTTACTTTTTTTTAAATAATAAAATATAATTATTAATGCATAAATTATTCCCAAATTTAGAAAAAAAATTTAATAAAATAAATAATTCAATCATAGTTGTAGGTGGAGGACGATGGGCTGTAATTATTCTTCAAGAATTACTGTTAAATTTTAAGCAATTAAAAGAAATAATTATAGTTACAAATAATAATGAAATACTTAAGAATTTCTCAAATAAACAAAAAAAAAAAATTAAACTTAATAATAATTTTGATTTTCTAAAAAAAAAAAACAAACATAAATTTGCTATTATTGCAAATAGTAATAAGGATCATTTTTCAACTTCTAAATTACTAATTCAAAATAGTTTAAATTTATTAGTAGAAAAGCCATTGGTCGAAAATATTAGTCAATACAAATATTTACTTAAATTATCTAAAGCTAAAAAATGTAAGGTATTTGTCAGTATGCCATTTTATTTTTCCTACTATTTTTATTATTTTAAAAAAAAATACCTAAAAAATAGAAAATTTAAAATTTATTTCGAATGGCACGATGAAATAAATGAGATTAGAGATGGAATATTAAAGAAACATGATTTTTCGATTAATTACGTTCAAGATACAATTTATCATTTTTACGGAATTTTAGCTTGTT
>CACJQE010000004.1 GCA_902595465.1 uncultured Pelagibacteraceae bacterium
ATATATTGCCATTGTAAGACTCATCAAAAGTTGTTTGACCAGCAATTGTTGGAACTCCAATACAATTTCCATATCCACCTATCCCTTTAACAACTCCTCTTAATAAGTTTCTTGTTTTTTTATGTTGAGGGGAACCAAAATGAATTGAATTTAAATTCGCTATTGGTCTTGCTCCCATTGTAAATACATCTCGCATGATCCCACCAACTCCGGTTGCTGCACCTTGATAAGGCTCGATAAACGAAGGGTGATTGTGGCTTTCAATTTTAAACACAATTGCATCATCATCTCCAATATCAATAACACCAGCATTTTCTCCTGGTCCTTGTATGACCTGTTTTCCCTTTGTATGCATTTTTTTTAAGTGTTTTCTAGAAGACTTATAAGAGCAATGTTCGTTCCACATTGCAGAAAATATTGCTAGCTCAGTTAAATTAGGTGTTCTCTTAAGAAGTTCACATATTTTAGAAAACTCTTCTTTTTTTAATCCGTGGTCTATTGCAACTGCTTCAGTGACTTCCATTATTTAAAATTATCCAAAATATTTTTGAAAAATAATGAACCATCTTCACCTGATAAATATTTATCAATCATTCTCTCAGGATGTGGCATCATTCCCAGAACATTTTTATTTTTATTAAATATTCCAGCTATATTTTTAATAGCTCCGTTTGGATTGGTTGTTTCATTTTCTGATCCATCTTTTCCACAATACGTTACAGCTATTTGATTATTATCTTCCAATGATTTTAATTCATCATCACTACAAAAGTAATTGCCTTCATTATGGGCAATATGAAGTTCTAAAACATCTTTTTTTAAATCTTTGAAATATTTATTTTGTTTATCTTTAACTTTTACAAAAACATTGCAGCATATAAAATTAAGAAACTTATTTTGTTGTAGTATTCCATTAAGTAAGCCTGTTTCTGTTAAGATTTGAAATCCATTACAAATTCCCAGAACTAATCCCCCTGAATTAGCAAAATCAATTACTGATTTTATAATTTTTGATTTAGAGGCTATACTCCCGCACCTTAAGTAATCACCATACGAAAAGCCACCAGGCAATACTATCAAATCTGATTTTGGAATGGATTGATCATTGTGCCAAACCATTTGATTTTTAAAACCAAATTTTTTTAGAGCTACATCCATGTCTCTATCACAATTTGATCCTGGAAAAATAATGACCGATGATCTCATTTATTAAACTATTTTGTAATCCTCAATAACAAGATTTGCTAATAGTTTTTTACACATGTCATCTACTAAAGACTTTGCTTTTTTTTCATCTTTCTCTTTAACTTCAATTTCAAAATATTTACCTTGTCTCACATCCTCTACATTTCCAAAGTTCATTCCATTAAGGGTTTGTTGAATAGCTTTTCCTTGAGGATCTAAAACTCCATTTTTAAGAGTTACAATTACTTTAATTTTCATTACTTCTTTTTAATCTTTACTGCTTGTGGTTTAGTGTATTTTAATGGTCTTATATTTGATTGTTCATGAAGTATATCTAGTCTTCTGGCAACTTCTTGATAAGCCTCAATTAGATTACCAAGACCTTTTCTAAATCTATCTTTATCTAATTTTTTATCACTATTTACATCCCATAGTCTGCATGTATCCGGGCTTATTTCATCTGCAAGCATGATCTCTTTTTTTCCATTTTTCTCATATCTTCCAAATTCCACTTTAAAATCTACAAGTTTAATTCCAACACCTCTAAACATGCCTTGAAGAAAATCGTTAATTCTATTTAATTCTTTATTAATTAAATTTAATTCATCTTTTTCCATCCACTTAAAAGCTAAGATATGTTCAGTGCTTACTAAGGGATCCCCTAAATCATCATCTTTTAAGCAATACTCTATTAATGGATTATCCAAGACTGTCCCATCTTCAATACCTAATCTTTTAGTTAATGATCCAGTTGCAATATTTCTTACAATAAATTCAATAGGTATAATTTCAACATGCTGAACGAGTTGCTCTCTCATATTTAAACGTTTTACTAAATGATTTTTGATACCAACATTGTTTAATTGAGTTAATATATGTTCAGAAATTCTATTGTTTAAAATTCCTTTACCATCCATCACGGCTTTTTTTTGATTATTAAATGCTGTTGCATCATCTTTAAAATGTTGGATAACATATTTTTTATCGTTACTTGCAAAAATTACTTTTGCTTTACCTTCGTATAATTTTTTTCCTTTTTTCATTATTTGAATACTCTTTTAAATATATAATTTACATTTTTTAAGTGTTTGTCATAAGTAAAGATTTTATCTAATCTTTTTTCACTTATTTTACTAGTGATCGATTTATCACTTTTTAAAAGTGTTAATAGGTTTGTATTCTTTGCAAAACTAGCTTTTGCATGATACTGAACCAATCTATACGCCTTCTCTCTAGAAATACCTGATTTAGTAAGCTCTAACATTACTTCTTGAGAAAAAACAAGACCTCTTGTTAAATTTAAATTTTTTATCATTGTTTTTGGATAAATAATCATTTTATCTAAAATTCCTGACAATCTAACTAAAGCAAAATCTAAAGTTATGTTTGCGTCTGGACCTATATTTCTCTCAACACTCGAGTGAGAAATATCTCTTTCATGCCACAAAGAAATATTTTCTAAAGCTGGAATTACGTAGCTTCTTACCATTCTTGCAAGTCCTGTAAGATTTTCACTTAATATTGGATTTTTTTTATGAGGCATGGCAGAAGAACCTTTTTGATCTTTTGAAAAGTATTCTTGTAATTCATAAACTTCAGATCTTTGCAAATGTCTTATTTCTGTAGCTACTCTTTCAACAGATCCAGCAATAATCCCAAGAACTGCAAAATAATGTGCATGTCTATCTCTTGGTATAATTTGAGTTGAAATGGGCTCAGCTTTCAATTTTAATTTTTTTGCAACATAAGTTTCAATTTTAGGATTTATATTAGCAAATGTTCCTACTGCTCCTGAAATTGCACATGTTGATACATTTTCTATTGCATCTTTTAATCTTAATTTATTTCTTTTAAATTCTTCATAAAATGATGCTAATTTTAAACCAAATGTAATTGGTTCCGCATGAATTCCATGACTTCTTCCAATACATGGTGTTAGCTTATATTTTTTTGCTTGTTTTTTTAGAACAGATAAAATTATATCAATGTCTCTTAATAAAATATTTCCTGATTGAACCAATTGAATATTTAAAGTTGTATCTAATACATCGGATGATGTCATACCTTGATGAAGATATCTTGCTTTCAGACCCGTTTGTTCTGTAATTGATGTCAAAAAAGCAATTACATCATGCTTAACTTTTGCCTCTATATCATGAATTCTTTTAACTTTAATTTTGCCTTTTTTTTTAACTAATGACACAACTCCTTTAGGAATAATTTTATATTTCTCCATTGCCTCAGCTGCTGCAATTTCTACATCTAGCCAAATTTTATATTTGTTTTCTTCAGACCAAATACTGACAAGTTCTTTTCTGGAATATCTTGATATCATTAATTATAAGGGGGCCTTGCATAACCTTTAACAGATTCTGTGAAAATTTCATATGAATCTTCTGTGATACCAACAGTATGCTCAAATTGTGCTGATAATGATTTATCTTTAGTTACTGCGGTCCACCCATCATTTAAAACTTTTGTGTCATATTTTCCATAATTTATCATTGGTTCAATAGTAAACGTCATACCAGGCAATAGTTCTTTACCAGTATTTTTAGATCCATAATGAAGAATATTGGGAGGTTCATGAAAAACATTACTTATTCCGTGACCACAAAAATCTCTTACAACTGAATAACCTTTGCTTTCAACATAGGATTGAATTTCAAATCCTATATCACCAAGTTTTTTACCTGGTTGTAAAATTGATATTGCTTTCATTAATGAGTCATAAGTTGCTTCAATTAAATTTTTTGCCTTAACTGGCACATTGCCAATTTCATACATTCTACTTGTATCCCCATAATAATCGTCAACAACTGCAGTCACATCAACATTAACTGCATCACCATCTTCTAAAATTCTATCAGAAGGTATTCCATGACAAACCACGTGATTTAATGAAGTACAAAGTGATTTTTCAAATCCTCGATAAAATAACGGAGCTGAATAGCCACCATTATCTTTTATAAATTCATAACCTAATTTATCGATCTTATCTGTTGATACTCCTGGTTTAATATAATCTGTAAGCATGTCTAAAGTTTTGGATGCAAGTTTTCCTGCAATTCTCATCTTTTCAAATTTTTCTTTATAATCACTCATCTATAATATTAATTTTTTTTTCAATTTTAATCTCTTTAGAACTAAGTTTGCATCTATAAGCGAGAAATTTTACTCCTGCTTTTTTTGCTTTTTTATAGTTTTCAAAATAAATATGATCAATATCTTTTGCAATTCTAAAATTATTTATATTTTGAATTTGCGTTAAAAATAAGACATATGGTTTATAACCTTTTTTAATTGATTTAATTAACATATTTAGATGTTTTGTTCCTCTTGATGTTACCGCATCAGGAAATTCAGCAACATCTTTTTCTCTAAATAATGTTACATTTTTTACTTCTATTAAATTATTATCACATAAAAAGTCAAATCTTGTATCATCACTGAATTTAAATTCTGGTTTAATATTTTTAATAGTTTTAAATTCTGATATTAATTTATTTTCTAATCCATGATTAACGATTTTGTTTGCTCTATGAGTATTTACCCCAATGTATCTTTTTTTTGCTTTAATAATTTCTAATGTAAATTTTAGTTTTCTTTTTGGATCATCGTGTTCTGTCACTAATACTTCATTTCCTTCATCCAAGAGGCCCTGCATAGATCCTGTGTTAGGACAATGTGCCGTTATAATCTTGTTATTTACTTTTATATCGGCGAAAAATCTTTTATATCTTTTTAATAATTTTCCTTTAATAAGGCTATTTGTAAATTTCATATAAATTTACTTATATTTACATATGCAAAATAAAAAAGAGATAAATGCTGGTATTTTAATTATCGGTAATGAAGTTCTTTCTGGAAGAACACAAGACGTTAATACAAGCACATTGGCAATTTGGTTAAATTCATTAGGTATACCTGTTGCAGAAGTTAGAGTAATTCCTGATGATGAAAGTATTATAATAAATACAGTTAATGAACTGAGAAAAAAATATTCATATATATTTACTACAGGAGGAATAGGGCCCACTCATGATGATATTACAGCAGAATCTGTTTCTAAAGCATTTAATATTGAATACGGTTTTCATAAAGAGGCTTTTTCAATACTAGAAAATTATTATAAGCCAGGAAAATTTAATGAAGGTAGACAAAAGATGGCTAAAATGCCTATTAGCGCTAATTTAATTTTAAATCCATCTAGTGGTGCGCCTGGCTTTTATGTTGAAAATGTATTTTGTCTTCCAGGAGTGCCATCAATTATGAAGGCTATGCTTGGAAGTTTAAATAACCTTTTGGTTGGAGGGGAGCCAATATTAAGTGAAACAATTAATTTAAGAACCGTTGAGAGTGAAATAGCTAAATCTTTAACAGAGGTCCAAAATAATAATTCTGAAGTTGAAATTGGAAGTTATCCTTTTTTTAAAGCTGGAAAATTAGGAGTATCAATTGTTGTCAGATCAGTAGATAAAACAAAAATTGATAAATGTAATTCAGAAATACTTAAGTTTGTTAAAGATAAAGAAATTGAAATAGTTGAGAGATAATTATGCTTTATTTTGCTTACGGAAGTAATCTAAATCATTTTCAAATGAAAAGAAGATGTAAAGATTCCAAATATATTAAAAAGATAAATTTAAAAGGATATACACTTAATTTCAGAAGCAAGTATCGTGCAGCAGATATTGAAAAGAAAAATAATTCAATTGTGCCTGGTGGTTTGTACGAGATATCAAAAAGTGATGAAAAAAAACTTGATATTTATGAAGATTATCCAATTCTTTATAAAAAAATGTATTTTAAGTATTACAACAATACTGTGATGACTTATATAATGCCTAAAAAAACAATTTTTAGATATCCCACCGAAAGATATTTAAACGTTGTTAAGCAAGGTTATAAAGATTGTAATTTAGATCAAAAATATCTCAAAAAAGCTTTAGTGAATTTTTAATTAATGCTTTCAAAATCAAAAATATTTTTTAAAGGTATAGTTGCTGTTTTACCTCATATGTTATCAGTAATTCCTTTTGGAATTATAACTGGAGCTATTGGTATTGAATTAGGTTTTGATCCAATTTTAGTATATGCAACTTCCTTGATTATTTTTGGCGGTGCTTCACAGATAATATTTATGCAACTTTTGTCAGGTGGAGCTTCATCATTAGTAGCCATTACATCGGTTGGAGTAATAAACTCGAGACATTTATTATATGGAGCAGTTTTATCTGAGTATTTAGAAAAACTAAGTTTTATTAAAAAATTACTTATTTCTTATTTTATTGTAGACCAAGGCTTCGCAGAGTCTAACAAGTACATTAAACAAAATAAAAATTTATCTAATCCACATATTTATGTTCTTGGTACAGGAGTAACACTTTGGTTTTGTTGGCAGTTATCCACAATTAGTGGAATTATATTGGGCTCATTTATTCCTGATGAATTGGGTTTAAAATTTGCGATCCCTCTCACTTTTTTAGCGATTATTGTAAATGACTTAAGAAAATTAGATCATGTTTTTGTGATGTTGGTATCTGGATTTGCTTCACTAATATTATTTGATGCACCATTCAAATCTTACATAATATTATCTCCAATTGTTGCTTTAATTGCAGCTTTTATAATGCTGAGACTGAAAAAATGACTTGGTTATCAATTATTATTTCTGGAATTGTTACTTATTTTTCAAGAATGGCCATGGTCGCTTTAATTGATAGAGAAATGCTTGGAACAAAAGTTAAAGAAGTTCTTAATTATGTTCCAGCAGCTGTATTTCCAGCAATAATATTTCCTGGTGTTTTTTTTAATGATTTTGGTTCGTTTGTAGAAATCTCAGACCCAAAAATTTATGGTGCAATTGTTGCTTTAGTTGTTGGATTTTACTCAAGGAGTGTAATCGCCACTATTGTTTCAGGATTATTATCTTATTGGTTTATTATTTTTTTCTTATTAAGATAGATTTGTGTATTTATATACTAAACTTCAGAATTTAAAAAAACCAATTAGAGTTTCTTTTGTTGGCTGTGGGAAATTTGTTTCAATGTTTCTTGCTCAATATAATCAATTAAACAAAATCATTTTAGATTCAATCATAGAACTTGATATTGAAAGAGCAAAAAAAAATTGTCTAAACAGCGGATTATCTAATGAAACTATAGACAAAATTAATTTTACAGACAATTTAGACGAAGTTTTTAATAGAGAAATTGATGTATTTATTGAGGCTACAGGCAACCCTATAGCTGGCACATTACATGCAAAGAAAATCATAGAAAGTAAAAAGCATGTAATAATGGTTAATGTTGAAGCAGATGTTTTATGTGGAAAGTATTTGTCTGATTTAGCAAAGAAAAATAATGTGATCTGTTCAATGGCTTATGGTGATCAGCCATCATTAATATTAGAACAAATTGAATGGGCAAAATTAAACGGTTTTGAAGTTATATGTGCAGGTAAAGGAACAAAATATCATCCATCATTTGAATATTCGACACCAGAAACTGTTTGGGGACACTATGGTTTAACTAAAGAAAGAGCTGAAAATGAATCTGGGATGAATCCTAAAATGTTTAATAGTTTTTTATGTGGGGATAAATCATCAATAGAAATGTGTGCTGTTAGTAATGCTACAGACTTAAAATGCCCAAATAGTGGATTAACTTATCCTCCAATAGGAGTTTATGATATTGCAAAAAAATTAATTCCAAAATCTGAAGGCGGTCTATTAGACCACTCTGGTCAAGTTGAAGTTATCTCAAGCATTGATTTAGATAAAAAAGAGATACCTAATGATCTTAGATGGGGAGTGTATATTGTTATTAAGGCTCAAAATGAATATGTAAAAAACTGCTTCAAAGACTATGGAATGGTTACAGATTCTTCTGGAAGTTATTCAGCTATTTGGAGACCTTATCATTATATTGGATTAGAACTAGCTCAATCAATTTATTCTATAGTGCTTGATAACAAAGCGACAGGTCATACCAAAAATTTTAATGCTGAAATAGCTAGTGTCGCAAAAAAAGATTTAAAGGCAGGACAAAAACTTGATGGAGAAGGGGGATACTGCGCAAGGGGAAGGTTGATTTCATCTAAAAGATCCAAACAAGAAAGAATTTTGCCTATGGGCTATACCGATTATGCAGTTTTAAAAAAAGATGTAATGAAAGATCAATTTATAAGTATGGATGATGTTGAACTAAATTTACAAAAAGACATAATTGAAGCTAGAGAATATCAATACAATTTAATATAGTTAAGATATAAATTTTAATATATAACAATGATCTTTATAAATGCCCTCGTGGTGAAATTGGTAGACACAAAGGACTTAAAAGCCGAGGGATAGAACATAAAGTCAGTCCATAGTAGTCCAAGGTAGTTTAAAAATCTTATAAATTCTCATAACTTTAAATTAGCTTTCAATTAATATTAGAATATAAGGATTAATTAATTTGTGAAAACCAGCACAAGACCATCACATGGAAAGTTATATTGCTAATACACAATAAATGTTTTATGGTCTAATTAATGTTTAAAACTTTGGCATCGATATCTATTTTAGTTTTTTTAACTTCATGTGCGACCATAGTTAATGATGCTAATGTTCCTGTGACACTCTCATTTAGTGATGGAAGCTCTGGAACTTGCAATCTCTCAAACAAAAGAGCTCAATATAAAGTTGATGTACCAGGCACGCATCAAGTTAGACGTTCAGATGATGCGTTAAAATTTGATTGTAAAACTGCTGGAGGTAAAACGGCATTTGGAAGTATCCCAAGTGAAATGGAAGGTGCAAAATTAGCTGGTAGTGTAGTATTTTTTGATTTAGGAATAACAGACTCAATCACTGACAAGCATAGAACTTATACACCTAACTTTACAATTCCAGTTAAGTAATTTTTTCAATTAATATTTTATAGGATATTGTGGGATTACCAGCACAACACCAGCACATAGAGAGATAAAAATAAATAAATTTTACTTATTAAACTTGTTCAATTATAAATATTAGCATAAACACTCATGAAAATAACTCATGCCC
The DNA here is from genome assembly GCA_902595465.1 of uncultured Pelagibacteraceae bacterium. Classification (GTDB taxonomy): domain Bacteria; phylum Pseudomonadota; class Alphaproteobacteria; order Pelagibacterales; family Pelagibacteraceae; genus Pelagibacter. The sequence continues at coordinate 9,239 of CACJQE010000004.1, forward strand.
TCGTGGTGAAATTGGTAGACACAAAGGACTTAAAATCCTTGCCCTTTTGGGAGTGCCAGTTCGAGTCTGGCCGAGGGCACCACTAATGGTTTATCCTTTTATAGTATCAGACAAAAACTCTAGATCAAAAAAAATTAAAAATGCAGTCTTAAGAAGAATAAAGACATACTCATTGTCAAAATCAAATTTAATAATTGTTATAGGTGGAGACGGATTTATGCTCGAAACATTAAAAAAATATAATAGATACAAAAAACCATTTTACGGAATAAATTCAGGAAACTATGGTTTTCTAATGAATAAATTTTCTGAAAAGACGAACTATAAAAATTTAATTAAAGCTAGATTAGTTTCAATATCTCCATTAGAAATGAGTGTCAAAAATAAATCAAACATTATCAAAAAGTTTATAGCAATTAACGAAATTTCTGTTCTTAGACAAAGTAGACAAACTGCATCATTAACTATTTCAAACGGCAAAAAACAAATTATAAAACATTTAATTTCTGATGGTGTTTTGGTATCAACACCTGCTGGTAGCACAGCTTACAATCTTTCTGTTCATGGTCCTATTCTTAGTATAGATTCAAACAAGCTATCAATAAGCCCAATAAGTGCTTTTAGACCCAGAAGATGGAAAGGGAAAATTGTTAGTGATAAGTCTAAAATAACAATTAAGAATTTAAATCATATAAAAAGACCTATAAGCGCTGTTGCTGATAATATTGAAGTAAGAAATGCAAAATCAATTAATATAAAAACTAAAAAGAATATAAAATTCAACTTATTATTTGATAAAAATAGAAGTTTACAAAAAAAAATTAAATTAGAACAACTTAGGAAAGAAGTTAATTAGTGGATAAACCTTTTTATAAATATATTACTTTTTATATTTTGTTATTTTTTCTATTTTTGGTTTTTTCTATTATTTTTTATGGAGGATTTAAACTTTACGATAGAATAAAAGTTAGTCAAAAAAGAATATATGACTTGGAGCAAAAATTTACCGCTTATCAATATGATAAAAAATTAAATAGATTAGAATTTGAAAACATTTATCTTGTTGAATTATCAAAAATAAGAATTAATAGGCATAACTATAATTTTAAAAAATTGCAATTAAATCAAGAAATTATGTTTCCTGCTGGATATGTTGACATCTATAAGGACAAACTAATTTTTTTATCTGGCGATGGTAATTTATTTCATGACAAATTAAGCAATATCCATAATTACGAAAATGAAGATAATCTAAATTTAGCTAAATTTGACTCCAATTTGATTGACGTTAGTGGTGTAAGATTATTGAGCGAATTTGGTGGAAGTGGTTTATTTACATCAATGTTTGTTAGAGATACATTAATTAGTGGTGACGATATATTTGTTGTATGTAATACTTATAAAAAAATAGATAATAAAATATTCGTTAATCCTGCAATTCTTAAGTCTAAAATTGATTTTGAAACAAATACCTTAGAATTTGATTTCTTTTTTAAAACTGACCAAGATCTTTTGTATTTTACACTAAATGAGAATAATGAGATAGATTTTATTGATGATAAAATTGATTTTAGACATTCAGGAGGAAGAATACAAAAATACGAGAAAAATAAATATATTTATGCTGTACCTGACTATGGTCAGTTAGGTAAAGTTGAGAATAAGAATTCTATTTATGGAAAAATTCTTTTAATTGATTTAGAAAATAATTATGAAGTTGTCACCTTTGGTCATAGAAATCAACAAGGTCTTTTATATGACAAAGAAAAAAAAATAATCTTATCAACAGAGCATGGACCATCTGGTGGTGATGAAATTAATTTAATTAAAAAAGGAAAAGGATATGGTTGGCCATTTATTTCAAAAGGAATAGATCCACAAGTTATCTCTGATGATCATGAGGGCAATAATTATGAAGAACCTTTGCATTATTGGAAAACAAATCCAGGTATATCGCAAATTATCAAAATTCCAGAAGACATTAAAAAGAATAGAGCATTTAAAGCAGGATCTTATTTAGTAGCATCATTGCGTGGATCTGAAGCGTGGTCAGGTAGGTCTTTATGGAATTTTAAAATTAATGAAAATAATAATTTATTTGACTTAACACAAATTTATGTTGGAGATAGAATTAGAGATCTTGCATATGATAAAGTAAATGAGAAAATTATTTTAGTATTAGAAAACCAAGTATCTTTTGGAATTATTGACACAAATAAACAAAATCTTTTACACAATAGCTTTTGATATTAATTATACAGAATAAATAATCGAAGACTGGTGCCCCCGCACGGACTCGAACCGCGGACCTATTGATTACAAATCAATTGCTCTACCAGCTGAGCTACAAGGGCATTGGGAGTTTTGTATTACGATTTTTAATATTATCAAGTTTTATTTTTATATTGATTTATGTGATGAAAAACTATTGCAGCGCTATTGGATATGTTCAAACTTTCAATATTTTTGTTTATGTCTATTTTTACCGAAAAATCTGTATATTTTTTTGTATGTTCTCGCATACCAAATCCCTCTGAACCAAATAATAAAATATTATTTCCTTCCCATTTAATTTCATTAAAGTTTTTTTGACTGTTAGCTTCAAAACCATAAATCCAAAAATTTTTTTCCCTCAGAAATTTAAGAGTAGTATTTATATTCGATACCTCAAAAATATTTATGTACTCCATACATCCACTTGCAGATTTATACATAAGCTTACTTTCAGAAGGAAAATGTCTTTCTTTAATAATTATTCCGTCTATGTCAAATGATGCAGCACTTCTAATTATAGAGCCAATATTTCTAGGATCTGTTACTTCATCTAAACATGCAAAAGTTAAATCTTTTTTTATATTGATAAATTCTTTTAGATTTTTTTTTTCAAAATGTTCAATTTCAGCAACATATCCTTGATGTGTTATTCCGTCTTTTGAACAATATTTATCAAGTTCTTTACGTGTTTTATAATAAATTTTTAAATCTTTAAGAAGATTTTTTCTTGAGCTAACTCTATGAATATTTTTTTTACTTTCTTCAGTTAGAAAAATTTTTAAAACTTTTCTCTCAGGATTTTTTAATGCTTCTATAACGGCGTGTTTTCCGACTATAAAAAAAGATGATTTGTTCATGATAAATGTTGAATTTACACTATTTTTTCAAGCAATTTTCCTATATTTCACGTATTGCATTTGTACAATAAAAATATATAAAACGCATGTTGTTTAAAGCTTTGTTGAACATGGGGTGCTTCCCCCTAGTATAATATTAAGGAGGGGTACCAAAGCGGTCAAATGGGGCGGGCTGTAAACCCGTTGACTTCGGTCTTCGAAGGTTCGAATCCTTCCCCCTCCACCATTCAATAATTCTTTTTGTAACATGGAGTATACTTGGGTGTTGCGGGTGTAGTTCAATGGTAGAACGCTAGCCTTCCAAGCTGGATGTAAGGGTTCGATTCCCTTTACCCGCTCCAAATAATTAATATAAGGAAATAAAATAAAAGAGGTAAACAACTAATGTCAAAAGAAAAGTTCGTAAGAAATAAACCGCACTGTAATATTGGAACTATCGGTCATGTTGACCATGGAAAAACAACATTAACTGCTGCGATAACAAAAGTTTTAGCAGAGTCAGGTGGTGCACAATTTACTGCTTATGATCAAATTGATAAAGCTCCTGAAGAGAAAGAAAGAGGGATAACAATTTCAACAGCTCACGTAGAGTATGAAACTGAAAAAAGACACTATGCACACGTAGATTGTCCAGGGCATGCTGATTATGTAAAGAATATGATAACAGGTGCTGCGCAAATGGATGGCGCAATTTTAGTTGTTAATGCAGCCGATGGTCCGATGCCTCAGACAAGAGAGCACATTCTTTTAGCAAGACAAGTCGGTGTCCCAGCTATAGTTGTATACTTAAATAAAGTCGATCAAGTTGATGATAAAGAAATGATCGAACTTGTTGAGGAAGAAATAAAAGATTTATTAACTTCGTATAAATTTCCAGGTGACAAAACTCCAATAATCAAAGGCTCAGCATTAGCAGCAGTTGAAGGAAGAGATGATGAAATTGGAAAGAACTCAATAATGGAACTTATGAAATCTGTTGACGAATTTATACCACAACCAGATAGACCAAAAGATAAAGATTTCTTAATGCCAGTAGAGGATGTATTCTCTATATCGGGAAGAGGTACAGTTGTAACGGGTAGAGTTGAATCCGGAGTAATTAAGACTGGTGATGAAATTGAAATTGTTGGAATTAGAGAGACTAAAAAAACAGTTTGTACAGGAGTGGAAATGTTTAGAAAACTTTTAGACTCTGGTGAGGCTGGAGATAACATTGGTGCTCTTTTAAGAGGTGTTGAGAGAACAGATGTTGAAAGAGGACAAGTATTATGCAAACCTGGATCAATAACTCCACATACTAAATTTGAAGCACAAGCTTATGTATTGAAGAAAGAAGAAGGTGGAAGACATACGCCTTTTTTTACAAAATACAGACCTCAGTTTTATTTCAGAACAACTGATGTAACAGGTGAAGTAGAGTTACCAGCAGGAACTGAAATGGTTATGCCAGGTGATGATGCTAAATTTACAGTAAAATTAATTACACCTATCGCAATGGCTGAAAAGTTAAATTTTGCTATTCGAGAAGGTGGTAGAACAGTAGGAGCTGGAGTAGTAACTAAAATTATAGAGTAAACTCCATAGGAGTGTAGCTCAATTGGTAGAGCGCCGGTCTCCAAAACCGGAGGTTGGGGGTTCGATTCCCTCCGCTCCTGCCATAAAATTAATATGAAAAATCCATTAAAATTTATTCAGGATGTAAAGCAAGAAGCTTTTAAAGTTACTTGGCCAACTGGAAAAGAAGTTGTTCAAGGATCTTTAATGGTTGTTGCAATGGCAATTGTTGCTGCATTATTTTTTCTTTTATTGGATCAAGTTCTTCAGTTTCTTTTAGAATTAGTTTTAAAGGTAAATTTATAATGAAAAATTGGTATATAGTGCAGTCTCACTCAAGCTTTGAAAACAAAGTTGCCCAAGAAATAAAAGAAGAGGCTTCAAAAGCAAACATTTCTGATAAAATTGAGGAAATCATTGTGCCAACTCATGATATTACAGAAGTAAAAAGAGGTAAGAGAGTTCAAAGAAAGAAAAAATATTTTCCTGGTTACGTTTTATTAAAAAGTGAGATGAATAATTCAATTTACCATATGATAAAAAACCTAAAAAAAGTAAGCGGTTTCTTAGGGACAAAAGGCACACCAATACCTGTTTCCGAGAAGGAGATTGAAAAAATACTTGGACAAATTAAAGATGGCGTTGTGCAGCCCAAATCAGGCGTTGAATATAATGTAGGAGAAAAAGTACAAGTTATTGATGGACCTTTTGCATCTTTTAGTGGTTTAGTAGAAGATATAGATGAAGACAAATTAAGACTAAAAGTCTCTGTATCAATTTTTGGAAGACCAACACCCGTTGATTTAGAATATAGTCAGGTAGAAAAGGCAAGTTAATGGCAAAAAAAGAAATTAGTGGATATATAAAGCTACAAATTAATGGTGGACAGGCAAACCCAGCACCTCCAGTTGGACCAGCTTTAGGTCAAAGGGGAATAAATATTATGGATTTTTGTAAAGCTTTTAATGAAAAAACAAAATCTTTTGCAGGCAAACCTGTTCCAGTAATCATAACAGTTTATAAAGATAAAAAGTTTGATTTTATAATTAAATCACCACCAGCATCTCATTTTATTAAAGAAGCTGTAAAATTAAAAAGTGGTTCAAAAGAACCTGGTAGAAATATTGTTGCAAAGATTACTAAGAAACAATTGGAAGAAATTGCGGAAAAAAAAATGGCAGATTTAAATGCACATGATGTTGATGAGGCTGCAAAAATTATTGCGGGATCTGCGAGGTCAATGGGTATAGAGGTAGTAGAATAATGTCATCAAAAAGATTTAAAAAATTGCCAGAAAAAACCAGAGACTTGCAATCTGAAACAGTGGATAAACTAATTCCTATTTTAAAACAAAATTGTACAACAAAATTTGATGAGTCTTTAGACTTAAGTTTTCAAATTAATAATAAGCAAAAGAAAAGTGAAATTAATATTAGAACAGTAATTAACCTACCGGGCGGAAGTTCAAAAAAAGTAAAAGTAGGTGTTGTTTGTGAAGAGAATAAATTTCAAGAAGCAAAAGATGCTGGAGCAGAAGTTGTTGGCAGCGACGAATTGATAGAGAAAATAAAATCAGGAAATATTAATTTTGAAAAATTAATTTGTACTCCTGGTATGATGATTAAACTATCGAAATTAGGTAAAGTGCTTGGTCCCAAGGGACTTATGCCAAATCCTAAATTGGGATCTGTAACTAATGATATAAAAAAAGCTGTAACTGACGCAAAATCTGGTCAAGTTGAAATAAGGAATGATAAAGACGGAAATATTGGTGTGAGTATAGGTAATAAATCTTTTTCAGATGATAAATTAATAAAGAATTTTAATGCGATAATAGATGCGTTAGAAAAAGAAAAATCTAATAATACAATTAAAGGTGATTTGATTAAACAAGCTTTTATAACTTCTACTATGGGCGTTCCATATAAAATCAAATTAGGTAAGAGTATTTAGTTATGATGAATAAAGAACAAAAAAAGCAATATATATCTGATATGACAAATCAGTTTGAAAGATCTGAAGCTGTAATTGTTACTCATTACCAAGGTTTAACAATGAACCAACTTGATGACCTTAGGGCTAAAATGAGGGAACACGGAATAAAATTTAAAATTACAAATAATAGAATAACAAAATTAGCATTGGAAAAAACAAGATGCAAAGATCTATCTAATCTGTTTTCAGGTCCAACAGCAGTAGCACTGTCTGAAGATGCAATAACTTCAGCAAAGATTTTAACAAATTTTTCTAAAGAAAATGAAAATTTAAAAATACTAGGTGGAATCATGGGTTCCGACATTTTGGACGTTGCTGGTGTCAAAAATGTAGCTACACTACCTTCATTAGAAGAAGCTAGGGCTAAAATAGTAGGAATATTGAGGTCTCCAGCTCAAAAAATAGCAAGTATTTTACTTGCGCCGGCGTCAAAAATCGCTATTTTAGCGCTCGAAAAATCAAAAAAATAACCAGGGACAAGATTTAATATGGCTGACTTAAATAAAATTATAGATGACTTATCAAGTTTAACTGTTGTAGAAGCAGCTGAACTATCAAAACAACTCGAGGAAAAATGGGGCGTGACTGCAGCAGCAGCTGTAGCAGCAGCACCAGCAACAGCAGGTGGAGCAGCACCGGAAGAGGAAAAAGATGAATTTACTATTATGTTAACTGCTGCAGGAGATAAAAAAATTAATGTTATTAAAGAGGTAAGAGCGATTACCGCTTTAGGGCTTAAAGAAGCAAAAGATTTAGTTGAGGGAGCACCAAAAGAAGTCAAAACAGGTGTTAATAAAAAAGAGGCAGAAGAGATTAAACAAAAACTTGAAGCAGCCGGCGCAAAAGTAGAACTAAAATAAATTAGATAGGATTATTAACTGGTTGAATTAATTTAATCAGTTGTTGAGATGCAATTATCTTTTACTGAAAAGAAAAACATTCGAAAAAGTTTTGGAAAACTCAAAGAGAGTTTATCAATCCCAAATCTTATAGAAGTACAAAAAAATTCTTACAAAGAATTAACCGAATTCAAACAAGATGTGGAGCAGCATCTTGTTAAAGGTTTTGATAGAGTTTTTAAAAGTATTTTTCCTATAGAGGATTTAAACGATAAGGCTACTTTAGAATATGTATCCTACACTTTGGAGAAACCAAAATTTGATGTAGAAGAATGCATCGCTAGAGGTTTAACTTATTCTGCTGCCTTAAAATGCACGCTCAGATTAGTTGTATATGAAATAGACCAAGAAAATAATACAAAAGATATATTATCAGCAAAAGAGCAAGAAGTTTATATGGGTGAAGTTCCTATGATGACAAATAGTGGAACGTTTATAACTAATGGAGTCCAAAGAGTTGTCGTAAACCAGATGCACAGAAGCCCAGGTGTTTTCTTTGATCATGATAAGGGCAAATCTCATGCAAGTGGGAAGTTGTTATTTAATTGCAGAGTAATACCTAACAGGGGATCTTGGTTAGATTTTGAATTTGATGTTAAAGACTTTTTGTATTTTAGAATTGATAGAAAAAAGAAAATTCTTGTATCAACTTTATTGCAAGCTTTAGGGTTTTCTAAAAATGATATTGTTGATGAGTTTTATCAAAAAGAAACATTAACATATGACAAGAAATTAAATAAATGGAAAACTAAATTCGATCCAGAGAACTATAAAGCTAAGAATTTTTCAGAAGAAGTAATAGATGCAAAGAATAATAAAGTAGTTGTTAAACTTGGAGAAAAAATAAACTTCTTAACGGCTAAGAAACTTGCAAATGATGGTTTAAAAGAAATTTTTGTGTCAAGTGAGTCACTTTATGGTAAATTTTTACACAGGGATATAATAGTTGGTGAGGACACATTTAAAATAGGAACTGAATTAAATGATACTATTATTGCTAAGATTATTGAGTCTGAAATAAAAACATTGGATATCTCAAGAACCAATTCTATAAATAAAGGACCGTATTTATTACTGAGTATTTTTAACGATAAAAATGAAAATAAAAATGATGCAATTACTGAAATTTATAAAGTTTTAAGACCTGGGGAACCACCAACAATAGAAATTGCCACTCAGATATTTAACAACTTATTTTTTAGTTCTGATAGATATGATTTGTCTGATGTAGGTAGAGTTAAAATGAATTCAAGATTGGAACTCAACTGTTCAGATAAAATAACTATTTTACGAAATGATGACATTTTAGCAATAATTCAAAAAATGCTAGATTTAAGAGATGGCAAAGATGATGTTGATGATATTGATCATTTAGGTAATAGGAGAGTAAGATCGGTCGGCGAACTTGTTGAAAATCAAGCACGTATAGGCGTTTATAGAATGGAAAGAGCCATTAAAGAGAAGATGACTACGCTTGATGTTGAGTCAGCGATGCCACAAGATTTAATAAACGCAAAACCTTTAACAATTTCTTTAAAAGATTTTTTTGCAACTTCACAACTATCTCAGTTTATGGATCAAACTAATCCACTATCTGAGATAACTCACAAAAGACGAGTTTCTGCATTGGGACCTGGCGGGTTGACAAGAGAAAGAGCTGGATTTGAAGTAAGAGATGTTCATCCAACTCATTATGGAAGAATTTGTCCAATAGAAACCCCTGAAGGTCCAAATATAGGTTTAATAAATAGTTTATCTACGTATTCAAAAATAAATAAATATGGTTTTATTGAAAGTCCATATAAAAAAGTCAAAGATGGATTAGTACAGAGCAATATAGAATATTTATCTGCAATGGAAGAGACTAAATATACTATTGCACAAGCTAACTCACTGATTGACAAAAATGGTAAGTTTAAAGAGGAATTAGTATCATGCAGACAAAATTTAAATTTTATTTTAGCAAAACCTGAAAACATTGATTATATCGATGTATCACCAAAACAACTTGTTTCGGTAGCTGCTTCTCTAATCCCATTTTTAGAGAATGATGATGCTAATAGAGCATTAATGGGCTCAAACATGATGAGGCAGGCAGTTCCATTATTAAAGCCAGAAGCTCCATTAGTAGGAACGGGAATAGAGAGTGATGTAGCACTTGATTCTGGTGTAACTATTGTAGCTAAGAGAGATGGTGTGGTTGACAAAATAGATGGTAAAAGAATAGTAATCAAAGCTTCTGGTGAAAAAGATTTTTCAAAGTCAGGTGTTGACATTTATAATTTACAGAAATTTAAAAGATCTAACCAAAATACATGCATTAATCAAAAACCATTGGTAAGAGTCGGTGATAAAGTTAAATCTGGTGATATTATCGCCGATGGTCCTTCTACAAAAGTTGGAGAATTAGCTTTAGGAAAAAATGTTACTGTAGCTTTTATGCCTTGGCAAGGTTACAATTTTGAAGACTCTATACTTATTTCTGAGAGATGTGTAACTGATGATGTTTTTACATCTATTCATATTGAAGAATATGAAATAATGGCTAGAGACACAAAATTAGGAGAAGAAGATATTACCAGAGATATACCAAATGTTAACGAGGAATCTCTTAAAAATCTTGATGAATCTGGAATTGTTTATATTGGAGCCGAAGTCAAACCTGGAGATATATTAGTTGGTAAAGTTACTCCTAAAGGTGATACTGCATCGGGTCCAGAGGAGAAATTACTAAGATCAATATTTGGTGAAAAGGCAATAGATGTTACTGATACATCTTTAAAAATGCCGAGTGGAAGTGGTGGAATAGTTGTTGATGTTCGAGTTTTTAATAGACATGGTATAGACAAAGATGAAAGATCAATAACTATTGAAAGATCCGAGATTGAAAGTGTTCAAGAAGATAAAAAAGTTGAAGAAGAAATCTTAGAAAGAAGCATAAAACAAAGACTATCATCTATTCTTAATGGAACAAAAATTAATAAAAAAATTAAAGATTTTGAGGCTAATACTATAATTTCTGATGAAATAATTGAAAATTTACCAATTTCAGACTTGTTTAAAATATCAGTTGAAGATCAAACAAAGTTATCTTCACTTACTCAAATTAAAGAACAATACAATAGTGCAAAACTAGATATTCAAGAAAGATTTGAAGATAAAGTTTTAAAAATTAGACAAGGAGATGATTTGTTACCAAGTGTAATGAAAATGGTGAAAGTTTTTGTTGCAATTAAGAGAAGATTGAGACCAGGTGATAAAATGTCCGGAAGACATGGAAATAAAGGTGTTGTGAGTAAAATAGTGCCAGTGGAAGATATGCCTTACAGAGAAAATGGCAAACCAGTAGATATAGTTCTTAATCCATTGGGAGTTCCAAGTAGGATGAATGTTGGTCAAATATTAGAAACCCACTTAGGGTGGTCATGTACTGAATTGGGTGAAAAATTAAATCAATTAGTAAATGAAAATCAAAAAAAAATAGAAAAAACTGAAAAAATAAAATCTTTTTTAAAGAAGGTTTATGGCAATGAAATATATGACGAAGATATTGAAAAGTTAAATTCTTCTGAGTTTGAAGATCTATGTTCTAATATTAGACATGGTGTACCCATTGCTACTCCAGTATTTGATGGAGCTAAAGAAAATGATGTAACAAAAATGTTAGAATTAGCAGAATTGCCCAACTCCGGTCAAACTACTTTGTGGGATGGTAGAACTGGTGAAAAATTTGACAGACCAGTCACGGTAGGAACAATATACATGTTAAAACTTCACCATTTAGTAGAAGATAAAATTCATGCTAGATCTACTGGTCCGTACAGCTTAGTAACACAACAGCCATTAGGTGGAAAAGCTCAATTAGGTGGTCAAAGATTTGGTGAGATGGAAGTTTGGGCTTTAGAGGCTTACGGAGCATCATATACACTTCAAGAAATATTAACTGTTAAGTCTGATGATGTAGCTGGAAGAGTTAAAGTATATGAAACAATTGTAAAAGGTGAGGAAAACTTTGAGTCCGGTATACCAGAGTCATTTAACGTTTTAGTTAAAGAAATTAAATCTTTAGCACTAAATGTGGAGTTAAATTAATATGAGTAAAGAATTAACAGATTTATTCAAATCTTCAGAAATTTCAGAAGCGCAAAATTTTAATAGCATAAAAATAACTCTTGCAAGTCCAGAGAAAATTAAGTCTTGGACTTACGGAGAAATTAAAAAACCAGAAACAATTAATTATAGAACATTTCGACCAGAAAAAGATGGACTATTTTGTGCACGAATATTTGGTCCTATAAAAGATTATGAATGCTTATGTGGTAAGTATAAAAGAATGAAATTCAGAGGAATTATATGTGAAAAATGTGGTGTTGAAGTAACTAAATCAAACGTAAGGCGTGAAAGGATGGGCCACATAAATTTAGCAACACCGGTCGCCCACATATGGTTTCTAAAATCGTTACCTAGCAGAATATCTCTTGCAATAGACATGAAGTTAAAAGAGGTAGAAAGAGTACTTTACTTTGAAAATTTCATAGTCATCGAACCAGGATTAACAGGACTTAAAAAATACCAGCTTTTAGGTGAAGAAGAACTTATAAAATACCAAGATGAGTTTGGAGAAGAATCATTTACTGCAGGAATCGGTGCTGAAGCAATTTTAGAAATATTAAAATCCATAGATTTAGAGCAAGAAAAAGAGACATTAATTAAATCAATTAAAGAAACTAAATCAAAAGTTTCAGAAGAAAGATCTATTAAAAGATTAAAATTAATTGAATCATTCATTGAGACTGGAAATAAGCCCGAATGGATGATTTTAACAACTATTCCAGTAATTCCACCAGAGCTTAGACCATTAGTTCCTTTAGATGGAGGTAGATTTGCTACATCAGATTTAAATGATTTATACAGAAGGGTTATAAATAGAAATAACCGTTTAAAAAGATTAATGGATCTAAAAGCTCCCGATATAATTGTTAGAAATGAAAAGAGAATGCTTCAAGAATCTGTTGACGCATTGTTTGATAATGGAAGAAGAGGGAGAGTAATCACGGGGACAGGCAAAAGACCTCTTAAATCCTTAGCAGAAATGTTAAAAGGTAAGCAAGGAAGATTTAGACAAAATTTATTGGGTAAGAGAGTTGATTACTCTGGAAGATCAGTGATCGTAGTTGGACCAGACTTAAAATTACACGAATGTGGCTTGCCTAAGAAAATGGCTTTAGAATTGTTCAAACCATTTCTATATGCAAGATTAAATAAACTTGGGCTTGCTTCTACAATAAAACAAGCAAAAAAACTTGTCGAAAGAGAAAGAAACGAAGTTTGGGATGCTTTAGAATTAATTGTTAGAGAACACCCCGTTATATTAAACAGAGCTCCAACTTTACATAGATTAGGTGTTCAAGCTTTTGAACCTAAATTAATTGAAGGTAATGCAATAGAATTACATCCACTAACTTGTGCTGCATTTAATGCAGATTTTGATGGTGATCAGATGGCAGTTCACGTACCATTAAGTTTAGAGGCACAATTAGAAGCGAGAGTTTTAATGATGTCTACAAACAATATTTTAAGCCCTTCAAATGGAAAACCTATAATTGTTCCAAGTCAGGATATGATTTTAGGAATTTACTATCTTTCTCAACCACCTTATCAAACAGATAGAGTTGAGGGATATTTTGTAAATACTTCTGAGATTGAGCATGCTTTAGAAATTGGTCAAATTAAAGTTCATTCAAGAATTGTCTCTAGATTTGCAACTGTTGATGAAAAAGGCAATACTAAATATGAAAAACATATTAGCACAGCTGGAAGATTTTTATTAGCGAACTTAATTCCAAAAAATATAAATAATAAATTTGCTCTGGTTGACAGATTACTACCAAAAAAAATTGTTTCTGAGGTCATTGATCATGTATTCAGATTTTCTGGTCAAAAAAGCACAGTAATATTTTGTGATAAATTAAAAGATCTTGGATTTAAACATGCTTTCAAAGCCGGAATATCATTTGGTAAAGACGATTTAGTAATCCCAGATAACAAACAGCAATTAATTGATGAAACTAAAAAACTAATTTCAGATTATGAAAATCAATATGCAGAGGGGTTAATAACAAGAGGTGAAAAATATAATAAAGTTATAGATGCATGGTCAAAATGTACTGATAAAGTTGCATCGGAAATGATGAAAAGAATTTCTGCCACAGAAATGACTGAAGATGGACTAAAAATTAATTCAGTATTTATGATGGCAGACAGTGGAGCAAGAGGTTCTGCTGCTCAAATGAAGCAATTAGCTGGTATGAGAGGATTAATTGCCAAACCATCTGGAGAAATTATAGAATCTCCAATTACATCAAATTTTAAAGAAGGGTTAACTGCTTTAGAATATTTTAATTCTACTCACGGTGCAAGAAAAGGACTTGCTGATACAGCATTAAAGACAGCAAGCTCAGGATATTTAACTAGAAGACTTTGCGATGTTGCCCAAGATTTAACCATAACTTCTTCAAAGTGTATTGCTAAATGTGGTTCAATAAAACTAACGGAAGTACTAGAAGGTGGAAATATTATGGTTAGTTTATCCGAAAGAGCTCTTGGAAGAGTAGCAGCAAAAGATGTAAAAAATCCATTAACTGGAGATGTTTTAATCAAAAAAGATCAAATGATTGATGAAGCAGGATGTGAAAAAATAGATTCTGCTGGTGTGAAGAGCCTTAATGTTTATTCAGTAATGACATGTGGTATGAAGGAAGGTGTTTGTGCTACTTCATATGGAAGAGATCTTTCTAGAGGAAAAATGGTTCATGTTGGTGAAGCGATTGGAATGATATCAGCTCAATCAATAGGAGAACCAGGTACTCAGCTTACAATGAGAACATTCCACGTTGGAGGAACAGCATCAGTTAAACAAGACTCTCAAATAGTGTCAAATAATGATGGTATTTTGAAAATTGTTAATACGAACTTGTTAGTAGACTCAAAAAAGAATTTAATTGTTATGGGAAGAAATACTGAGCTTTCAATTGAAGATGATAATGGATTACAAGTAGCATCATACAAGGTGCCATATGGATCGAAACTTTTCTTTGAAAATGGAGATAAAGTTAAAAAAGGATCAAAAATATGCGAGTGGGATCCATATACAACTCCAGTTATTGCTGAAAAAGATGGAATAGCAAATTATGTAGATTTAATAGATGGTGTATCAATTGCAGAAACGACAGATGATGCAACTGGAATTTCTACAAAAGCTGTTGTTGATTGGAAAACACAATCTAAAAATACAGATTTAAAACCAAGAATTACTCTAAGAGATGCAAAAGGCAATGTTATAAAAAAAGCTGACGATAATGAAGCAAGATACTACTTAGTACCAGATTCAATTTTATCTGTTAAAGATGGACAAAAAATTTCGGCTGGAGATGTAATAGCTAGACTACCCAAAGAGACAACGAAGACCAAAGATATTACAGGAGGCTTACCAAGAGTTGCCGAACTATTTGAAGCGAGAAAAGCAAAAGATAGTGCAATCATTGCAGAGAATGATGGTAAAGTAATATTTGGTAAAGAGGTAAGAGGCAAACAAAGGGTAACAATAGAATCCGAAAATGGTGATACTTCAAGCTATTTAATTCCAAAAGGAAAACACATTAATTTTAACCAAGGTGAAAAAATTAAAAAAGGTGAGTACTTATTAGATGGTCAACCATTACCACATGATATTCTAAGAATATTAGGTATAGAAGAATTGACTGAATATTTTGTAAACCAGGTACAAGATGTTTATAGGTTACAAGGTGTAATAATAAATGATAAGCACATTGAAGTTATTTTAAGACAAATGTTGAAAAAAATTGAAGTAAAAGTTCAAGGAGATAGTTCATATTTACCTGGTGAAATTGTCGATAGAATTAAATTTGAAAACACTAATGAACAACTTGTTAAAGATGGTAAAAACCCTGCCGTTGGAGAGAGAGTTTTAATGGGAATAACTAAAGCTTCACTTCAAACAGAGTCATTTATTTCAGCTGCTTCTTTCCAAGAAACAACAAGAGTTTTAACAGACGCTGCTATCAAAGGTAAGGTAGATAAGTTATCTGGATTAAAGGAAAATGTTATTGTTGGTAGATTAGTTCCTGCTGGTACTGGATCTGTTAAAAATTTGTGGAGCAAGAAAGCTCGTTTAGACGATGAAAAATTCATTGCTGAAAACGAGAAGATTGAACAAGCAGAAACCCCCGTAAATCAATAAAAAATTATCATTTTTCCATGTCTTTTAATTTGACAAATGGAATTTCTATAGTAGTTTGTGCGTGTTTTTGGTTGGAATGTAGTGACTAGTGCACTAAACGCTGCCACAAATAACCTGACAGTTATTTCCTCTAAAATCAAACTTATAAAAAAATTTTATGCCAACAATTAACCAGTTGTTAAGAAAAGGAAGAGAAAAACAAATTTCTAGGAATAAAGTTCCAGCATTAGAAAAACAACCTTTGAAAAGAGGTGTTTGTGTAAAAGTTTATACAACTACTCCAAAGAAACCTAATTCGGCTCTAAGAAAGGTTGCAAGAGTTAGACTGTCAAATGGTTTTGAAGTCACAGCTTATATACCTGGTGAAGGACACAATTTACAAGAGCACTCTGTAGTATTAATAAGAGGTGGTCGTGTTAAAGATTTGCCTGGAGTTAGATATCATATACTACGTGGCAATTTAGATACCCAAGGAGTTGCAAATAGAAAACAAAGACGTTCTTTATATGGAACTAAAAAAGGTAAATAAAAAATGTCTCGAAAAAGAAAAGCTCCTAAAAAAATTCCAATTGTAGATCCTAAATATAAATCAGTAATAGTTCCAAAATTAATTAATTCTATAATGTTAGATGGTAAAAAAACAATTGCAGAAAAAATTGTATATGATGCAATTGATAAAATTAAAACTAAATCTAAAGATGAACCATTAACAGTATTTAATGATGCGATAAATAACGTAAGACCAACAGTTGAAGTTAGATCAAGACGTGTTGGAGGTGCTACATATCAAGTTCCTGTAGAGGTGAAGGCTAAAAGATCACAAGCACTAGCACTAAGATGGATCATAGATGCATCAAGAAAAAGAAAAGACAAAAAAATGTCAGATAAATTATTTAACGAAATTTTTGATGCATATCAAAATAGAGGTTCGGCAATTAAAAAAAAGGAAGATACACATAAAATGGCAGAGTCAAATAAAGCTTTTGCACATTTCAGATGGTAATTAATATGTCAAAAACTCACACTCTAAATAAATACAGAAACATTGGTATCATGGCTCATATCGATGCTGGTAAAACTACAACTACAGAAAGAATTTTATACTACACAGGCAAAAGTCATAAAATTGGAGAAGTACATGATGGTGCGGCAACGATGGATTGGATGGAACAAGAGCAGGAAAGAGGTATTACTATCACCTCAGCTGCAACTACTTGTTTTTGGCGAGAACATAGAATTAATATTATTGATACCCCAGGCCATGTTGATTTTACAATTGAAGTCGAAAGATCTCTAAAAGTTTTGGATGGTGCTGTTGCAGTATTTGATGGTGTTGCTGGTGTCGAACCACAATCTGAAACAGTTTGGAGACAAGCTGATAAGTATAAAGTCCCAAGAATCTGTTTTGTTAATAAACTTGATAGAACTGGTGCAGATTTTTTTAGATGTGTAGATATGATTAAAGATAGGCTTGGTGCCAAACCTTTAGTTATGCAGATTCCAATTGGAATAGAAGCATCATTACAAGGTGTTGTTGATTTAGTTAAAATGAAAGCAATTGTCTGGAAAAATGAAGACCTTGGCGCTGAATGGGAAGAAAAAGATATACCTGATGATCTTAAAGAAATTTGTGACAAATATAGACAAGAATTGGTTGAGACAGCCGTTGAGCAAGACGAAAAATTAATGGAAGCTTATTTAGGTGGTGAAGAAATTAAACAAGAAGATTTGATTAAATGTGTAAGAAAAGGATGTTTAAATTTTGAGTTTGTGCCAGTTTTAACAGGATCAGCATTTAAAAATAAAGGAGTCCAACCATTACTAGATGCAGTTGTAGATTATTTGCCAAGCCCTGAAGATCTCGGATCAATTATGGGTACAAAACCAGGATCTGATGAAGAAATTGAGATGAAGTTTGAGGATAGCGCTCCATTTTCTGCCTTAGCCTTTAAAGTAGCAACGGACCCATTTGTAGGAAGTCTTACATTTATTAGAATTTATTCAGGTACAGTTAAATCAGGAACTGGAGTTTATAATACATCATCAGATAAAGAGGAAAGAGTTGGAAGGATGCTTCTAATGCATGCGAATTCTAGAGAAGATATTAAAGAAGCAAGTGCAGGTGATATAGTCGCTCTCGCTGGATTAAAAAACACAATAACAGGTCATACATTGGCAAATAAAGATGCACCAGTATTGCTTGAACCAATGGAATTTCCGGATCCTGTTATAGAAATAGCTGTTGAGCCAAAATCAAAAGCTGATCAAGAAAAAATGGGTGAAGCACTAGGAAGATTGGCTAAAGAAGACCCTTCATTTAGAGTTTCATCTGACGAAGAGTCAGGTCAAACAATAATCAAAGGAATGGGAGAATTACATTTGGATATTATTGTTGATAGAATGAAAAGAGAATTCAAAGTTGAGGCAAATGTAGGAGCACCTCAAGTTGCATATAGAGAAACAATCTTAAATGCTGCTGAATTTGATTACACACATAAAAAGCAGAGTGGTGGAGCTGGACAATTTGCAAGAGTTAAATTATCTGTTGAACCATTAGAGCCTGGCAAAGGTAGAGAAATTGAAAGTAAAATCAAAGGTGGGGCAATTCCAAAAGAATTTATACCAGGTGTTGAAAAAGGTGTAGAGACTATAGCTGATGGTGGAATTTTAGCTGGATTTCCCTTGATTGATTATAAAGTTACAATATTAGATGGATTACATCATGATGTTGACTCAAGTGTATTAGCTTTTGAACTTGCCTCAAGACAATGTTTTAAAGAAGCTTGTGCTCGAGGAACTTTAAAGCTTTTAGAACCAGTCATGAGAGTAGAAGTTGTCACTCCTGAAGATTACATGGGAGATGTAATAGGTGATTTAAATAGTAGGAGAGGTCAAATAAGTACGCAGGAGCAAAGAGGTAACGCAACAGTAATAACTGCTATGGTGCCATTAGCAAATATGTTTGGGTATATTAACAGCTTAAGATCAATGTCACAAGGTAGAGCTCAATACTCAATGTTTTTTGATCATTACGACAAAGTTCCACAAAATGTTCAAGATGAGGTTACTAAGAAAACAGGTTAGTTATGGATAAACAAAATATTAGAATAAAATTAAGAGCATACGATAATAAAGTTTTGGATCAGTCGACTGAAGAAATTGTAAATACTGTCAAAAGGACAGGCGCCAATATTAAAGGTCCGATACCCCTCCCAACAAAAATAGAGAGATACACCGTTTTAAGATCACCACATATTGATAAAAAAAGTAGAGAACAATTTGAAACAAGAACTCATAAAAGATTAATTGATATTATTGAACCAACGCCTGCAACTGTTGAAGCACTGATGAAACTTGATTTAGCATCAGGAGTAGATGTGGAGATTAAAATATAATGGATAATTTAGCTTTAATTGGAAAAAAAATAGGAATGTCTAGAGAGTTTTTTAAAACTGGACAATCAGTTCCAGTTACTGTTTTAAAAATGGAGACAGGAAGAGTAATAAACGTTATTAACAAAGATAACAGAGGATATAGTGCAGTTCAAATAGGATTTGGGAAAATTAAAAACTCAAAATTAAACAAAGCTATGAAAGGATATTTCGCCAAAAAAAATACTGAGCCAAAAAAAACACTTAAAGAGTTTAGGTTAGAAAGTACTGAAAATTTCAAAGAGGGAAATGAAATTGGATTAGAGATATTTGAAAATGTAAAATTTGTTGATGTTAAATCCAAGACAATTGGTAAAGGATTTGCAGGTGTGATGAAAAGGCATAATTTTGGTGGATTAAGGGCTACTCACGGTGTTTCAATTTCACATAGATCACATGGTTCAACTGGACAAAGGCAAGATCCAGGTAAAGTTTTTAAAGGAAAAAAAATGG
Organism: uncultured Pelagibacteraceae bacterium; assembly: GCA_902595465.1. Lineage (GTDB taxonomy): Bacteria > Pseudomonadota > Alphaproteobacteria > Pelagibacterales > Pelagibacteraceae > Pelagibacter. Next base: position 28,962 of record CACJQE010000004.1, read on the forward strand.
CTGGTCATATGGGAGATAAAATTAGAACTATACAAAATATTGAAGTTATAAAAACTGACAAAGAGAACAATTTGCTATATTTAAAAGGATCTATTCCAGGATCAAAAAATGCAGAGGTTTTAATTAGAAAATCAGTCAAAGATATTAACCGAATGTCAATTGAAGAAAAAAATGAGCAAATTGAAAAGCAAAAGAAATCAGTAGATAAAAAGAAAAATAAATGAAAATAGATAAATTAAGTATTGATGGAAAAAAACAAAGCATAGAGGTGCTAGATAAGATTTTTAGTACTAATATTAATAACCAGTTGGTGAGTGGTGTTATCTATAAATTAAACGCAAACTTTAAGAGTAGAAAAGCAAAAACAAAGCAAAGAAATGAAATAACTGGCTCTACTTCTAAAATTTACTCACAAAAAGGCACTGGTAATGCACGACACTCTAGTAAAAAGGCTCCTATATTTGTAGGTGGAGGAATAGCTCATGGACCCAAAGGTCAGGATAATTATAAAACTAGAAAGTTGAATAAAAGCGAAAAAAAAATCAGTATAGCTTCACTTATTACTGAAAAAAATAAATCGAATAACGTAATTATTTTTGATGATTTTGGAAAAAGAATTGAAAAAACAAAAGAAATGTTTGAACTTTTAAAGAAGTTTGATGCAAATAACTCATTATTAATATTTGATACAAAATCAAAAGATAATATCTTAAGATCAATCAAAAATATTCCTAATGTCAAATTGACAGATGCAAACCATTTCAGTGCATATGATTTAGTTAAATATAAAAAAATTATATTTACTGAAAGCTCAGTTAAAGAATTGGAAAAAAGGTATCAATAATGGATAAATTAAGCTTATACGATAAAATCCTGTTTCCCGTTGTAACTGAAAAATCAACAAATTTATCTGAACAAAATAAAATTGTTTTTAAGGTGCCTCAAAGCGCTAATAAAAAAACTTTAAAAGGATCAATTGAAAAAATTTTTAAAGTCAACGTTACAAAAATTAACATTATTAATAAAAAAACACTAATTAAATCTACTAGAGGAAAAAAAGTTAAAAAAAAGGGTTTTAAAAAAGCAATTATTACTCTTAAAAAAGGTCAAAATATTGACTTAACAACAGGTATTTAAGCTATGGCTTTAAAAACATTTAAACCTTACACAAAATCTACTAGAGGCACTATACTGACTAGTAGAGAGGGTCTTTGGAAAGGCAAACCTTATAAACCATTAACAAGTGCGAATTATTCATCAAAAGGAAGAAATAATTATGGTCGAATAACTTCACGAAATCACGGTGGTGGACATAAACATAAATATAGAAAAATTGATTTTTATAGAAAAAAGAACGATATGAAGGCAATTGTAGAAAGAATCGAGTATGACCCAAACAGGTCATGTCATATAATGTTGGTTAAATTTGAGGATAATCAAAAATTCTATTATCTTGCTCCGCAAAAAATAAAAGTTGGTGATCACGTTCAAAACGGTCCGTCTTCAGAAATTAAAACAGGAAATTGTTTACCATTAAAGGATATTCCGGTAGGTATTGATATACACAATGTTGAAATACAGCCAGGTGCTGGTGGAAAAATAGCAAGAGCAGCCGGTTCTTCTGTAACGATATCTGGTATTGACGGAAATTACTCAATTATAAAAATGACTTCAGGTGAAGTTAGAAAAATAGATTCAAGAGCGTTGGCTACAATTGGAGTATTATCTAATCCAGATCAAAAAAATATTAAAATCGGTAAAGCTGGTCGATCAAGATGGTTGGGAAGAAGACCACATACAAGAGGAGTTGTCAAAAATCCAGTGGATCACCCTCATGGTGGTGGTGAAGGAAAATCTGCAGGTGGTAGACACCCTGTTTCTCCTACTGGACAATCAGCTAAAGGATTAAAAACAAGAGACAATAAAAGAACTGATAAATTTATAATAAGACGAAGAAAGAAGAAGAGAGCATAAATTATGGCAAGATCTGTTTGGAAAGGACCGTTTGTTGAAGAAAGTTTAATTAAAAAAGTTGAAAAAATTAAAAACGATCCTAATAGAAAACCAATTAAAACTTGGTCTAGAAAGTCTACAATAATACCTGACTTTGTAGGATTTAGTTTTTTAATTTATAACGGTAAAAAATTTATACCAATAACTGTATCTGAAGACATGGTAGGACACAAATTTGGAGAATTTGCTCCAACAAGACAGTTTTTTGGACATACACCAGCTGATAAAAAAGCAAAGGTTGAGGGTGGAGCAAAAGGAGCTGATAAGAAATAAATATGAGTAAAAATAAAGATATAGATTTAAAACAAGTTAGATCAATAAATAAGAATGTAAGATCTAGTGTAAGAAAATTAAAACCTATACTTAAATCAATAGTTGGTAAAAAAGTAGAAATTGCGATTAGAGATTTATCTTTCTCAGAAAAAAGAATTTCTAAAGATGTTAAAAAAACAATTTCATCAGCAGTTGCTAATGCAGAAAATAATTTTCAATACGATATTGACAATTTATTTGTTAAAGAAGCTTTCTGTGGAAAACAGGTAATAATGAAAAGATTTAGAGCTAGAGCCAAAGGTAGAGCTGCAGAAATTATGAAACCATACTCAAACGTAACAATCGTTTTGAGTGAACAAATGAAACAAAAAGAGAAGGAACATGGGACAAAAGGTTAATCCAGTAGGTTTAAGATTAGGTATTAATAGAGGATGGGATTCTGTCTGGTATGCAAAAAAACAAGATTTTGGAAATTATTTAATTGAAGATTTTAAGATCAGAGAATTCATTAAAAAAAATGTTATCAATTCTGGTGTTTCGAAAGTAATGATAGAGAGATCGGCAAAAAAATGTTTCGTAACAATTTATACTTCTAGACCTGGATTTGTAATTGGAAAAAAGGGAAGTGACATAGAAAAAATTAAAGGGAAATTATCAAGATTGAGTGCAAATGAAATAGTGCTAAATATTAAGGAAGTTAAAAAACCTGAGACAAATTCATTTTTGGTTGCTGAGAACATCGCCCAACAACTAGTTAAACGTGTTTCGTACAGGAGAGCAATGAAGAGAGCAATGCAATCTGCATTAAGATTAGGAGCTAAAGGAATTAAAGTCTCTTGTAGTGGAAGACTTGGTGGAAACGAAATTGCAAGAACAGAATGGCTAAGAGATGGAAGTATTCCATCCCATACTTTAAGAGCAGATATTGATTACGCTGAAGCAGAAGCTTTAACTACCTATGGAATAATTGGAATAAAAGTTTGGATATATAAAGGAGAAATTTTCACAAAAGAATTTAGTCAAGAAAGGAATAAAACATAATAATGTTACAACCAACTAGAACAAAGTTTAGAAAAGCACATAAAGGAAGAATTCATGGCAATGCTTCCAGATGTAATGTTATGAATTATGGCTCTTTTGGATTGAAAGCAATTCAGCCAGAAAGAATTATATCCAGACAGATAGAGGCAGCTAGAGTAGCATTAACAAGACACATGAAAAGACAAGGTAGAGTTTGGACAAGAATGTTTCCCAATATACCTGTTTCAAAAAAACCTACTGAGGTAAGAATGGGTAAAGGAAAGGGCTCACCTGAATTTTGGGCATGCAGAGTTAAACCAGGAAGAATTTTATTTGAGGTTGACGGAGTAACAGAAGAAATTGCTAGAGAGGCTTTATACAAAGCATCGGCAAAACTGCCAATTAAATGCAAATTTATTAAGAGAATTTAAATGAAAAAAAGTGAGATAAAAAAAATGACCAAAGAACAAGCTCTGAAAGATATTGAAAAATTAAAAAAAGATCTTTTTAACTTTAGATTTCAAAAAATTAATGGTCAGATAAAAAGTCCATCAAAAATAAGTGAAACAAAGAAAAATATTGCGAGATTAAAAACATTAGTAGTGAGAAAAAATGCCTAAAAAAGTATTAAATGGAATAGTTGTCAGCGATAAGCCAAATAAAACTATTACAGTTTTAGTTGAGCGAAAATACCAACATCCAGTATTAAAAAAAGTAATTAAAGCTAGAAAAAAATATAGCGTTCATGACGAAGAGAATAAATATAAAAATGGTGATAAAGTATCGATACAAGAGAGCAAACCTTACTCAAAGTCGAAAAAATTTGAAGTGATAGGAGTTTATAAATGATACAAGTACAGACAGAATTATTTGTTGCTGATAATACTGGTGCAAAAAAAATTGAATGCATAAAAGTGTTAGGTGGATCTAAAAGAAGATATGCAAGTATTGGTGATACTATCGTTGTAGCAGTTAAAGAGGCAATTCCAAAAGGAAAGGTTAAAAAAGGTGCGGTTCATAAAGCTGTTGTTGTTAGAGTTAAAAAAGGAATTCATAGAAATGATGGATCCAAAGTAAGATTTGATAATAATGCAGCTGTTCTCACAGATGATAAAGGAGAGCCAATAGGTACTAGGATTTTTGGACCAGTTACTAGAGAATTAAGAAATAGAGGACAAATGAAAATAATTTCTTTGGCACCAGAGGTATTATAATGATTAAAAAAGGTGTTAAAGTAAAAATATTGACCGGTAAGGATAAAAATAAAGATGGTGATGTCATTGAAATTGATAGAAAAAATAATAGAGCAAAAGTTAAAGGCATTAACATGGTAAAAAAACATGTGAAAACTACAAAAGAAAAGAAAGGTGGAATAGTTTCAAAGGAAAACTTTATACATCTCTCAAATTTAGCAATCTTTGATACCAAAAATAAAAGCGAGGCTAAAAAATAATGATACCTAGATTAAAGCTTACCATAACAAAAGATATTGAGCCAACATTAAAAGAAAAGTTTGGATATAAAAATTTATATATGGGTCCAAGAATACAAAAAATTGTTTTAAATATGGGTTTAGGTCTTGATGGAAATGATCAAAAAATTCTAAAATCGTGCCAAGAAGATCTGGCAAATATCACTGGTCAAATGCCTGTAGTAACTAAATTCAAAAAATCTATTGCAAATTTTAAAACCAGAAAAAGTACTAATTCAGGTTTGAAGGTAACATTAAGAAAAAATAAAATGTATGAATTTATTGATAGATTAACAAATATAGCATTACCAAGAATAAAAGATTTTAGGGGATTAAGTCCCAACGGTTTTGATAAATTTGGAAATTACACTTTTGGCGTTAAAGAACATATCATATTTCCAGAGGTAAATTTTGATAAAGTAGACAAAATTAGAGGTTTAGACATTACAATAGTTATTAAATCTCAAAAAGCAGAACACAGTTTTGAATTATTAAAACATTTAAATTTTCCATTTAGAGAAAAAAGGAGCAATTAATGGCTAAAATGAGTGCAATAAATAAAAATAACAAAAGAATAAAATTGTCAGACAAGTTTTATAAGAAAAGATTGAAGCTAAAAAAAATAATAATGGACAAAAAATTATCTTTAGAAGAAAGATTTAAAGCTCAGCAAAAATTGTCAAAATTACCACGAAATTCTGCAAAAGTTAGAGTAATGAATAGGTGTCAAATTACAGGTAGACCACACGGTGTTTACAGAAAATTAAAAATTTCAAGAATAGCTCTTCGACAACTTGGTTTAGAGGGTAAAATTCCTGGAATGGTAAAATCTAGTTGGTAGAAAGGAAAATATGAGTTTAAGTGATCCAATTGGTGATATGTTAGCAAGAATAAAAAATGCTCAAGTGAGAAATCACAGTAAAGTCTCATTACCATCATCAAAATTTAAGGCTAAGATTGCTGATGTGCTAAAGTCTGAAGGTTATATAATAGACTACAAAATCAATGATGACAAAAAGCCTTCAATTGAAATTAATTTAAAATATAACTCAGGAAATCCAGTTATAAATACTATTGAAAGAATTTCCAAACCAGGGAGGAGAATTTTTTCTAGCGCGAGTAGTCTGCCAAAAATAAATAATGGTCTTGGTATTGCAATTGTATCTACGCCACAAGGTGTGATGACAGATGTTGATGCAAGAAAGAAAAAACTTGGTGGTGAAATTATTTGTAAGGTGTTTTAATGTCTAAAATAGGAAAAATAAACATACCAATTCCAGATAAAGTAAAAGTTTTATTATCTGGCAATACAATTAATGTTGAGGGGCCGTTAGGCAAACAGGCAATCAAATTAGATTTAGAGATGTTTGAACTTAATATTACAGAAGGTAAAGACGTATCAATAAAACCAAAGAAACTTGACGATACATCTAAAAGATTATGGGGCATGAATAGAAGTTTAATTAATAATGCCATTATTGGTGCAAGTAGTGGTTATGAGAAAATACTTGAACTTACAGGTGTGGGTTTCAGAGCTGCACTAAAAGGGAATATTTTAAATATGCAGCTAGGATTTAGTCATGATATTAATTACAATATTCCAGAGGGTATTAAAATAGCTGTCGAAAAACAAACAACATTAAAAATAAGTGGATCAAATAAACAGCAAGTTGGTATGGTTGCTTCACAAATTAAAAGCATTAGACCACCTGAACCTTATAAAGGAAAAGGAATAAAGGAAAAAGGACAATATATTTTAAGAAAAGAGGGTAAGAAAAAATAATGAGACTAAGTACAATCGATAGAAAAAGATTTAGAGTAAGAAAAAAACTTAAAAATGTTTCTAAAGATAGATATAGATTAAGTGTTTCTAGATCTGCAAAAAATATAAGTGCACAAATAATAGATGATGTAAAAAATATTACATTAGTCTCTGCATCTTCGATAGACAAGGAAATTAAAAATCAAAAAAAAAACAAATCAGAATTATCAACTATTGTTGCTGAGGCACTAGCAAAGAAAGCAAATGATAAAAATATTAAAAAAATTTATTTTGATAGAGGTGTTTATAAATATCATGGAAGAGTTAAAATTTTTGCTGAAACACTTAGAAAAAATGGTATGGAATTTTAAAATATGGAAAAAAATACAGAGTTTATTGAAAAATTAGTTCACATAAATAGGATAACCAAAGTTGTTAAAGGTGGAAGAAGATTTGGTTTTTCTGCCTTAGTCGTCGTTGGTAATCAGAATGGAAAAATTGGTATTGCTCATGCGAAAGCAAAACAAGTTCCCGACGCAATAAAAAAGGCAAATGAATTAGCTAGACGGAAATTAATACAAATACCTTTAAGAGATGGACGAACCATTCATCATGACATATATGGTAAAGATGGTGCTGGAAAAATTAAGTTAAGATCTGCGCCTAAAGGAACAGGTATAATAGCGGGTGGACCAGTTAGAGCTGTATGTGAAGTACTTGGTATAAAAGATATAGTAGCCAAATCTTTAGGTACTGCAAATCCACATAATGTAATTAGAGCATGTATAAAAGCTTTATCAAAACAAAATTCACCAAAAAATATTTCTAATTTAAGAAATAAAAAAATATCAGAGATTATTGAGAAAAGAGGATAATGACATCTTTAAATACATTAACTAATCTTAAAACAAAAAAAATTCGTGTAGGAAGAGGAATAGGGTCCGGCAAAGGTAAAACTTCTGGCAGAGGTGTAAAAGGTCAAAAATCAAGATCTGGAGTAGCTATTAAAAGTTTTGAAGGTGGTCAAATGCCTTTGTATAGAAGGCTACCTAAAAGAGGTTTCAATCCTGTCAGCAAAAATGTTGTAGCAGTGATAAACTTAGGTGATTTACAAAATCTTATTGATAATAAAAAAATTAAAGCTGATGAGAAAATAAACATTAATACATTAAAAAAATCTAAATTATTCAGAAAATCAATTAATAAATTTAAGGTTTTATCAAAAGGTAATTTTAATTCGAAAATTGATATTGAAGCAGATTATTCTTCTAAAACTGCTAAAGAGAAAATTGAAAAAGCTGGTGGACAAATTACTGTTAAAAATCAATCTAAATAATGAGTGCCTCAACACAATCTAGCGATCTAAGAAATAGAATATTATTTACACTTTTTATTCTTGCTGTTTATAGACTAGGTACTTTTGTTCCTCTTCCAGGGATTGATCCGGATCAACTTCAGGTGATGATGGAAGGTAATCAAAAAGGTTTGTTAGGTATGTTTAACGTTTTTGCCGGCGGTGCTGTAAGCAGAATGGCAATATTTGCTCTAGGAATAATGCCATACATATCATCTTCAATTATTGTCCAGTTACTAACAGGTGTTTCAGAATATTTTAAAAATCTAAAAGCTCAAGGTGAAATGGGAAGACAAAAAATTACTCAAATAACAAGATATGGAACTGTTTTATTAGCAACTATACAAGGATATGGATTGGCAGTCGGATTAGAATCTTCAGCAGATTTAGTTATTAATCCTGGAATATTTTTTAAAATTTCAACAGTTACAACTATTGTAGCTGGAACTATATTTTTAATGTGGCTTGGAGAGCAAATTACACAAAGAGGAATTGGTAATGGTATTTCATTAATTATTTTTTCAGGTATTGTTGCCGAAATTCCAAGAGCTTTAGTAACAACTTTTGAATTAGGAAGAACCGGTGCAATTTCAACTGTAATGATAATCTTTATATTTATATTACTTGTTGCAACTATAATGTTTATTGTTTTTATGGAGAGAGCATTAAGGAAAATTCTTATAAATTATCCAAAGAGACAAATGGGTAATAAAATGTATGGAGGGGACTCTTCACATCTGCCATTAAAAATTAATTCAGCAGGTGTAATACCTGCAATTTTTGCTTCCGCTTTATTACTATTACCAGTCACATTTTCAAATTTTAATGTTTCACAAAATGAAACATTTTTAAATATTTCATCATATTTTTCTCAAGGGCAACCTTTGTACATGTTGTTATATGCATCAGGAATAATATTTTTTACTTTTTTTTATACTTCAATAACCTTTAATCCGACTGAAACAGCGGAGAATTTAAGAAAATATGGTGGGTTTGTTCCAGGTATAAGACCAGGAGAAAGTACTGCACTTTATATTGATACAATATTGACAAGACTAACAACAATAGGTGCACTATATCTTGCACTAGTTTGTTTGATGCCAGAATTTCTCATCGCTAATTATCCGATACCTTTTTATTTAGGTGGTGCTTCTGTTCTAATCGTCGTTGTTGTTGCAATTGACACTGTCACACAAATCCAAACAAGGATGATGAGCTCTCAATATGAACAACTTATAAAAAAAACAAAATTTGGTAGATAAGTGAATATAATATTGTTTGGTCCTCCAGGAGCTGGGAAAGGTACTCAAGCTAAATATCTTGTTAAAAAATTAAATGGGTATCAAATTTCCACTGGAGATATTTTAAGAGAGGAAATTAAAAAAGACACAGATATAGGAAAAAAAATAATAAATAACATGAATGAAGGAAAATTTGTCAGTGATGAGATTGTTAACAGTTTATTAAAAAATCATGTTTTTGATCCAAATAAAAAAGAAAAATTAATATTTGATGGCTATCCTAGATCTATTAGTCAGGCTAAAAATTTAGATATATTATTAAATAGTTCAAATCAAAAAATAGATTATATTTTTTTTTTAAATGTAAACAAAGCAACTATTGTGGAAAGAATAAAAAAAAGGAAAATTTTAGAAAAAAGAACTGATGACGATGTAGACACAATATTAAAAAGATATGATACTTATATTGAAACTACTAGACCAGTATTGGATTACTATTCAAAAAATTCAAATTTTCATGAGATTGATGGAACAATGGAAATTGATCAAATAACCAATAAAATAGAGGCTTTTTTGAATGTTTAAGGCGTTGACTTTAACTAATCTTCTTATATAAAAGTCACAATTTATCACAAAAATTATGGCTCGTATTGCAGGTGTAAACATACCACAAAATAAATTAGTTCATGTTGGACTTACATACATTTATGGTATTGGAAATAAATTTTCTCAACAAATTTGCACTGAATTAGAAATACCAAAATCAAAGAGAGTAAATGAATTAACTGATGATCAAATTTTAAAAATTAGAGAGTATATTGATCAAAAATTTACAGTTGAAGGTGATTTAAGAAGAGAAACATCTTTAAGTATAAAAAGACTAATTGATCTTGCAACTTATAGAGGATCTAGGCATAGAAAAAAACTTCCTGTTAGAGGTCAAAGAACGAGATGTAATTCTAGAACTAGAAAAGGAAAAGCAATTGCAATTGCAGGTAAGAAATTAACTCCACTTAAAAAATAATGAAAAAAGATACAACTGAAAATAAAGAACAGAAAACAGAAACTAAATCTAAAAAAAGTTCATATTCAAAGAAAAAAAAAGGTAAAAAAAATATTTTAAATGGAATAGCTTATGTTCAGTCTACATTTAACAATACCATTGTATCTATAGCTGATACTAATGGAAATGTAGTTTCATGGGCATCTGCTGGCCAAAAAGGTTTTAAAGGCTCTCGTAAGTCTACACCATACGCAGCACAAGTTGCAGCTGATGCAGCCGCAGCCAAAGCTTTAGAAGTTGGTATGAAAATTTTGTCTGTTGAAGTTAAAGGTCCTGGATCAGGAAGAGAAACTGCCTTGAGAGCTTTACAGGCTAGAGGATTTAAAATTATATCAATTAAAGATACAACACCAATGCCACATAATGGTACGAGACCACCTAAAAAAAGGAGAGTTTAATGGAGCAAACAGAGGTAAATTCAAAAAATTGGAAATCATTAATTAAACCAGCAAAACTAGATGTTAAATTGAGTGACGATAAAGCATTTGCAAAGATCACAGCTGAACCACTAGAAAAAGGATATGGGTTAACCCTTGGTAATTCATTAAGAAGAATACTTTTGTCCTCTATTAGAGGAACTGCTGTAACCTCTATTCAGATCGATGGTGTACTACATGAATTTACATCGATTAAAGGTGTCAGGGAAGATGTCACTGATATTGTATTAAATGTAAAATCTTTAGCTTTGAAAAGTACATCTGATGAACCAAAAAAATTGATACTTGATGCCAAAGGTCCTGGAGAAATAAAGGCATCCGATATAACTCCTGTTGCTGATATTGAAATATTAAATCCAGATTTAGTTATTTGTAACTTGGATGAAAATACTAAATTTCATATGGAAATGTCGGTAGGAACTGGAAAAGGATATGTATCTGCTGACATGAACAAACCAGAGGAACCACCACTTGGTTTAATTCCAATAGATTCATTATTTAGTCCAGTAAAAAAAGTTTCTTATTCAGTTAGTACTGCAAGAGAAGGAAAAGCCTTAGATTATGATAAATTAACAATGGAAGTTGAAACAAATGGATCAATCTCAGCGGAAGATGCTGTTGCATATTCTGCAAGAATTTTCCAAGATCAACTAGGAATGTTTGTTAACTTTGATGAACCACAAGAAGTTATCGTAAAAGAGCAACCTTCAGAGCCAGAATTTAATAAGAATTTGTTAAGAAAAGTCGATGAGTTAGAGCTTTCTGTAAGATCAATGAACTGCCTAAAAAATGATAATATTATCTATATTGGTGATTTAGTACAAAAATCAGAAGGTGAAATGTTAAGAACACCTAATTTTGGTAGAAAATCATTAAATGAAATTAAAGAAGTATTAACTGGAATGTCATTATATCTTGGAATGGAAATTCCAAATTGGCCGCCAGATAATATTGCTGAATTATCTAAAAAACTAGAGGAAGCTATCTAATGAGACATAAAATGGGCTATAAAAAGCTCAATAGAACTTCAGAACACAGAAAGGCTCTGATTAAAAATATGCTCAACTCATTAATAAAATATGAGCAAATCAAAACAACATTGCCCAAAGCAAAGGTTTTAAAACCACAAGCTGATAAAATTATAACACTGGGCAAGACAGACACCTTATCTAATACAAAAACATTAATCTCGAAGTTACAAGACATTAAATCTACAAATAAAGTTAAAAAAACCCTTTCTAAAAGATATGAAAATAGAAAAGGTGGATACACAAGAATTATAAAGGCTGGATTTAGATATGGCGATAATGCGCCAATGGCAGTAATTGAATTTGTAGACAGAGATGTTGAAGCAAAAAGAGTTGATAAAAAGAAAAAGAGTCCGACTAAAGATACACCAAAAGTAGAAGATAAAAAACAAGCTACAGCTTAATCTTTAATTCATATTTTATTTAATTGATGTTGTAAAACAATTACCTAATATTTTATATTAATGAAATGAAAAATATAATTTTTCAAATAATTATAATATTTTTTTTTACAACTAATATTTTAAATGCAAATCCAGCAAAAATTGATGGTTTAAAATTTTATACATTAGGTGACGATAATATGCCTTGGTTTAATTTAGATAATGAAAAAGATTTAATAGACTTATCAAATATTGACTGTCAATGGAGTCATGGAAAAAAAACCAAATGTAGAATGCATTTATCACCCTTATATAACTTTCCTAAAGATGGATTATTAATTCAAAATAAAATTGTTAGATCTGGCAAATTTGCTTGGAAATTTAAAAATGGTGAAGGTGATTGTGGTCAACAAAGAAAGTCAGATGAGTGCAATACCTTTAGAGAAAGATCAGAAGTTAGCATGCTAGGATTGAAGACTAAAAATACATGGTTTAAATTTAGTATTTATATCCCTGAAAATAGTGAATTTACTATTCCTATTAGTAATACTATATGGCAAATACATTCTAAAGCAGGTCCAGTAAATTTTATGATTAGAGTTGCTCCAAATGGAGATTTGCAATGGACGGATTTTGTAAATCATAGTTTTGGAGGTTTTGACACTTATAAAATTTTAGAAGCAAATAATGTAAAAGGTAAATGGAATGATTTTATTATTAATATGGAATTTGTTGATTGGCCTAATAAGAGTTTTATTAAGATTTGGGCTAATGACAAACTTGTAGTTAATTATACCGGATTGACTAATAATAATATAAGCAAACAGCCGTATATGAAGTTTGGAATATACAAAAGTAATATTAATAGGTTTAATATAATGCATAAAGGCAATCCTCCAAAAAGAGCTGATACAGTTGTATATTATGATTCTATAGCTATAGGTAAAAAGTGCAAAGATCTTAAGCTAGGCAAGGAAAACAATAGTTGCAATAAGTTAAAATAAAAATGAAAAAATCAATTAACGTAGATAAATCTTTTAATCACATGCGTATTGACAGATTCATTCGAAATCATTTAGGAAAAATTCCACAAGGACTTATTGAAAAAAATCTAAGAAATGGAAAACTAAAATTAAATCAAAAAAAAGTAAAAAGCTCTCAAAAAGTTAAAACTGGTGACAAACTTAATATTTATAATTTAAATTTTGAGGAAAAAATCGAGCAATATAAAAAAAAATACAATCCTAGTAATGAAATTATAAAAGAAAATGAGGATTTAATTATAGAAAATAATGACAATTTTGTTGTTCTAAATAAACAATCAGGAATTTCAGTGCAGGGCGGAACAAAATCTAAAAAAAATATAATTGATATATTTGCAAAAAGTAATTTATTTAGAGATGAGAAGCCTTACTCTGTACACAGATTAGATAAGGATACTTCTGGCGTTTTTATAATTGCAAAGAATAGGGAAACAGCCCAACTGCTCACTTCACTTTTTAGATTAAGAAAGGTTTATAAAACATATTTAGCAATATGCAATGGTGAATTAATTTTAATCGATAAAGGTGTGATAAAAGATGATTTGATAAGATTTGAAAATAAAAAAAAAATTGTTGAAAAAGCTGAAACAAAATATGAAATTATAGATAAAAATAATAATGCGACCTTCATTCAGCTAAATCCAATTACAGGAAGAAAACACCAACTAAGAAAACAATTATTTAATTTAGGAAATTCAATTATTGGTGATAAAAAATATAATTCAACAAATAACTCAAAAATAAATAATAAAAATTTAATGTTACATTCTTATGAAATAAAATTTAAAATAAATAAGAAAAAATACACTTTTAGAGCCACTCCTCCAGATTATTTTAGAAATATGTTGAAAACTAAAAGACTTAATTTTTAATATTTGATAAAAAATTTTTTATTAAATCATTCTCAATATTTTTATAATTTTGTTTTTTAATCTTATTTAAATTTGAAACCCCTCTATCTTTTATTCCACAAGGAACTATCTTTTTATATACATCAAGATCATTAGAGATATTTAATGCAAAACCGTGATAAGCAATCCATTTCTTTACTTTTATGCCTATTGCTGCAATTTTATCTATTTTACCAGATTTGTGCTCAAACCAAATTCCAATATTTTTTCTATCAGCAAAACATTTTATATCATAATTTTTTAGAGTATTTATAATTGTCTTTTCAATTGCAGTTATAATTTTTTTTATATTCTTGCCTCTTTTATTTAAGTCGATTACAAAATAAAAAACCAATTGACCAGGACCGTGATATGTTATTTTTCCACCTCTATTAGTTTTAATAAATTTTATAGATTTATCTAAAATCTCATTTTCACTAAAACTTGTTCCACCAGTATAAATCTCTTCATGTTCAAGTATCCAAATAAGTTCTTGATTTTTATTTACTTTGATTTGCTCCAATCTATCTTCAAGTATATCTATCGCAGATTTATATTTTATTGGTTTTACTGACTTTTTGATCTCTATTGTCATTATAAATTTGTATTATTTTTATTTTGTATTAATAGTGCCAACTAAATTATAGGTAAATTTTATGACTATAGTGAAAAAAATAAAAGATAAAAAAGTTAACTTTGAATTTAACAAAGAATTCATCAAAGTTGTCACAGATAAAATTGCCTCAAATGATGCTGGATTTATTACAAATTCGTTCAATGCTATGCATCCAGCAGATGCTGCTGATATTATTGAACATCTAAGCCAAAATGATAGAGAAAATTTAATAAAATTAAATAGTTTCAAAGTTGATCCTGAAGTTTTTGTTGAATTAAATGAGTCAATTCAGTCAGAGATGATTGCTTATCTATCGTCAGATTCAATAGTTAATATACTAAAAAATTTAGAATCAGATGATGCAATTAAGATTTTAGAAAATGTAGAAGAAAAAGATAAAAATACAATCCTTAGTTCATTACCTCCAAAAGACCGATTTGCATTACTTGAAAGTTTAAGCTATCCTGAAGACTCTGCTGCAAGATTAATGCAGCGTGAATTCACCGCTATACCAAGTAACTGGTCTGTAGGACAAACGATAGACTATCTAAGAGAAAATAAAGAACTTCCTGAGGAATTTCTAGAAATATTTATAGTTGATCAAGAATTCAAACCCATTGGTACAGTTCCTTCATCAAGAGTATTAAGAACTCCAAGAGACACAAAAATGATGTCTATTATGGCTGAATCTCAAACACTAATACCAGTTGATATGGATAGAGAGGAAGTAGGTAATTTATTTGAAAATTATAATTTGAGTTCAGCAGCTGTAGTAGATAAGTCTGACAAATTAGTTGGGATGATAGCTTATGATGATGTTTTAACAGTATTAAAAGAGGAAGCTGAAGAAGATGTACTTAGATTAGCTGGAGTAGGTGATGAAGAAATAACTGATGGAGTAATAACAAAAACTAAGAGAAGATTTAATTGGTTGTTATTAAACTTGTTTACTGCTTTTCTAGCAACTTATTGTATTAGTCTATTTGGTGCAACTATAGAGCAAATGGTAGTATTGGCTTTCTTAATGCCAATCGTAGCATCAATGGGTGGTAACGCTGGCATGCAAACATTAGCTGTCACAGTAAGATCTTTAGCAACACAGGATTTAACAAAAAATAATTTTACAAATAATATTATTAAAGAATTTAATATTGGAGTTTTAAATGGAGTTATTTTTGCAATTATAAGCTCTTTGATAGTTCAACTATGGTTTAATGACATTCAGCTCTCTCTAATAATCTCAATTTCAATGGTTTTAACTATGATAGTTGCTGGTCTTTTCGGTATTTTAGTACCTGTAACATTAAATAAAATGAAAATTGATCCTGCAATTTCTTCTAGTGTTTTTGTTACAACAATAACAGATGTAATTGGATTTGTATCTTTCTTAGGTGTGGGAGCTTATTTTTTATAATCAAAAGTTATCAATCAATCTTACTCCATTAATATGATAGGCAATAAATAGTCTATATTTTGATTTAAAATTATCTAATTTCATTTTTTTCTCATCTCTAAATTCAAGATAATCAATTTTAATTTTAAATTTATTTTCAAGCTCATATTTGGATTTTGACAAATCCACAAATTTATTAGTTTGTGAGAGTCTTTTAATTTTATCCAATTTAATGGCAATTTTTGATGCTTTTATTATAGAAGATTTATTTAGCAATTTGTTTCTTGTAGATAAAGCAATTTTATTATTTTCTCGAATTGTGGGACAACCAACAATATTTATTTTATATTTTTTACCTAATATTCTTTTAATTAATACGTATTGTTGAAAATCTTTTTCACCCATATAAACATACTTAGATTTAACAATAGATAACAATCTATTCATCACGTTTAATACACCCTCAAAATGGCCTTTTCTATATTTAGCACACAAAATTTTATCGGATCTATTAAGATTAAAATTTTTCATTTTATTTTTATATATTTCACTGACTTCAGGTAAAAACAAATAATTAACTTTGAGTTTTTTTAATATTGAAATATCTTTTCTAATATTCCTAGGATAATTCTTAAAATCTTTTTTTTGATTAAATTGTGTTGGATTGACAAAAATACTAACTATTGTTTCTTTGTTATTTTTTTGTGAAATTTTTATTAAAGATACGTGGCCTTTATGAATTCCCCCCATTGTAGGCACAAATCCAACATTTTTGTAATTTTTAACTGCCTTATTTAGTTCAAAAACATTTTTTAAAATTTTCATTTTTAATAAATATGATTATAAGTAAAACATCTTAATGATTAAACAAGCTATTATTCCTCTTGCTGGTTTGGGTACACGTTTGCTACCTTTGACAAGTGTTTTTCCTAAAGAATTACTTCCAATAAATGGAAAACCAGGAATTGAGTATATTTTAGATGAATGTATTGAGGCTGGTGTAAGTGAAATAATTTTTATTATTTCAAAAAAAAAGAAAATGATAAGAAAATATTTTAATAATGATAATTTTTACAAATCAATTATTAATAAAAAGAAAGATCCCAGAATAATCAAAGAGTATAAAAAAATACTTTCTTTTAAAAAAAAAATCAAATTTGTTTATCAAAATAAACCCATGGGAACTGGTGATGCTGTACTTAAAACTAGAAAATTTATAAAAAACAATTATTTTTTAATGTTGTTACCTGATGATTTAATTACAAAAAATAATTGTTCAAAAGATATGATAAAAATTCACAAAAAATTAAAAGGATCTGTAATGGCCAGTATGAAAGTCAAAAAAAACAATGTAGATCGCTGGGGAATCTATTCAATTAAAAAAAAAATTGATAAATTAAATTTTAAAATTGCTGATGTAATTGAAAAACCTAATACTAAAGATGCTCCTTCAAATAATGCAGTCATAGGTAGATATATATTATCAAAGAAAATTTTTCATTACCTGAAAAATCAAAAAAAAGGTAAAGGTGGTGAAATACATATTACAGATGCAATAAGAAGAATGATTCTAGATAAATATTTATTCATTGGACATAAATTTAAAGGTAATTATTTAGACTGTGGATCTCTGAAAGGTTATATTAAATCTGGAATAGAAATTTCTAAGTTATGAAAATTTGCATGATAGGATCTGGTTATGTTGGTTTAGTTAGTGGAGCCTGTTTTTCTGACTTAGGTAATACAGTTATTTGTGTTGATATTAATAAACAAATCATAGACAAGTTAAATAGAGGCATAATTCCAATTTATGAGCCTGGTCTACATGAATTAGTTATAAGAAATTTAAAAAAAAAAAGACTTTTATTTTCAACTGATGTTTCTAGTTCAATAAAAAAATCAGATATTATTTTTATATGTGTAGGTACGCCAACAAAAAATAACAAAGCCGATCTAAAATATGTTTATAATGTTGTAAAAAGTATCAAATCCAATCTAGATAAATATAAAATTATAGTAACCAAATCTACAGTCCCAGTCACTACCGGCGACAAAATAGAAAAAATTTTAAATTCAAAAAAAAATTTAAATAAATTTGATGTTATTTCTAATCCAGAGTTTTTAAGAGAAGGGGAGGCCATAAGAGACTTTCAATATCCAGATAGAATAGTGATCGGGACAAATAGCAAAAAAGCAAATAATATAATGAAAAATCTTTATCTGCCTTTAATAAAAAAAGGCAGCAGATATATCAATACTTCTAGAAGATCTGCTGAATTAATCAAATATGCTTCTAATGCTTTTCTAGCCACTAAAATTACATTTATTAACGAAATAGCAAATCTATGTGAAAAATCTAACATTGATGTTCAGGATGTTGCAACTGGTATGGGTTTAGATAATAGAATTGGAAGTAGATTTTTAAGAGCTGGTCCAGCATATGGAGGATCATGTTTTCCAAAAGACACAAGAGCATTAGTCTCAACGGGTCAAATTTTTAAAACAAACTTATCTGTTGTCAAGTCAGTAATAAATTCAAACGAAAAGCGAAATAAAATATTATTAGATAGGATTAAATTAATATTGAAAAATAAAATAAAAAATAAAAATATTTCATTTCTTGGGGTTACTTTTAAATCAGGTACGGATGATATGAGAGAATCACCATCTTTAAAAATGATTCCTTCTTTAGTAAAAAAGGGTGCATCTATAAGTTATTATGAACCAACAGGCCAGAAGAAACAATTTAAATCAAAAAACATAACTTTTCATGAAAATATAAAAGATGCTTGTCAAAATGCGGATTTAATAATTATTCATACAGAATGGAATGAATTTAAACAACTCAACTTTAAAAAAATTACCAAAAAAAGGAATTTTAAAGTTTTTGATATGAGAAATCTTTATTCAACATCTGAAATGAAAAAAAATAAAATAAATTATTTTAGTATTGGTAGATAATTAATTAAGATCAAATATTGCATCAACTTCAACTGCAACACCTAAAGGAAGGCTGTTAGTACTAACAGCTGCTCTAGCATGTGAGCCAGCTTCATCAAATACACTTTTTATTAGATCTGAGGCACCATTTATGACTTTTGGTTGTTCAGTAAAATCATCAGTAGAATTAACATATCCAGTAAGTTTCAAACATGATTTGATTTTGGATAAATCATCACTACATGCTTTTTTTGCTTGAGATATTATGCTTAATGCACATCTTTTAGCTGCTTCATAACCTTGTTCAGTATTATAATCTTTTCCGAGTTTTCCCTTAATTAAATTTCCATCCTCATCAATTGATATTTGACCAGATATATATAGTAAATTTCCAGATATTCTTGTAGCAGCATATGATCCAACAGGATCATTAGCTTTTGGTAGTTTAATATTTAAATTCTTTAAATTTTCGTCTACAGACATTATTTGCTTTTCTTTTTCTTTTTATTTCTATCGTATTCTTTTCTTTTCTCAATTAAAATTAATGCTTCTTCCATAGTTAATTCAACAGGATCTTTTTCTTCAGGTATAGTCGCGTTTAATGATTTGTATTTAATGTAAGGACCATACTGACCCTTCATGATTCTAACTGGCTTTTTATCATCAGGGTGTTCTCCTAAATCTTTTATCATAGATGATGAAATTCTTCCTGGTTTAGCTTCAGCAATTAATGTAACAGCTCTATTTAATCCAATTGTGAATAATTCGTCCACATTTTCTAGTCTAGCAGATTTATTTTCACATTTAAGGTAAGGACCAAATCTTCCAACATTCACAGTAATATCTTTATCATTTTCAGGATTTTTACCTAAACTTAATGGTAATGAGCATAAGTATTTTGCCTTTTCTAAATCAAGATTTTCAATCTCAATTCCTTTAGGGATAGAAACATTTTTTAAATTATTTTCTTCTTTCTTTAATTTTCTTTTTTTCTTTTTAGTTTTTTCATCTTCCTCTATGATTTCTTTTTCAAATTGCAAATATGGGCCAAATCTTCCATTTTTAAGATAAATATCTTTACCTTTATCATTTTTTCCAATGAATCTAGGTTCTGCTAGTGTCAATTGTTGTGCTGCTTTAGATTTTGATAGTGGTCTTGTAAATTTGCAGTCTGGATAATTTGAACACCCAATAAAAGCACCACCTCTAAAACTATTTTTTAAACTTAATTGCCCAGATTCACAAAGCTTGCATTTTCTATCAATATTTCCATCCTTATCAACCTCAAATATTAGTGATCCAAGACTTTCATTTAATAGGTCTAATACTTCTCTGGTTCTTTTTTCTTTCACACCTGAAACATTAGAATTAAAGTCTTTCCAAAAATTCTCTAAAACTTTTATCCAATTTTCTTTACCTGAAGTTATATCATCTAATTGATCTTCTAATTTTGCAGTAAAATCATAATCAACATATTTAGTAAATAATTTTTCTAAAAACGCAGAAAGTAATTTCCCTCTATCAGTTGGGAAAAATCTTTTATTATTTATGTCAGCATAACCTCTATTAGCTATTACTGAAATAATACTTGCATAAGTAGATGGTCTTCCAATTCCTAGCTCCTCTAATTTTTTAACTAGACTTGCCTCTGAATATCTAGGTGGTGGTTGTGTATAGTGCTGTTCATCAATATGATCTTCAAACATTACATCACCTTTTTCAACATCTGGCAAAATATTTTCATTGTCATCATCATTTTCGTCGATCTTATGTAGTTTAAGGAAGCCATCAAATTTTAATGTTGAACCACTAGCTTTGAATATATTTTTATCATCATCTGAGTTGATGGTAATAGTTTTTCTATCTAATTTGGCTGACTGCATTTGTGATGATAAAGATCTAGACCATATTAAATTATAAAGTTTATATTGATCAGTACTTAAGTATTTTTTCATATCTTCTGGTTTTCGAATTATTTCTGTTGGACGTATAGCTTCGTGAGCTTCTTGAGCATTCTTTGCTTTTTTGCCACTATAATTTAGAGGTTGTTCTGGTAAATATTTGTCACCATAATTCTGCATTATAAAATCTCTGAAAGATGTTATCGCATCTTTTGAAATATTAGTTCCATCTGTTCTCATATAAGTAATTAATCCTACAGTTTCACCTTCAATATCAATTCCTTGATATAGTCTTTGAGCAATTTGCATTGTCCTTGATGCTCCAAAACCAAGTTTACTCGATGCTGTTTGTTGTAATGTCGATGTAGTAAAAGGTCCTGATGGATTTCTGTTATAAGTTTTTGAACTTATATCTGTTATGTTATATTTTTTATTTTTTATTTTTGATAAAGCGTCGTTAATATCTTGTTTGTTTTTAAATGAAAATTTCTCAACTTTATTTCCATCTAATTGTGAAATAGTTGTATTTATTTTTTCATTTTTGTTATTTTTAAAAATTATATTTAAAGTCCAAAATTCTTTTGGTTGAAAAACTTCTATTTCCTGTTCTCGTTCGGTTAAAAGTCTTAGAGCTACAGACTGAACTCGACCAGCAGATTTAGAACCTGGTAATTTTGTCCATAGAATGGGTGAGATATTAAAACCTACTAGATAATCTAGAGCTCTTCTTGCCATATAAGCATCAACTAAATGTGGCTCTATTTTTCTTGGATTATCTATTCCATTTGTAACTGCTTTTTTTGTTATTTCGTTGAAAACAACTCTTTCAACTTCTTTATCTTTTAATAATTTTTTTTCTTCAAGAAACTCTTTTACATGCCAAGCTATTGCTTCACCTTCTCTGTCAGGGTCAGTAGCTAGAATAATTTTTTTTGAATCTTTAGCACTATCTGTAATTTCTTTTAAATATTTTTTTGAAAAACTATCTACTTCCCAAATCATTTTAAAATCATTTTCAGGATCAACAGAACCATTTTTCGAAGGCAGATCTCTTATATGTCCATAGCTTGCAAGAACTGTATAATCTGATCCTAAATATTTATTAATTGTTTTTGCTTTTGCTGGACTTTCAACAATTACTAGATTCATATTTAGAGAACGTACTTAAAACAGTTAAACTGTCAAATTATTAAATTTTTGTCTTAGTTTCTTCTTTATTTATCAAGCGTTTAACGTTTTCTCTATGAGTGTAAAAAATTAAAATAAACATTATGAAGTAAAACATAATGTTATCATTACTATAAAAAAATATAAAAATAGGAACACTTAATGATCCAAGAATTGATCCTAATGATGAGTATTTAGAAATTAAATATGTAATTACCCAAACAATACCAAAAACAATACCCAAAAAATAATTTAAAATAATCAACATTCCAACATATGTTGCAACACCCTTACCACCTTTAAATTTTAACCATATTGGAAAAACATGTCCTAAAAAAACAGATAATGAACAAATGTAAATAAATTCTGGATAATTTAACTTAACATAAATTATTGGCAAAACCGCTTTTAAAATGTCTAGTAATAAAGTTGAGTAACCTAAAAATTTATTGCCAGTTCTTAAAACATTGGTGGCGCCTATATTACCCGATCCTGTTTCTCTTATGTCTTTTTTTAAAAAAATTTTTGTTAATAAAAAACCAAAAGGAATAGAACCTAATAAATATGATAAAAGTGATAAAATAAATATTTCCATTTAAATATCGTAAAGCTCTTGTCCTTTTACGAATGTATTGGTTACTTTTCCTTGTAATCTCTTATTTTCAATTGACGTATTTTTTGATTTAGAAACCAAATTTTCTTGCTTTACTATCCAAGGTTTATTTATATCCACAATACAGAAATCTGCATCATTACCTACAGATAAATTACCTTTATTAATTTTCAAAATTTTTGATGGATTGGAGGTTAATGCAGCAATAATTTTTTCAAGTTTTACAGATCCATTGTGATATAATTCTAATGACAAAGATAATAACGTTTCAATACCAGTTGCTCCTGTTGCGGCTTGAGCAAAGGTTAACCTTTTTTGCTCTTCATCTTCAGGTTTGTGATCTGAAACTATTACATCGATTGTACCATCATTTAATCCTTGCACTAAACTTAATCTATCGTCTTCAGTCCTTAGTGGCGGAGACAATTTTAAAAAAGTTCTAAAGTCACCAATATCATTTTCATTTAAAGATAAATTATTTATTGATACCCCACAGGAAAATCTTACTTTATCTTTTCTATCTCTGATAATTTCAACTGCTTTTCCTGATGAAATCTGAGAAATGTGATAACGACAATTATATTCTTCTAATAATGTTAAATCTCTCTCTATAATTATTAGTTCAGCTATTTCTGGGATACCTTGCAAACCAAGCTTTGTCGAAATTATTCCATCATTTATCATGCCATTTTCAGCTAATTCTTGATCTTCCGCATGTTGCATTATTAAAGATCCTAAATCTTTTGCTGAATTCATTATTCTGGACATTACTCTTGTATTCTGAATTGTTCTAATTCCATCTGTAAATGCTATTATCCCTTTACTCTGCAGAAGACCAAACTCTGTCATATTTGTACCTTCAGTACCCTTTGTTAGAGATGCTGTGGGAAATATATTTATTTTTGATTTATCTCTGCCTCGTCTTTTTAAAAAATCTACTATTGAAACGTTGTCGATTATTGGATCAGTATTAGGCATTGTTACAACTGAGGTTACTCCCCCGGATAATGCAGCATTGCTCAAAGTTCTGAAATTTTCTTTATATTCATAACCTGGTTCACCCACAAATACTCTCATATCAACTATACCTGGGAAAATATAATTCTCTTTTAAATCAATAACTTTTTCTCTACTAGGAATGTTGTTTTTATTCACCTTTTTTCCAACACCTTCAATTTTTCCATCTTCACCTATTATTAATCCTCCTATCTCACTTATGTTGTTATGAGGATCAATTATATTTGCGTTAATAAAGTATTTTTTTTTCATCATTCACAAAAAATTTTTAAACATGCCATTCTTATCGCAACACCTAATTCAACTTGTTCTTTTACAACACTCATATTAGTGTCATCAGCTAGTTTTGTATCAATTTCAATACCACGGTTCATTGGACCAGGATGCATAATAATTGAATCTGATTTTGCATATTCTAATTTATCCTGTGTTAGTCCATAGTATTCATAATACTCTCTATTAGATGACAGGAATGAACTACTCATTCTTTCATTTTGAAGTCTAAGCATCATTACTATGTCGCAATCTTTTACACCTTTCTTCATATTTGAAAAAATATTAACCCCAAATTTTTCTATATCTTTTGGTAAAAGGTTTGAAGGAGCTACAATATTAACTTCGGCACCCAACATGTTTAGCAAGTAAATATTAGATCTTGCTACTCTTGAATGTAGAATATCTCCACAAATTGCAACCTTTAATCCTTGAATTTTTTTTTTCCTATTCAATATAGTTAATGCATCAAGTAATGCTTGGGTAGGGTGTTCTCTCCTTCCATCACCAGCATTTAAAACAGCACAATTAACTTTTTGAGATAAAAGATTACAAGCTCCTGAATCTTGATGTCTAATAACTATTATATCAGGATGCATTGCATTTAATGTCATTGCAGTGTCTATTAGTGTTTCACCTTTTTTAATTGCTGAGTTTGTTATATTCATTGACATAACATCTGCACCTAATCTTTTTCCTGCTAGCTCAAATGAGCTTTGTGTTCTTGTTGATGGTTCAAAAAAGAGGTTAATTTGAGTTTTCCCCTTAAGTAAATCTAATTTTTTATTTTTGCTTTTGTTTAATTCAATAAATTTTTCAGCTTCTTTTAAGATTAAATTAACATCATTTATTGATAAATCTTGAATACCTAGGAGATGTTTTTGAGAAATTTTAATAGCTTTGGTTTTAGTTGCCATTAAAACCAACTCTATAGCCACAAAGGTTGATTAATGCAAGTATTAATTATTAATAAAATCTATGGCACCCTGTAAGATAAATGCAGCAGCATTTTTATCTATATTTTTTTCTCTTTTAGTTACGTTAATACCTAAATTTTCGGTTAATTTAAACGCTCCAACTGTTGATAATCTTTCATCCCAAAGACTTATTGGAAGATCAATTTCTTTTGATATTGCTTTTGACACATCATTTACTGATTGAGAGGATTTACCTAAGCTACCATCCATATTAATTGGATTGCCAATAATTATTCCTTTAATATTATTTTCTTTAATAATATCCTCTAATTCATTGATAAGATCTTCAAATTTGGATTTGTTTATTGTTTTAAGCGGTGTAGCAATTTTTTGATTTTCATCACATATAGCTACACCAATTCTCTTTGAACCTAAATCAAGACCAATTAATCTAGATGTATTTAGCTGTTTCTTTTTAAATTCCTCAATTGTGATCATATTGTATATTATTTACTTAAGTGATAGTTTGCGGCAATATTTTTACCATATGAGTATAGATCTTAAAACAGTAAAGCACATTTCGAAATTAGCAAGAATTTCTATTGATGATGAAAAAGCTAATAAATTAAAGGGCGACTTAAATAATATATTTGAATTTATAGAAAAATTAAATGAATTAAATACTGATAATGTTCAAGCCTTAACATCAATTGCTGAAACCACCCTAAGATTTAGAAAAGATGAAATTAAATCAGAAAATATTAGAGAAAAAATTTTAAAAAACTCTCCTGAAGAAAATAAAGATTTTTTTGTTGTACCAAAGGTTGTTGAATAATGTCAGATATAACAAGTCAAAGTTTATTCGAATTAACATCGAATATAAAAGAAAAAAAACTATCTTCAGAGGAAATTACAAAAGCATTTATAGACCGTGCTGAAAAATCAAAAAAATTAAATGTTTATGTTACGGATAATTTTGAAAAAGCAATAGATCAATCAAAGAAATTTGATTCTAATCCTAACTTTGATTTAAAACTATCAGGTATTCCCATTGCTGTTAAAGATTTATTTTGTACAAATGGAGTTAGAACAACAGCAGGTAGCAAAATATTAA
Organism: uncultured Pelagibacteraceae bacterium; assembly: GCA_902595465.1. Taxonomy (GTDB): domain Bacteria; phylum Pseudomonadota; class Alphaproteobacteria; order Pelagibacterales; family Pelagibacteraceae; genus Pelagibacter. Next base: position 54,891 of record CACJQE010000004.1, read on the forward strand.
ATAACTTCGTTCCCACATATGAGTCTACAGTTACTCAAAATTTGTGGAGTCAAGGAGCAATACTTCTTGGTAAACTTAATTGTGATGAATTTGCTATGGGATCTTCAAATGAAACTAGTTTTTTTGGAAATGTTCAAAATCCGGTAGGAGAAAATTTAGTCCCTGGTGGATCTTCAGGAGGTTCTTCTGCAGCTGTCGCTGCAAATTTAACTCCAGTTACAATTGGAACAGATACAGGTGGATCTATTCGTCAACCAGCATCATTTACAGGAACTGTTGGACTTAAACCTACATATGGAAGTTGTTCTCGTTATGGAATTGTAGCATTTGCTTCATCTTTAGACCAAGCAGGACCTATGACGAAAAATGTAAGAGACTGCTCTATGCTTTTAGAGGTGATCTCTTCATTTGATCAAAAAGATTCAACTTCAATTGATTACAAAAGAAATTGTTATTCAAAAGAATTATCAAAAGATATTAAAGGAAAGAAAATTGGTATTCCTAAAGAATATAGAGTTGACAATATGCCTGACGAAATTGAACAGCTATGGAAAAATGGTATCTCATATGCAAAAGATTGCGGAGCAGAAATAATCGATATTTCGCTTCCACATACTAATTACGCATTACCAACTTATTATATTGTTGCACCAGCTGAAGCATCTTCAAATCTTGCAAGATATGATGGTGTTAAATATGGATTTAGATCTCCTGGTCAAAATTTAATAGAAATGTACGAAAAAACTAGATCTGAAGGTTTTGGTGATGAAGTTAAAAGAAGAATTATGATTGGAACTTATGTTTTATCTTCTGGTTACTATGATGCCTATTATCTAAAAGCGCAGAAAGTAAGACAATTAATAAAAAAAGATTTTGATGATGCCTTTTCTAGTGTTGATGCAATTTTAACTCCATCTACTCCAAGCTCAGCATTTAAAATTGATGAAAAAACAAATGATCCGGTATCAATGTATTTAAATGATATATTTACAGTTCCAATTAATCTAGCAGGCTTACCAGGTATTTCTATACCAGCTGGCAAAGATAAAAATAATTATCCTTTAGGCCTTCAATTAATTGGGAAACCTTTTGATGAGCAAAATATACTTAATATTTCTTATGCATTAGAAGATAAGATTAATTTTAAAAATGATATTTCAGACTGGTGGTTAAGTGAGTAAAAATAGTGAATATCTTATTGAAAGAGAAAATAAACAATATGAAGTGATAATTGGTTTAGAAGTGCACGCTCAAGTTACTTCAGAGTCAAAACTTTTCTCTCAATCATCAACAAAATTTGGTGCAGAACCAAACACACAAGTTAGTCTCGTAGATGCAGCATTTCCAGGAATGTTACCAGTTATAAATGAATTTTGTATTGAACAAGCAATTAAAACTGGAATAGGACTTAAAGCCAAAATAAATAAAAAATCTGTCTTTGATAGAAAAAATTATTTCTATGCAGATTTACCTCAAGGATATCAAATCTCTCAATACAAATATCCAATTGTCGGTGAAGGAAAAGTAATTTTGGATATGCCGAATGGTCAAAAAGAAATTGGAATTGAAAGATTACACTTAGAGCAAGATGCAGGTAAAAGTATTCATGATATTGATCCAAATAATACATTAGTTGATTTAAATAGATCTGGAGTGGCTTTAATGGAAATAGTAAGTAAGCCTGATTTGAGATCTCCAGATGAAGTCAACGTTTATATAAAAAAATTAAGATCCATAATGAGATATTTAGGAACATGTGATGGCAATATGCAAGAAGGTTCTTTGAGGGCAGATGTTAATGTATCAGTAAGATTAAAAGGGGAGACTGAATTCGGCACCAGGTGTGAAATTAAAAATGTTAATTCAATAAAATTTATGCAAATGGCAATAATATCCGAAGCAAATAGACAAATAGATTTGTTAGAGGAGGGGAAAGAAATAGATCAAGAGACAAGACTTTTTGACACTAAAAGAAATGAGACAAGATCTATGAGATCAAAAGAAGACGCGCATGATTACAGATATTTTCCTGATCCAGATCTATTACCGCTTGAAATAAACCAAGAGTTAATTGAAAAAATAAAATCAGATATACCTGAATTACCAGATGAAAAGAAAAAAAGATTTATAGATAAATTTAATCTTTCACCATATGAAGCAACAATTTTGGTATCTGATATTGAAACATCAAATTTCTTTGAAGAAGTTATAAAAAATTCAGATGTTAAATTAGCAACAAACTGGATTACAGGTGAATTATTTGCTGTTTTAAATGAAAAAAATTTAGAAATATCTCAAAGCCCAGTTAGTGCTAAAAATCTATCAAAACTTATAAACCTTATAAAAGATGGAACCATATCAGGAAAAATAGCTAAAACGGTTTTTGAACAAATGGTAGATGGAGATCAAGATCCATTAATAATAGTAAAAGAAAAAGGTTTAAAACAAGAAAGCGATCCAAAAGCGATAGAGGAATTGATAAATAAAGTTATTGAAAATAATTCAGATAAGGTTGCTGAATATAAATCTGGTAAAGATAAATTATTTGGTTTTTTTGTTGGCCAAGCCATGAAAGAAAGTAAAGGAAAAGGCAATCCTCAATTAATAAACAAAATATTAAAAGAAAAGTTGAATGGATAAAAATTTCATAATTGATCAAAATATGATCAATTATATTTTTTCACATACAAATAATCTTCACAAAGTACAAAAAAAATTATTAAAATATAACGAAAAACTTGGTCATATTAAAAAATTACAAATTTCAATTCTACAAGCTAACTTCATACAATTTATCATAAAAATTAATAACTATAAATCATATTTAGAAATTGGCACTTTTACAGGTTACAGCATTTTATCTGCTGCACTCGCCTTACCTAAGAATTGCAAATTAATTGGTATAGATAAAAATTTAAAAACTAACAATGAGGCAATTAAGTTTTTTAAAGAAGCAAAGCAAGATAAAAAAATAAATCTTCTTTGTGAAAATGGAAAAATTGCTCTTGGAAATCTAATTAAGAAAAAGGAAAAATATGATGTGATATTAATTGATGCTGATAAAGAAAATTATATAAATTATTTTAATCAGTCTCTTAAATTAAAAAGCAAAAAGGGTATAATTTTAATTGATAATACACTTTGGAAAGGAGATGTTGCAAATCCAAAGATAAAAGACAAATTAACTATAAAATTAAGAGAATTTAATAAATACATAAAAAAATCACCCATTAATAAGTATATTTTACCAATTGGTGATGGTTTTACAGTTTGTTGGTAATTATGTTTGAAATCCTATCTTTTTATAAAATATCAAAACTTAATAAATTAAAAATTATTAAAAAAAATATTTTAAAAGAAACTAATAAGCTTGATATTAAAGGTCTTATAATATTATCTCCTGAAGGAATTAATGGTACAATATCAGGTAGACATAAAAAAATTAAACTTACAATTACAAAAATAAAGAATATCTTATCAATTGATAGATTTGATATTCAAAATAAATTTAACTCAAAAATATTACCATACTCAAAAAATAAAGTTAAAATAAAAAATGAAGTAGTTCCAATTAATGAAAAAATTAATTTTAAAAATTTTTTTAATAAGAAATATTTATCACCCAAAAAATGGGACGAATTTATATCTAAAAAAAATATTAAACTGATTGATGCCAGAAAACCTTTTGAATATAAGATTGGTACATTTAAAAATGCTCTTAATCCAGAAACAAAAAATTTTAGAGATTTTAAAAATTATTTATCAAAATTTAATAAAGATGAGTTAATAGGGATGTTTTGCACCGGAGGTATCAGGTGTGAAAAAGCCTCTAATTATCTTAATAATAAAGGTTTTAAAAATGTTTATATGCTTAAGGGCGGTATCTTGAATTATCTTAACAAAACTGATCCAAAAAAAAGTAAGTGGAATGGTGAATGTTTTGTTTTTTGATAAAAGAGTTACTATTAAAAAAAACCTAGAAATTGGAAATTATACTGTTTGTGGTGGTTGTAGAATGCCATTGCATAAAAAACTAACCAAATCAAAAAAGTATAAAGTAGGCCTATCATGTCCAAATTGTTTTAATAAATTGACAAATGATCAAATAAAACGTTTCACAATGAGGCACAATCAAATAATAAATTCAAAAAAATAATATCATGAATATATTAAGTGATGACATCAAAGAATTAATTAAAAAATTAGCGATACCTGCATCTGTAGGTACACTCTTTCAAACGTTATATAATATTGCTGATACATATTTTGCAGGAAAAATATCACCTGAAGCTTTGTCAGCTTTAACAAAATCTTTTCCAATTTATTTTATTATTATTGCCTCATCTATTGGTATCACAGTTGCAGGTACATCACTGATAGGTAATAGCATTGGAGAAAAAAATTATAAAAATGCTTCAATTTATTTCTGCCAATTAATTTTCTTTTCTTTTTTGATAATTCTGTTGATTACTTTTATTGGTTTAAATTATGCATCAGACCTTTTTTCAATAATGAGTTCAACTAATGAGGTAATAAATCTTGGCTTACAATATACAGATATCATTTTCCTTGGTTCGTTTATTTTTATTTTAGTTGTTGCATTAAATTCATTACTTCATGCAGAAGGCGATACGAAAACTTATAGAAATGCTTTAATATTATCTTTTTTTTTAAACATATTGTTAAATCCTATTTTAATATTTGGATTTTATTTCATACCAGCTTTGGGTATGAAGGGTATTGCAATAGCAACTCTAATTGCTCAAACAGTCGCTTTTTTAATCATATTTAAAAAAGTTTTAAAAAGTAAATTAATTAAAAACATACTTTTTTCTTATTTTATTCCTAAATTTTTTTTTTTAAAAAATATTTTTTTTCAATCTATGCCAATAATAATTTCAATTTGCGGTTATTCTATTGCTTCCGCTATTGTATTCAAATATGCAGGTTTATCAGGAGAATATGCAGCAGCTGGTTATGGAGCTGGCACCAAAATAGAACAAGTGGTTTTATTGCCAATCTTGGGAATAAATACAGCAATTATCACAATTATTGCTCAAAACTTTGGTGCACGAAATATTTTAAGAATTAAAGAAACGTACTTCCAAGCTATAAAATATGCTTTCATTATAATGATTATTTCATCTTTTATTATTTATTTTGGTGCTGAAATGATAACAAAATTATTTTCAAAAGATTTAGAGGTCGTTGAATTTGGAAAATTATATTTAGAGATTTCAGCCTTTGTGCTACCAGCTTATCCAATATTTTTTTTATCAAATGGTTTTTTTATGGCTTTAAAAAAAGCTGAAAACGCATTAATTGCTAATATTTGCCGAAATGGAATTTTTCCATTTGTCGTATTTTATACTGCAATTTATTTTAATTCTGACTTTTCTGAATTTTTTTGGTTATGGGTAATATTCAATTGGATTTTCTCTTTGATGTATCTTGGTTATACTTATTTTTATTTGAATTATAAATTAGATAAAATTAGAGCTATCAACTAACCATTCATAAAGGTGTTCTGAAAACGATCTTCTTACAAATAAATTAATATTATTCTTTGACTTGTGGTGTAGAATTACTTCAATATGATTTACTATTGTTTGTGTTGATGAACCAACATTATTTTTAAATTTTTCGAAATTAAAAGGTGATCCAGATGATAATAACTCAAATATATTTTCTCCTTTTATATTTATGCAAATTAATTGTGAAGAGATATCAGTAATTGATCCAAAATTTAAAGACGAAATATCTTTATAAAGTTGATCAAAAATATTTGTATTTTTATTTTCATCAAAATATATCATCCATTCATCCGGACTTAGCCACAAAACATCATAGTTTTCATTTGATGAACTGGTATTTGACTCAGAAGGTAAAATAATAGATAGAATTTTACCCACTTTGGTAAAAAATTCTTTATTTTTTCCCCTGATATTAATTTTAATTTTTTCTTCAGACAAATTAATGTCGATGTTGTTTTTATTAATATTCGAAATTTTTGGATGTAAGATGTCAAGCATTTAGTCTTTCATTCTCCTTATCTAAAAAAATTGTATCAGAAACAGTCACATTAATATTTTTGTTTTCCATCGGAATAATTAATTTTTGACCTTTCATTGTTTTTCCACTCCTAACTACAGCCAAGGCAATCGATTTATTTAGGTTTGGACTAAAATAGCTTGAAGTTACATGTCCTAGCATATCTATAGGTTTTGATTTAACGTCTGAAACAATTTGAGCACCTTCTTCCAAAATTTCTTTTGGATCATCTGTAAGTAGTCCTACCAATTGCTTTCTATCTTCTCTAATAGTATCACTTCTATATAAAGATCTTTTACCAATGAAGTCATATTTCTTTTTACTTACAATCCAATCCATCTGTAAGTCTGAAGGAGTCATTGTGCCGTCTGTATCTTGTCCAACAATAATGAAACCTTTTTCAGCTCTGAGTAGGTGCATTGTTTCGGTACCATAAGGTGTCAAATTAAACTCTTTCCCAGCTTCTATACACATTTTCCATAATGAATGTCCATACTTCGACTCTATGTTAATTTCATAGCTTAGTTCACCTGTAAAACTTATTCTCATTATTCTACAATTTATATTCTCAAGTTTTTCTTCTTTAAATGACATATGAGGAAAGTTTTCATCACTTAAATCTAAATTTGGAAAAAGTTTGTTAAGAATTTTTTTTGAATTTGGGCCGCAAATACTTGCTGTAGAATAATGATCTGTTACCGATGTTAAATAAACATCTAATTCTGGCCACTCCGTTTGTAAATAATCCTCAAGTTTGCTTAATACATTTGCAGCTCCCCCAGTGGTGGTTGTCATTAGATAATGATTTTCGGATATTCTAGTTGTAACACCATCATCATAAACCATACCATCCTCGTTTAACATAAGTCCGTATCTACATTTTCCGATTGCAAGTTTTGACCAAGAATTTGTGTAAACTCGATTTAAAAATTCTGATGCATCTGTTCCTTGGATATCAATTTTTCCGAGAGTTGATGCATCTAAGATGCCCGCACTGTCACGTGCGGCTTTACTTTCTCTTTGAACAGCATCATGCATATTTTCTCCATTTTTTGGATAGTACCAGGGCCTTTTCCACTGACCAACATTTTCAAATTCTGCATTATTTTCTACGTGCCATTCATGTATAGATGTTTTTCTTACTACTTCAAAAAATTTTCCAACATTTCTTCCAACTAGTGTTCCGAAAGTTAATGGTGTGAATGGAGGTCTAAATGTAGTTGTTCCTAATGTACCCATTTTTACACCAGCTGTATCAGCTATAATCCCAAGTGCGTGCATATTAGATAACTTTCCCTGATCTGTTGCCATACCAGTCGTTGTATATCTTTTTACATGTTCAATTGATCTAAAGCCTTCTTTTAATGCTAATTTAATATCTTTTGCAGTTGAGTCATTTTGAAAATCTACAAAGCATTTTGTTTTACCTAAAGGTATTTTATTTGGCAAAAGCCATATATTTCTTTTATCATTTTCTTTAGAGCAAATAATATTTGTATCCTGGTAATCTTGATTATCTATATCTAAGAATTTATTAATTTTATTGACTGTTTTATCTATAATATTATCTAAATCAAAATCTCCATTGCATGAACCAACAGAAATTTGATCTTCACTATTTTCTTTTGGTAAGAATACTTGGTCTTCATCTCTAAAATCTAATTTACCTCCAGATTGAGTATGCATATGCACCATAGGTGTCCATCCACCACTCATTCCTAAACAGTCACAACTTAATCTAATTTTATTGCCTACAGTTGTATTTCCATCTTCCGATAGTTTCATGATTTCTAATGAATTTATTTTTCTGTATCCAAAAGTATTTGTTACAACATGATTGAAGTAGATTTTTATTCCAAGACTTTCTGCTTGTTTGATTAATTCAGAGCTAGCAGATTTTCTTAAATCAACAATTATATTCTTTATACCTTTTTTATGAAGTGAAATTGAAGTTTCGTATGCACTATCATTATTCGTAAATAATATTATATTTTCTCCACAGGTAACGCCATAATAATCCAAATATTTTTTTATAGAATTAGATAATAATATTCCTGGTCTATCATTATTATTGAATACAAGAGGTCTTTCAATTGATCCAGTTGCAATTACAACTTTTTTTGCTCTTATTTTCCATAATCGTTGTCTAATCTTATTTTTCTTTTTTTCCTCTGGTAAATGATCTGTTAAATTTTCTTTAGCTAAAAGAAAATTGTATCCATGATAAGCTGCAATACTTGTTCTTGTCTTAATTGTTAAATTATTTAATTTTTTAATTTCTTGAATTTCATTTTTTAACCATTCACTTGATAATTTATCATCAATCTTAATAGACTCATTATTTTGATAAATTGTAGAACCACCTAGTATTTTTTTCTCATCTACTAATAAAGTTTTTAAATTATTTTTTGCTGCCATTTTTGCAGCAATAATACCTGAAACTCCACCACCAATAACTAATACATCGTAATGAACATGTTTATGATCATAGATATCTGGATCTGGTTCTGTAGGAGATTTTCCCAAACCTGCAGATAATCGTATTAATGGTTCATATACTTTTTTCCAAAAACTCTTTGGCCACATAAATGTTTTATAATAAAAGCCTGCAGGTATTAACGGTGATATTAAATTATTAATACCCCCAATATCAAATTTTACGTTAGGCCAGCAATTTTGAGAACTTGCTTCTAATCCTTCATACAATTCTAACTCGGTTGCTCTTACATTTGGTTCAGTTAAGTCTTTTTTGCTACCAATTTGACAAATAGCATTAGGTTCTTCTGCTCCACAAGAAACTATACCTCTTGGTCTGTGATATTTAAAACTTCTACCGACTAAATGGATACCATTTGCCAATAGCGCTGAAGCTAAGGTATCACCTTCATATCCAAAATAAGTCTTGCCATCATATTTAAATGAAACTCTTTTAGTTTCATCAATATATTCAGTTTTATGTATTCTATAATTGGGCATTACTTATAATTTTCAGGAGGTTTTTCACCCATTTTATAAACAGATAATATTTTATCATTAGATGTATCTCTAACAACGTTGAACCATTTTCTGCATCCATGAGTATGATTCCATCTTTCAAACTGAACACCTTTTATATTTTTTCTCATAAATAGATATTCCGCCCATTCATCGTCGCTAAGTTCAGTTGGTTGTTTTGGTCTAACTATATGGGCTTCACCACCTGAGGAAAATTCACTTTGATCTCTCTCTCCACAAAATGGACAATTTATTAAAAACATTATTAATGTGCAACTGCTGCAGCACCATGTTCATCAACAAGATCACCACTAACAAATCTATTTAAATTAAATGCTGCATTTAATTTATGTGGCTCATCATTTGCAATTGTGTGAGCAAATAAATCACCTGATCCTGGAGTAGCCTTAAAACCACCGGTACCCCAACCACAATTAAAATATAAACCTTTTATATTAGTTTTACTTATAATAGGGCTTGCGTCTGGACATATATCGACAATTCCACCCCATTGTCTTAACATCTTCATTCTACTAAAAATAGGGTAGAGTTCTAAAATAGCCTTTAAAGTTTCTTCAACAATATTATGACTACCTCTTTGAGTATATGAAACATATGAATCTGTTCCAGCACCTATAACTAATTCGCCTTTATCCGATTGACTTACATATGCATGAACTGCATTTGACATTACAACAGTATCAATAATTGGTTTTACTGGCTCTGAAACTAATGCTTGTAATGGCTTACTTTCAAGAGGAAGTTTTAATCCAGCCATATTTGCAATTACACTTGAATGGCCTGCTGCAACAACTCCAATTTTATTAGTTTTAATAAATCCTTTAGTGGTTTCTAATCCTTCAACTCTCTCTCCATTTCTTTTTATTCCTTTAACCTCACAGTTTTGAATTATATCAACACCCATTAAGCTTGCGCCTCTTGCATAACCCCAGGCAACAGCATCATGCCTTGCAGTTCCAGCTCTTCTTTGTAATGTTCCACCCAAAACTGGGTATCTGATATCAGGCGATGTATTTATAATTGGGCAAAATCTTTTAACTTCCTCAGTATTTAACCAAACAGCATCAATTCCGTTTAGTCTATTAGCATGTGTCCTTCTTTTTAAATCTCTTACATCTTGAAGATTGTGAGCTAAATTCATCACTCCTCTTTGACTGAACATCACATTGTAATTAAGCTCTTGAGATAAATTTTCCCATAGTTTTAGAGCATGATCATACAAACCAGCACTAGCATCCCATAAATAGTTCGATCTAATGATTGTAGTATTACGGCCTGTATTTCCACCACCAATCCATCCTTTCTCTAAAACTGCAATATTTTTTAAATTATGTTTCTTTGCTAAATAATAAGCAGTAGCTAAACCATGTCCACCACCACCTACAATAATAGCATCGTATTCTTTTTTCGGCTCAGGATTACCCCAAGCTTGGCTCCAATTTTCATGATTAGAAAATGCATTTTTAATTAAAGAAAATATTGAATATTTATTATTCATAAAATTTTAATACTTTATTAAATATAAATTTTCAATTGTATAAAATATCAATATTAAATTATCTAATATAATTGTGAAAAATTACATTATTTTAATAATAAAATTTTTTCAGCAAAACAGTATATTAAGGTAAATAAATATTTTGAACTTAATTCTTTAATTTTAAACTTAGAATTTCCAAATTCTCTTCCATTCCAATTGATTGCTATAATCTCATAATTAAACTTTCGATTTATGATTTTTAATGGAATTTCTAAAAAAATATTAAAACTTTCAGATTTCAATGGTAAAATCTTTTCTAATATTTCTTTTTTATAAATTTTAAATGCATTTGTATAATCATTATAATAATTTAAATATATAATTCTAACAAAATGATTAAAAATTCGATTCAAAATCAATTTATGTTTTGGGTAATTTTTAACATTTGATTTTTTTAAAAATCTAGAACCAAAAACTGCATCTAAATTTTTATTTTTAATAACATTATAATATTCAACCATATTATCTAAATCATCTGATCCATCACACATAGTGATCACTACATACTTTCCTGAAGAAAATTTAATTCCATTTTTAATAGACTCACCTAATCCTTTTTTTTTATTTTCTATTAATTTTATTTTTTTGTTCTTTTGTTTAATATCTTTAATAATCTTTAAAGTCTTATCATTACTAAAATCATCTATAAATAATATTTCATATTCTAAGTTAATTTTGTTAGAAATGGTGTTAACTAAATTATTAATATTGTCTTCTTCATTTTTAACTGGTATCAAAATTGTTAAATCCATATAATTAAATATGTATATACTAATTCCTGGTGGTTGTGGCTTTATAGGTTCCAGTTTAGCCATTTATTTAAAAAATAATATAAAAAACTGTAAGATTTTATCTATTGATAATTTATCTAGAAGCACATCTTTACTTAACGAAAAAAAAATTAGTAATTATAATATTCAAAATTTGAAATTAAACCTAGCGTCTAAAAAGTGTTTACAATATCTTAAAAGTTTAAAAATTAAGATAGATTTGATAATTGATTGCTGTTCAGATCCATCTGTTGAAAATTCAAAAATAATGCCTGAATATGTATTTGATTGTAATTTAAAATCAACTTTAAATTTATTAGAAATTGCAAAAATTAATAAATCTAAAATTATTTATTTATCATCTTCGAGAGTTTACTCTATACATAAAATTAATAATTTATTTTCAAAAGTAGATTATAAAAATAAATTGAAGAAAAAAATTAAGATTAACGAAAATTTTTCAACTGAGTCTCCAATAACCTTATACGGTTTTACTAAACTAGCTTCAGAAAAACTTATTCAAGAATATTCATATTTGTATAAAATAAAATATATTATAAATAGATTTGCTGTAGTATCTGGATATGGCCAATTTGGCAAACAGGATCAAGGCTTTGTTAGTATGTGGCTTTGGCGTCATTTAAATAATATCGATATAAATTATAATGGATATGGTGGTCATGGAAATCAAGTAAGAGATATATTAGATATAAGTGACCTCTGTAATTTAATTAGAGAACAAATAAGTAAATTTCACAAAATTTATGATAAAGTTTTTAATGTTGGGGGAGGTTTAAAAAATTCACTATCTCTTCGTGAACTTTCTAATTATTGCGAAATTATCACAAAAAATAAAGTCAATATAAAAGGAAAAACATTAAATTCAAATTATGACATTAGGTATTTTATTACTGATAATTCAAAAATTTATAAGTTTTACAAATGGAGGGTAAAAAAGAATTTGAGAATAATAATTAGTGAAACATATTCGAGTTTAATTAAAAATAAAAAAAATTTAAAAAAAATTTTATAATGTCAGTTGTATTAATAACAGGATCACACGGTTTAGTTGGATCAGAGTCATGTTTTTTCTTTTTAAAAAAAGGTTATGAAGTAATAGGTATCGATAATAATATTAGAAAAAGATTTTTTGGTAATGATGGAAATACTAATTGGATAAAAAAAAGGCTAAATAAGATTAAAAATTATAAGCATTATAATTTTGATATTAGAGATGAACCAAAATTAAAAAAACTATTTCACAAATATAATAAAAATATCTCAATTATTATTCATGCTGCAGCCCAACCATCACATGATTATGCAAAAGATAATATTTATTTGGATTTTGAAATTAACACAAAAGGATCTTTAAATATTTTTGATAACGCACATAAATTTTGTCCAAGAGCAAAAATTATTCATTTGTCAACAAATAAGGTTTATGGAGATAATCCAAATAAATTTTCGTTTGTTGAAAGTAAAACTAGAATTGAACCAGTTAATAAAAAAATTAAAAAAAATGGTTTTGATGAAAATCTCAATGTTGATAATTCAGTTCATAGTTTTTTTGGTATATCAAAAATTTATTCAGACATGTTGGCTCAGGAATATGGAAAAATTTATGGTTTAAAAATAGGAATTTTTAGAGCGGGTTGTTTAACTGGTCCAAATCATTCTGGTGCTAGCTTGCATGGTTTTTTGTCTTATTTGATCAAGTCTTGTATGGTTAATAGACAATATAATATAATAGGCTTCAAAGGTAAACAAGTAAGAGATAATCTCCATAGTTTTGACCTTATTAATGCTTTTTGGGAATTTATAAAAAAACCTAAAAAAGGCGAAGTCTATAATATTGGTGGCGGAAAATATTCTAATTGTTCAATATTAGAGGCTCTAAATTACATAAAAACAAAAACTAAAAATAAAATAGAAATAACATTTAATAATTCAAATAGAATAGGTGATCACATTTGGTATATTTCTGATCTTACAAAATTTAAAAAAGATTATCCAAAATGGACAATTTCCTATAAGACAAAATCAATTATTAACGAAATTATTGATAAATATAAATAATTTCTGTAAGTATTAATATAAATCTTGGAAGGATGGGTGAGCTGGTTTAAACCAGCGGTTTGCTAAACCGCCGTACGCTTGAAAAGGTGTACCGAGGGTTCGAATCCCTCTCCTTCCGCCACTAATAGAGCGGATTATTTCTAAAAAAATCTTTTAAAATTATTGGTTTTTGAGTCAAAATGTATCTATAAACATTGTAATTCTCCATTACCCTCTGAACATAGTTTCTTGTCTCTTTAAACTTAATAAGTTCTACCCAATCAACATAATCAATTTGTTTCTTTTGGGGATCTTTATTTATTTTTCTCCAATACTTCACTCTTTTAGGTCCTGCATTATATGCTGCTACAGCAAAAGGGTAGGACCCATCATAGTCAAGAATTAAACCTGCAATATAATAGGATCCTAAATTTATATTATACTCAGGACTTGTTGTTAAACGAGATTTTGAATAAGAAACTTTTGCCTGCTTGGCAACTGTCTTTGCTGTATATGGCATCAACTGCATTAAGCCTTGTGCACCAACTCTACTTCTTGCAGATATATCAAACTCACTTTCTTGTCTTATAATAGATAATATTAAAGCTTGTTCTGGGATTTTTCTTGATCCAACTTTATTCGGAGTGCTTATTACTGGATAATTATATTTGTTATGAAACCTTTTTTGATAAGATGCTATTTTAGAAACCTGAATAGCAAAATCAAATCTAGAGATGTCAGTTGCTAGTTTTGCAGCCAATATTTCACTCCCTGCTGAAACATTGTCGTTTGCTAGAAATCTTAAAATATGTTTCGTATATTTATCTTTTTTTACTTCATCTAATAAATGTACTATTGCGACTAATTTATTTTTGTAAAAACTTTCAGCATAATTTTTATCAACTTGAGTACTTTCTTTAAGTTCAAAAGTTTTATTTGGATATATTTTCATATGAGATAATTGACCATAATAGGTAGTTAGATATTTTGAACCTTCCTTAAACCATTGATCTGCTTCTTCTTTGTTATTTAGTGCCAAATTCGCTTTTCCAAGCCAATAAGCTCCTCTTGATAAACTAATTGGATATCCAACATTATTATAAAATTTAGTAAAATGACTTTTTGCTAAAATTGGGTCTTTTAAAAAACTTAAAGCAATCCATCCACTCATCCATTCAGCCTCAGCTAATTCGGCACCCTCTGATAGTCCATGTTTGCTTGTAATTTTATAAGCTTGCTCATATCTTTTCTTATAAATAAGTGATCTCGCAATTATTGATCTTTCAACCCACCATTTATCTGGTCGAACCATATAATCTTTATTATTTTTGATACTTAATAAAATTTCTAGAGAACTATCAACTCTTCCTCTTTTCCTTCTCCATTTGAGTCTATCATAATTTAAACCTGCATCTTTTTTTAAACTTTCAGGCACATTAGAGATAGCGCTATCAACTCCATAAGATCTACTCATTAATAATTGCCTTGCTGTATATAAAAGTTGATAATCTTTTGGTAGATATCTTAACATTCTTTTAAGGCCCCAATATTTATTCTCCCAAGCTAAATAATCAGCTCTTTTAATATAATCACTACTGTTCAAATATTTTTTAAATTTCTTTCTAAAAAAAATAAGATCATTTTTACTTAAATCAGCTGTTATAAATCCTTCCTTTATTAAATTTATAGCTGTCTCTTTATTTTTTGATAACAAAGCATCGCCTAGCATCATTTTTCCAAATCCACTTAAAGGAGGGTGTTTATCGAACCACTGTATAATTTCATTTTTAGTATGATTTTTAGAATTTATTTTATGCTCTCCTAAGTAACGAACTCTATCTATTCTTGGATAATCTTTTACTCTTTCGATAAACTGTTTATATTCTGTAAAAGTAGCCCTGTTACCGGTTGTAAGCAGATGTCTCCATTGAATAAAATCATAAATAGATTTTGCTCTTGCTTTACTTGCGGCTTTTTTCGCATCCTTCCAATTACTTTTCTCCATAAATGAAATAGCTTGTTTTGCATATTTCAAATCTCTATCGCTATAAAATTTTTGTTTTTTAATCTTTCTTAATTTTTCTTTAACTATTAGAGGCTTATTTTTTGGAATTATTACACCATCAATTTTTTTAAATATCTCCGTGGTAGTAATTTTAATTTCCTTTTGAATTTTATCCTCTTTTTCAGATGGCTTTGGTATAGGAATGATTTCAGCTATTTTTTTTGTAGTATTTTTTTCATTTAAATCTGGTTTTTTAATAGGAAGTATAGTTTCATTTGAAAAAGCAGATTGAAACGATAAGAAAAAAAGGATAATTGTTGTTAATAATTTTAAATACATTTTATTAAATCAAACAACTTATGTTATAAATAATTATGTTTAAAGGATCAAATGTAGCATTAATTACACCGTTTAAAGACAACAAGCTTGACGAAGAAAGTTACATAAAAATTATAAATCATCATCTGGAAAATGGAACAAATGGGTTAGTTCCAGTTGGAACAACTGGTGAGTCACCAACTTTATCACATGATGAACATGAGAGAACAATTGAATTATGCATAAAAGAAGCTACCGGTAAACTTCCCGTTATAGCCGGCACTGGATCTAATTCTACAGAAGAAGCCGTATCATTAACTAAACACGCTGAAAAAGCTGGTGCAGATGGTGCTTTGGTTGTTACACCATATTATAATAAACCTACTCAAGAAGGACTATATCAACATTATAAATCAATCAACGATAACTGTGGAATTCCAATTATAATCTATAATATTCCAAGTCGTTCAGTAATCGATATGAGCGTTGAAACAATGGCGAGATTATATGAACTAAATAATATAGTTGGAGTTAAAGATGCAACTGGTGATCTAAATCGTGTTGACCAACAAAAAGAAAAAATGGGTAATGATTTCATTCAACTTACTGGAAACGATGATAATGCTTTTGAATTTAATAAACGAGGAGGGGTTGGAACAATTAGTGTTACAGCAAACGTAGCTCCTAAATTATGTTCTGAATTTCAAAAATTATCAAAATCTTCAAATGAGGATGATTTAAAAAAAGCTCAACAACTTGATGATATGTTGCAACCTTTGCATAAAAATTTATTTATAGAAAGCAATCCTTCACCAGTTAAGTATGCTGCTAAATTACTTGGTCTTTGCGATGATACTGTAAGATTACCTTTGGTAAAAATAACTGAAAATACAAAAAAGGAAGTCGAGAAAGCATTGAAAGTAGCAAAACTTATTGATGAGTGATAAATCTACATCTGGCATCAAGATCATTACTATAAATCGAAAAGCATCTTTTAATTTTTTGATTAAGGAAATCTTAGAAGCAGGAATTGTGCTAAAAGGTTCTGAAATAAAATCTGTAAGAGATGGAAAAGTAAATATTGCAGAGTCTTACGCAGTAGAAAAAGAAGGAGAAATCTTTTTAATTAATTCACATATACCCATATATAAACAAGCTAGTTATTCAAATCACAATCCTTACTCAGAAAGAAAATTGTTATTTAACAAAAGGGAAATTAATAAACTAATTGGTAAAATGAATGAGGAAGGTCTAACTTTAGTTCCAACTAAAATGTACTTCAAAAAAGGTAAAGCTAAAGTTGAAATAGCAGTTGCAAAGGGAAAAAAACAATACGATAAGCGACAAACCAAAAAAACCAAGGATTGGAACCGTGAAAAAGCTAGATATTTCAGACGCTCAAGTTAATTATGTATATCTATCAATAGGATCTAATTTAGGAAATAGAATACATTTTTTAGAAAAATCTAAATATTTATTGGAAACTCATGATATTAAAATTATCAAAACATCTAGTTATTATGAGACTAACTCGTGGCCAGATCCTAGTTTTCCAAAATATATTAATGCTGTATTATTGATAAAAACAAAATTAAATCAATTTGAGCTTTTTAAAATAATCAAGTCTATAGAAAAAAAAATAGGCAGAAAAATAGTTCCTCAAAATCATCCAAGAAATTGTGATATTGATATATTAGACTTTAATGGAAAGATAACTAAATCAAATAAAAAATTGATCAATTTAGAGATCCCACATCCAAGAATGCATAATAGAAACTTTGTACTTATACCACTGTTTGAAATATGTAAGAATTGGTCTCACCCAAAATTTAAAAAAAATATAGTAAAACTCTTATCTTCTTTAAAAAAAAATAATTTAAGAAGTATTAAAGTTATCTAAATAAGTGATATAATAAATTAATGTTAAATTCTGACGAATTAATAAATAAGGTTAAATCATACAATAAGTTTCTTAACCCAGAAACTCTAAGTAAAGCATATGATTTTGCAGTGAAAGTTCATAAAGATCAAAAACGACAATCTGGAGATCCTTACGTCATCCATCCTGTTGCTGTTGCAAATATTTTAACCGAACTTAAGCTGGATAGTGCAACGATAGCAACTGGTTTACTTCACGATACTATAGAAGATACTTATGCAACTTACAAAACTATAGAAGAACAATTTGGAAAAGAAGTTGCTGACTTAGTTGATGGAGTTACAAAAATTTCAGTTTTTGAAAACCAGGCTATTTCTAATTCAAAAGCTGAAAATTTTAGAAAGCTCATCTTGGCAACATCTAAAGATATCAGAGTCCTTCTTGTGAAGCTTGCAGATCGTTTGCATAATATGCGAACTTTGAAGGCTATTGATAAAGAGGAAAAAAGAAAAAGAATTGCTAAAGAAACTATGGAAATTTATGCTCCTCTAGCTGATAGAATGGGAATGAATAGAATAAGAGATGAACTTGAAGATCTTTCTTTTGATATTTTAAATCCTGAAGCAAGAAAAATGATAAAAGATAGATTAGACACAATAAAAGATAATAATTTAATTAATTATAATTCAGTTCTTAGTGAATTTAAAAATCTATTAAATAAAAATGATATCGATTTTAAAATTTATTCTAGAGAAAAAACTCCTTTTTCTATTTGGAGAAAAATACAAAAAAAAAGGACCTCACTAGAGCAAATTACAGATATTATTGGTTTTAGAATAATTTTAGATAACGTTGAAAATTGTTACAAAACTTTAGGTGTAATCCATAATAAATGGAATTGTATACCTGGTAGATTTAAAGATTACATTTCATCACCGAAAATAAATAATTATAAATCTCTTCATACAGCTGTGATCGGACCAAATAAAAGACCTATTGAAATACAACTAAGAACACAACAAATGCATGAATTTGCGCAAAGAGGTATAGCTTCTCATTGGAAATATAAATCGTCAGAAAAGTTTAACTCTTTAACTTGGAAGGAATATGATTGGCTAGCAGATCTAGTAGAAATTATAAATAAAAATGAAAATCCTGAACATTATTTTGAGTATACAAAACTCCAAATGTTTCAAGAAAATGTTTTTTGTTTTACACCAAAAGGCTCTGTAATAAAATTACCCAAAGAGGCAAGCCCAATTGATTTTGCTTATGCTGTTCACACTAAAGTAGGTGATACTGCAATAGGATGTGAAATAAATGGAAAGGAAAGTCCTTTACAATCAATATTGCGTAATGGAGATGTAGTTAAAATATTAACATCAAAAAAAGATTCACCATCTTTGCATTGGATAACAAGTGCTAAGACTGGTAAAGCTAGAGCTGCCATTAGAAGATACTGGCAATATAAAGAAGACAGCAAGCCCACAGAAAAAAAATACAACACTACCCTTTGGATGTCTTTACCTGACAGACCTGGAATATTAGGTGACGTTACAACAATGATTGGAACAAATAATGTAAACATTTCAAGTGTTGAAATGGTAGAAAAGACTAAAAGAACCATAAATTTTAGGTTCAACCTAATTATTCAAGATTTGAAAAACTTTACAAAACTTATTAGTGAGCTAAAACAGAAAGAATATAACTTCAAAATAATTAGACATAAAAACAAAAAATATGCTTTCTTTAAAAGATTCTTTAGCGGTTTTAAAAAAAACTAAGGCACTTTTAGAAGGACATTTTGTTTTATCTTCGGGTTTACATTCACCTCAATATGTTCAGTGTGCTAAATTACTAAGTTATCCAAAAAAATCAGAAAAATTTTGTAAATCCTTAAGCTCCAAAATAAAAAAAAAATTCAAAAAAATTGATATAATTTTGTCACCAGCTATGGGTGGTATAGTAATAGGTTATATCGTTGGAAATTTATTGAACAAGGAGACAATTTTTTGTGAAAGAATTAATGGTAAATTTACTTTAAGAAGAGGTTTTTCAATAAAAAAAAATTCTAAAGTTTTGATTGTAGAAGATGTAATTACTACAGGTAAGTCAAGTTTAGAATGTGCCAGACTTGTAAAAAAATTTAAATCAAAAGTAGTTGGATATGCGTGTTTGATTAATAGATCTAGTAAACCAAGTTTAAAAATTAAAGATAAAAATATTATATCCCAAATTAAATTAGAAATACCAACTTATAAAAAAAATGATTTACCAATTGGGTTGAAAAAAATTCCAATTACAAAACCTGGAAGTAGATACTTAAAATGAAGTCTAGACTAGGTGTTAACGTAGATCATATTGCAACATTAAGAAACGCAAGAGGCGAAGGTCATCCTAATCCTATTTCATACGCAAGACAAGTTATGAATTTTGGTGCAAATTCTATTACTATTCATTTAAGAGAGGATCGAAGACATATTCGAGATGAAGACGTAGCTATATTTTCAAAAATTAAAAGAATCCCAATAAATTTAGAAATGGCTGCTAACAATGAAATGCTTAAAATTGCATTAAAATACAAACCTAATTTTGTTTGCATAGTTCCTGAAAAAAGAAATGAAATAACAACAGAAGGAGGTTTAAATATCACAAAAAACAAAAAAATAATTAAAAAAGTAATTAGTAAATTAAATTCAATAAAAATTAGAACAAGTCTTTTCATCAATCCAAATATTAAAGATGTTTTTGCATCAAAAGAATTAAATGCAAAATGCGTCGAACTTCATACAGGAAAATTTGCTTTAAAAGTTAAAAATAATAAAAATTATTTAGTCGAGTTCAAAAAAATAAAAAATTGTGCTTCGTTAGCAAAAAAACTAGGAATGGAAGTTCATGTAGGTCATGGCTTAGATTATAAATCAACTAAAATTTTAAGAAAGATTAAATCTATAGAGGAATTTAATATTGGACATTTTATAATAGGAGAGTCCATCATGTTTGGTATGAAAAAAGTAATAAGTAATTTTAGAAAAATATTAAATTAATGATAATTGGTAACGGTGTTGATATTATTGATAATAAGAGAATAGAAAGATCTTTAAAAATTAAAGGTTTTAAAAAAAGACTTTTTACATTGAATGAAATTAACCAATCAAAAAAATATAGAAACAAAATAAATTATTTTGCGAAAAGATTTGCTGCTAAAGAAGCTTTTGTTAAATCAATAGGTATAGGCTTTAGAAATAATATAAATTTTAATGATATTGAAATATACAATAATAAAAAAGGATCTCCTAAAATCAAAATTTCACAGAAAATAAAAGATATATTAATAAAAAAATTTAAAATAAAAAATTACGATATACATCTTTCACTTTCAGATGAAAAAAACCACTCAATTGCATTCGTTATTTTGAATAAAAAAAAATGAAAAATTTCATAATTGATAATACTAAAACATTATTTTATGCATTAATAATTGCGGTGTTCATAAGATCAATATTAATTCAGCCATTTTATATACCATCATCATCAATGGAAACTAACCTATTAGTAGGCGACAGATTGTTTGTTACAAAGTTTTCTTACGGATATAGCAAACATTCATTTCCTTTTAGTCCTCCTATTTTTAAAGGACGTATATTAAATAAAAACCCTAAAAGAGGAGATGTTATAGTCTTTAAAACACCTGCTGATAATCGTACAGATTATATTAAAAGATTGATTGGTTTACCTGGCGATACAATACAGTTTATTGACGGCGATTTATATATAAACTCAAATCAAGTATTAAAAACAATTAAAAGCAAAAATGATAAGTTATATTGCGGATCATCCCAAATTAATGTCAATATATTTGAAGAAAAACTTCCAAATGGAAAAAGTTATTTAGCAGCATATAGAACCGATGTAACATTTTCTAATTCAGATAAATACATTGTTCCTGAAAATCATTATTTTTTCTTAGGTGACAATAGAGATTGTTCTAAAGACAGTAGATTCCTATCCGAGGTCGGTTATGTCAATCAAAATAATTTAGTTGGAAAAGCTCGAATTTTATTTTTTTCATCGAATCCAAGGAAAGGAAGTATTTTTAATATTTTCAAATGGAATGAAATAGTTCGATTTGAAAGATTTTTTAATAAAATAATTTAAATAAATGAAGTTAAACAAACTACAAAAGAAAATAGGTATTAGTTTCAAAGATGTTCAAATATTGACACAAGCCTTAACACACAAAAGTTTTGATACAAAAAATAATTATGAAAAATTAGAATTTTTAGGTGATAGAGTTTTGGGATTTGTAATATCAAAGAAACTACTAGAGTTATATCCAAAGGAAAAAGTTGGTATAATCGATAAAAAGCTTGCAAATTTAGTTAACAAAAATAAATGTTTTGAAGTTGGCAAGGAACTAGAGTTGGATAATTATATATTAACCGGAAACACTGAAAAGAAAAAAAAAGGAAATATAGAAAAGAAAATTATATCTGATTGTTGTGAATCATTAATTGGTGCAATTTATATAGATAAAGGTTTTGAAGCTTCCTCTAAATTTATATTAAATTATTGGAAAAATTATTTAAACTTATCAGATATTACTGTGATTGACTCAAAAACAAAATTACAAGAATACTCATTGAAGAAATTTAAAACTTTGCCGATATATAAACTTATTTCTAATACAGGGCCAAGACATAAACCAAATTTTAAAATCAGTGTAAAAATTAAGGATAGCAAAACAGTTATTGCAGACGGTAGTTCAAAAAAAAATGCAGAACAAGCTGCTGCTATGAAACTTTTAGAAACTATTAAAATATAATGAATTGGCAAGACAAAGGTTATTTACTTTCAAAAAATAAATATAATGAAAATTCTATAATCTCTGAATTCTATACTGAAAATCATGGAAAAATTTCAGGAATTATTTTTGGCGGAACCTCAAAAAAAATAAAAAACTATTTATTAGAAGGTAATAAATTACATATAAATTTTAATTCAAAATCCCAAACAAAAATTGGTTCTTTAAAAATTGAAATAGATGAATTTAAAACTCCATACTTTTTAGAAGATAAGCAAAAACTACTTTGTATTATTTATTCAATGAATTTGATTAAAATTTTAACAGTAGAGAACGAAAAAAATAGAGAGATTTATTTATTAATTGATAAATATTTTGAAATACTAAAAGATAAAGAGTGGTTATCAAAGTTTGTAAATTGGGAATTAAACTTTTATAAATTAATTGGATATGACATAGATTTTAATGATTATGTAGAAGAAGTCTCTGAAGGAAATAAAATCAATTATAAACTAAAAAATTCTGAAAAAATTATACCAAATTTTTTAGTAAATAAAGACGAAGCTGATATTAGTTTTGAAGATAGTTTTGATGCTTTAAAAATTGTAGGAGACTTTTTAGACAAAACAATAGTTAAACCAAATAATCTTAATTTTCCCAAAACAAGATTTAATTTTCAAAATTCTTTAAAATTAATCTAGTTTTATTTGATCAGCAAAATACGTTATAATTGCATTTGCCCCAGCTCTTTTAAAAGAAACTAGGCTTTCGTATATCGATTTTTTATCTAATATATTCTTTGAAATTGCATTTTGTATCAGACTATATTCCCCTGATACTTGATATGCGATAACTGGAATTTTAAAATTATTCTTAACTTCTCTAATTATATCAAGATATGGCATTCCTGGTTTCACTATAATCATATCTGCACCTTCTTTTATATCTAATGCAACTTCCCTTAATGATTCATAATTATTTTTAAAATCCATTTGATAGGTTTTCTTATCTCCCTTTAGTAGATTTTTTGATCCTACAGCATTTCTAAATGGCCCATAAAAACTTGATGCATATTTCACTGCATAAGATAAAATTTGAACATCTTTAAGATTATTTTTATCTAAAGCTTTACGAATTTTTAAAACTCTACCATCCATCATATCTGAGGGTGCAATCACGTCACAACCCATTTTTGCTTGCAATATTGATTGTTTAATTAATATTTCTAATGTTTCATCATTTAAAATTTCGTTTTTTCTAATTATTCCGTCATGTCCATGGGATGTATATGGATCTAATGCAACATCACACATTATTCCAATTTCATTTTTATAATTTTTTTTAATGAATTTTATTGCTTGGCAAACTAAATTATTTTCATTTAATGCTTCGTTTCCATATTCATCTTTTTTTTTTGGATTTGTATAAGGAAATAATGCTACCATCGGTATTCCCAATTTTAATGCTTTATCAACTACACCTTTTATTTTATCAATAGAATACCTAAATACATTTGGCATTGAATTGATTGGAACCTTTTTAGCTTTACCATCAGTAAGAAAGATAGGTAAAATAAAATCATTATAAGACAAATCATTATCTTGAACCAATCTTCTAGACCAAACAAATTTTCTTGATCTTCTCAATCTTAAATTAGGATAGCTACCTGTGATAATCATTATCAATTAATTTTTTTGATGCGACAATAGTAATATTTAATATAATAGTCTATAAGATAGTAGAGCACCGATGTCACAATTATTCAATGATTTTCAAAAACAAGACGTAAAATTTGATATCATAAAGTTAAAACAAGCTTGCGATGAAGTATTAAAAATAAAAGGTTTTGATACAAGTCTTGGAATACCTCACTTCGCCGGCATACCTTTAAATCAAATTCCAGGTGATCCAGATTCTGTTAAAGGAAATAATGTAAGAGGTATTTATTGGACTAAACCAGATAGTACAGGTGTTGAGGTACAGAGGGAAAGTAAAATTGATGAACATAAATATACAGAATTTGTTGATGATTTTAAAAATACTTATTTCAAAGAAGTTTATGATCAATTAACAAAAAAGTATAAATTAGGTAGGATGAGACTTCTTCTTAAAGAACCAAGATCAACATTGAGTTGGCATAGAGATCCTGAGCCAAGGCTTCATATACCTATATATACAAATCCGGGTGCAATAATGGTCGTTGATAATGTTGCAAAACATATGCCAGCAGATGGCTCTGTTTGGATTACTAATAATACTAAATATCATAATGCATTTAATGGAGGTGAAGAAAATAGAGTTCACCTTGTTGCATGTGTTTTAAATTACAAATTTAATTAAATTGAAAAAAATTTTTATTGCCTCAGATCATGGTGGATTTAATTTAAAGACGAGTATTTTAAAATTTTTGAATAAAAATTATGACATAAAAGATTTAGGACCAAAACAAAATAAGAAGTCTGTTGATTATCCTGATTTTGCTCATAAACTTTGTAAACAAGTGGCGAAAAATAAGAAACATGTAGGAATACTTGTATGTGGTTCAGGAGTGGGAATGTCTATTGCCGCAAACAAAAATAAGGGAATACGAGCAGCTTTATGCTATTCAGTAAAAAATGCCAAATTATCGCGATTGCATAATGATGCAAATGTTATAACATTAGGAGAAAGGCTAATAAAAAAAACAGTTGCCTTAAAGTGTGTTGAAAACTTTCTAAAAACTGAGTTTGAAGGTGGAAGACATATAAAAAGAATTAAAAAAATATAGGAAAGTAAATGTCCAGTGAAAAAAAATATTTAAACACTCAATATGAAAATTTTTTTGAGAAAAAATTGTCTGAAGCTGATCCAGAAATATTTGATGCTGTAAATAAAGAATTAATCAGACAACAAAATCATATCGAATTAATCGCGTCAGAAAACATAGTATCACAAGCTGTTTTAGAGGCACAAGGCTCAGTACTAACAAATAAATATGCTGAAGGTTATCCAGGTAAAAGATATTATAATGGTTGCGAACACGTTGATGTTGCTGAGTCACTTGCTAACGATAGATTAAAAAAACTCTTTAATTGTAAATTTGCGAATTCACAACCTCATTCTGGTGCACAAGCTAACGGAGCAGTGTTTTTAGCATTATTAAAGCCAGGTGATACTTTTATGGGAATGAGTTTAAATTCTGGTGGCCATATTACTCATGGTCTTAAAATAGCAATGTCAGGCAAATGGTTTAATGCAATAAGCTACGATGTAGATAAAAACTCTGAATTAATCGACTATGATGAAGTTGAAAGATTAGCAATTGAAAATAAACCTAAACTTATAATTGCTGGAGGTAGCGCATATTCTAGAGTTATTGATTTTAAAAGATTTAGAGAAATTGCTGATAAGGTTGGAGCATTCTTTATGGTAGATATGGCTCACTTTTCAGGTCTTGTTGCTGGTAAAGGTTATCCAAATCCTCTTGATCATGCTCATGTCGTTACATCTACAACTCATAAAGTTTTTAGAAGTGCCAGAGGTGGAATTATTTTAACAAATCACGAAGATATTTATAAAAAAATTAATACAGCTGTATTTCCTGGTTATCAGGGTGGCCCTCTTATGCATATAATAGCAGCAAAAGCAGTTGGATTTAAAGAAGCATTAGAACCTTCTTTCAAAGAATATATATCTAATGTTTTAGCTAATGCAAAAATTCTCGCAGAAACATTAAAAACAAATGGTTTTAAGATTTATTCTGGAGGAACAGATACTCATTTAATGTTGGTAGATTTAAGACCCTTTGGTGTCAAAGGCAATGCTGCAGCTGAAAGTTTATCAAGAGCCAATATAACATGTAATAAAAATGGAATTCCTTTTGATACAGAAAGTCCAATGGTTACTTCTGGTATAAGACTAGGATCTCAGGCTGCAACTACTAGAGGTTTTGGTTTAAATGAATTTAAAATTGTTGGTGAACTAATTACTAAAGTAATTAAAGGTTTGTCATCAAACCCTGACGATAATAAAAAAATAGAAGACGAAGTAAGAAAAGAAGTTGTTGATTTATGTTCAAATTTCCCAATTTATAAAAATTTGGGATAATGAATTATGATTTGTCCCTGTGATAAAAAAGGTGAAACATCAGTTGTAGATTCTAGACCTACTGAAGATGGAACAGCTATAAGAAGAAGGAGGCTTTGTAGCTGTGGACAGAGATTTACTACATTTGAAAGAGTTCAATTTCGTGAGCTAACAATTGTAAAAAAAAATGGAAGAAAATCACCATTTGATAGAGATAAACTGTCTAAATCCATTTATGTAGCTCTAAAAAAAAGACCTCTTGATACTGAAACAGTAGAAAAATTTATTTCTAAAATTTCACGATCACTAGAAGAATTTGGTCAAAGTGAAATTTCTTCGAACACAATAGGCACAATGGTAATGGACGGATTAAAAGAATTGGACCCGGTAGCTTATGTAAGATTTGCATCAGTATATAGAAATTTTAGAGAAGAAAAAGACTTCGTTCAATTTGTTGATAAAATCGATGTCTTTAAGAAAAGATAAATCATCAGAAAAAAATAAAGCATTTATGAGATTGGCACTAGAACTTGCCAATCAAAATAAAGGACTAACAGGACTAAATCCATCGGTTGGATGTGTAGTAACACACAAAGATGAAATCATTTCTTACGGAAAGACATATATTAAAGGTAGACCTCATGCTGAAGTAGTAGCCTTAAAAAATAATAAAATAAATTTCAAAAATTCAAATATGTATGTAACATTAGAACCCTGTATCCATTATGGAAAAACACCCCCTTGTACAAACATGATTATAAAAAAGAAGATTAAATTAGTTAATTATTCGATTGAAGATTTTGATAAACGAACAGCAAAAAAAACAAAAAGTGTTTTAAAAAAAAATAATATTTTGGCTAAAATTGGTTTAATTAAAAATGAGGCAAATCATTTTTACAAAGATTATAAATTCTCAAAATTTAATGATATTCCATACGTTACTGGAAAATTAGCTGTTTCTAAGAATAATAGAATTTATTTATTTAAAAAAAAAATTACAAATGAACATTCTCATAAAGTGTCTCATTTATTAAGATATAGAAATCAAGCAATTTTAACATCTTATAAAACTATTAACTCTGACAATCCTGATTTAAATTGTAGAATTCAAGGTTTAGAAAAGTTTTCACCAGTAAAATTTATTATTGATAAAGATTTAAAAACTAAAATAAATTCCAAAATTTTAAAACCTAGCTCAAATAAAACTTATATTTTTCATAATAAAAAAGATAAAAATATTATTAATAAATTTAAGAATAAAAATGCAAAACTTATTTTTATGAAAATAGAAAATAATAGTTTTGATTTAAATACAATTTTAAAAAAAGTATATTCATTAGGTTATGCAAATGTATTACTTGAGTCAGGTCCAAATCTTTTAAAATCCTTTTTAAACAACAATTTAATAAATGATTTCTATTTATTCAAAGCTGATAATAAAATTAATTTAAAAAATACGGTCGCTTTGAATTCTTTTATTGATTTATTGTCTAAAAAATTTAAAAAAAGATCGCAAATTAATACTTTTTTAGATAAAGAAAAACTTTTTAGGTATCAATAAATGTTTAATGGAATAATTTTTAACAAAGGTAAAATTACAAATATTACCAAAAGAGCTAAAGGAATAAACGTCTTTATCAAGTCAAAATTAAAATTAACTAATAAGCAATTAGGTATATCTATTTCCTGTGATGGTGTCTGCCTAACATTAATATCATATAAAAAAGGTATATCTGAATTTTATTTATCAAATGAGACAATTAGAAAATCAAAATTTAAGAAATCTAATGTTGGTGATTATGTTAATTTAGAACTACCTTTAAAGTATGGACAAAATATTTCTGGTCATATTTGTCAAGGTCATATTGATACAGTAAGCAAAGTTACAAATTTAACAACAGTAGATAAATCTACAATTTACGAATTTAGTATTAATAAAAAATTTCATAATTTTTTAGTTGAGAAAGCATCAATCTTGATAAATGGTGTATCTTTAACCATAGCCAAGATAAAGAAGAATAAATTTGAAATTTGGGTTATCCCGCATACACTAAAACTTACAAATTTAGCAAACATTAAAAAGAATGATTTAGTTAATATTGAAATTGATATTTTATCTAAATATGTAAAAAAATTTAATAATGATAAAAAATAAATTTAGCCCAATAGAAAAGATTATTTCTATCTCAAAAAAAGGAGGAATGTATATTCTTGTTGACGATGAAAATAGAGAAAATGAGGGGGATTTAGTATTTAATGCTAGTGATGTTAATTCTAAAAAAATTAACTTTATGGCGAAAAACGGCAGAGGTTTAATTTGTTTAACACTAAATAAAAATCAAGCAAATAAACTTGGGCTAACATTTATGGCTCCTGTTAATCAATCGAGAAATCAAACAGCCTTTACCATTTCAATAGAGGCTAAGAAGGGTATATCTACTGGTATTTCAGCTAAAGACCGCTCAAGAACAATAAAAGTTGCTACAAAAAAAAATGTATTAAAAAATGAAATAGTTTCCCCTGGTCACGTATTTCCAATTATTTCTCGAGAAGGAGGCGTACTAGTTAGAGCCGGTCATACAGAAGCATCTGTAGACATAGCTAGACTTGGTAACAAAATTCCAGCTGCTGTAATATGTGAGATTATGAATGAAGATGGTTCGATGGCAAAAGGTGATGACCTATTAAAATTTGCAAGTAAACATAAACTTCATATTGCTAAAATTGAAGATTTAATTTCATACAGACTAAGAAAAGAAAATCTTATTAAATTAAAAAAAACATCTACAATTAATTTAAATAATCAAAAATTTAAAATTTATGTCTTTGAGAACTCAATTGATGGTTCTGAGCATTTTGCATTAGTTAAGGGTAAAGTTAATAAAAGTAAATTACCGAGAGTAAGAGTGATTTCATCTAATGTAGTTCAAAATTATCTAATTAATCAAAAACTTCCTAACTCTTTTGAAAAAACTTTAAAATATTTTAAAAAATACAGCAATTGTGTTATGATTTTTATAAGAGATCCAAATTTAAAATCTGTTACTCAAACACTTAAAGAATTTAAAGATAAAAAGTCTAAAACTAAGGAAAAGGATCAATTAATAAAAAGTTATGGTATTGGAGCTCAAATAATTAAATCTTTAAAAATAAAGAAAATGATATTAGTTACTAGAACTCTAAAAAAGGTTGTTGGGTTGGATGGTTATGGTATCAAGATTATTAAACAAGAAATTATAAAATGAAAAATAAAGTATTAATTATACAAGCTAATTACTATAAAGATATTTCAACTGCTCTTCTTAAAAGTGCTAAGAATGAACTAAAAAATTTTGCAAAGATTAATGTAATTTCTGTTCCAGGTGTATTTGAGATACCCGTAGTTATTTCTAAAAATTTAAAAAAATATGATGGTTTTGTGGCACTTGGATGTGTAATTAAAGGTCAAACACCTCATTTTGATTTTATATCCAAATCAACTACTGATGCAATTATGAATATATCTGTTGAGTCAAAAAAACCTGTTGGTAATGGTATAATTACTTGTTTAAATAAAAACCAAGCTATAGCACGTGGCAAAAAGGGTAGAGAAGCAGCCAATGCAGTAAAAACGATATTATCTTTATAAAATGTCACTTCACTTTAGTAAAAAAAATAATCCAAGAGTTATTATAATTCAGAAGCTTTACAGCAAATATTATAACAATGAAGTAGAATTAAGTTTTCCAAAACATCGTTTCAAAAAATTTATAAAAGACGTAGTTAATGGCACAATCGAAAGAGATGATGTAATTGATGAAGAAATTACAAATCATTTAAATGAAGACTTAAAAATATCAAACTTAGATAAAGTGTTTCAAGTAATAATTAAAAGCGCGATTTTTGAATTAATGTATAAACCAAAAATATCCTCAAAGATAATTATTAAGGAATATCTTAATGCTTCTAATTTCTTTATTGATTTATCGCAAACAAAATACTTGAATGCTTTGCTTGATAAAATTTCAAAGAAATTAAGAAATTGATGAATGAAGAATTCTTAATAAATAGTTATTTAAAAAAATTATCTAAAAATAATCCATCTTCGCTTAATTTAAATGATGATGTTTTTTTTGATAAAATTAAACAATTAGTTATTTCTGTTGATACTTATAATGAGGGTATACACTTTTTAAATTTTAATAATCCAGATCTTGTTATAAGGAAAATACTAAGATCATCCATATCAGATATTTATGCTAAAGGTGCAAAGCCAAATTATTTTTTTTTAGCTGGCTCAGGTAACAAAAAACATTTTACAAAAAAAAATATGTTATTAATTAACAAATCTTTATTCAACGAACAAAATAGATTTAACATAAAATTATCAGGTGGTGATACTACATCCTCAAAAAATCTAAGTTTTACAGTTATATCTTTAGGATATTCAAATAAAATTGTTTATAGAAATAAAGCAAAAAATGGAGATGATATTTATGTAACTGGTAATATAGGTGATAGTTTTATTGGATTAAAGGCTTTACAAAACAAAATCAAACTAAATTCAAATCAGAAAAAATATTTTGTTGATAAATATTATTCACCTAATATACCTATAAAGTTTAGTTCACATCTTGTTAAAATTGCAAACTGCTCTATGGATGTTTCAGATGGATTAGTAATTGATTTGAATAAATTAATAAATAAACAAAAACTTGGTTATTTAATAGATATAGATAAGATCCCAATATCAAATCATTTAAAACAGTTAATTAAACAAAAAAAAATGAAGACATTAAACTATTTATTCCATGGTGATGACTATCAAATTTTATTTACAGCTTCTAAGTCAAAGAGAAAATATATAAAAACCTTATCCTCTAAAATGAATCAAAAAATTTCTATTATTGGGCAAATTAATACTAAATCAAAAATTTACCTCTTAGATAATAGGAGAATTCCAATAAAATACCTGAAATACCATGGTTATTCTCACATATTCTAAGAAGTTAAATATTGCCTTTTATAATCTTTTTTGTAATGTCCGCATTTTAAAAAATAACTAAAACACTTATTTAAGGAATTATATGTCTGTTGATACCATTTTATTATACACAATTTTCGCTGGGATTTTATCCATTGTATATGGATTTGTTACAGGTTCTTCAATTTTGAATGCAAGCGCAGGTAACGCTAAGATGCAAGAGATAGCTTCAGCAATTCAAATTGGAGCAAAAGCATATTTAAACAGACAATACAAAACTATCGCTATAGTTGGTGTTGTAGTTTTAGTTATTATTAGTTTTGCCTTTTCATTATTAGTTGGAATTGGATATTTAATTGGAGCAGCATTGTCAGGAATAGCTGGTTATGTTGGAATGTTAGTTTCTGTTCAAGCTAATGTGCGTACAGCTGAAGCATCTAGAAAAGGTTTATCTCAAGGTCTTTCAATAGCATTTAAATCTGGAGCAATAACAGGAATGTTAGTTGCTGGCCTAGCTTTATTAGCGATTGCAGTTTATTACTATATACTGTTATCAGCTGGTGTTGACGAAAGAGAAATTGTAAATGCATTAGTTGCCTTAGGTTTTGGTGCATCATTAATATCTATTTTTGCAAGATTAGGCGGTGGAATTTTTACTAAAGGTGCTGATGTTGGTGCAGATTTAGTTGGAAAAGTTGAGGCAGGTATTCCTGAGGATGATCCTAGAAATCCAGCAGTTATTGCTGATAACGTTGGTGATAATGTTGGTGATTGCGCAGGTATGGCTGCTGATTTGTTTGAAACATATGCAGTTACAATTGTTGCTACTATGGTTCTTTCATCAATATTCTTTGTATCAGATTTAAATATGATGGTTTACCCATTAAGTATTGGAGCAGCGTGTATAATAACATCAATAGTTGGTACTTTTTTTGTAAAACTTGGACAATCAAAAAATATAATGAACGCTTTGTACAAAGGTTTTGTTGCTACAGCTATTCTATCTTTAGTTATACTATATCCCATAACAGATTATGTCATTGGATTAGATACTAGCTATTCTGCAAATGGAGTTTCGTTTAATGGTATGAGTTTATATTATTGTGGAGTTATAGGTTTAATTATTACTGGGTTATTAATATGGATTACTGAATACTATACTGGAACAGATTATAGACCTGTTAAAAGTGTAGCTGAATCTTCAACAACAGGTCATGGTACAAATGTAATTCAGGGTCTAGCTATATCTATGGAAGCAACAGCAATTCCAGCAATAATTATCGTTGCAGGAATTTTACTAACTAATTCGATTGCAGGTTTGTTTGGTATTGCAATTGCAGTAACAACTATGCTTGCGTTAGCAGGTATGGTCGTAGCTTTAGATGCTTATGGTCCTGTGACTGATAATGCTGGTGGTATTGCGGAAATGTCAAATTTACCTAAAAATGTAAGAAAAACAACTGATGCTCTAGATGCTGTTGGAAATACAACAAAAGCCGTTACAAAGGGTTATGCTATAGGCTCTGCTGGATTGGGTGCTCTCGTTTTATTTGCTGCATACACTGAAGATATTAAGCATTTTTCAAAAGAAGCTGGGTCAAAATTAGAAGGAATAGTTGTAACCTTCGACCTATCTAATCCTTTTGTAGTTGTAGGCTTGCTAATTGGAGGTATGCTTCCATATTTATTTGGATCGATGGGTATGCAAGCAGTAGGTAGAGCAGGTGGTGCTGTTGTTATAGAAGTGAGAAGACAATTTAAAAAAATACCTGGTATTATGAAACGTAAAGCCAAACCTGACTATGGAAAATTAGTTGATTTATTAACAAAAGCAGCAATTAAAGAAATGGTTGTTCCATCTTTATTACCTGTTCTTTCCCCAATAGTTTTATATTTGATAATATTACCAATTGGTGGTCAAGTGGCTGCATTATCATCAGTTGGTGCAATGTTATTGGGTGTAATAATCACAGGATTATTTGTAGCTGTTTCAATGACTGCTGGTGGTGGTGCTTGGGACAATGCAAAAAAATATATTGAAGATGGAAAATTTGGTGGAAAAGGATCTGAAGCTCACAAGGCAGCAGTAACGGGGGATACAGTTGGAGATCCCTATAAGGATACCGCTGGTCCTGCAGTTAACCCAATGATAAAAATAACTAATATAGTGGCATTATTATTATTAGCAGTTATTGCTGGTTAATTACTTCTTTTTATTTCTAACTGGTGAATTAATTTTTTCTCTTAATGATGAAAAAACATCATAAATAACACTTTCATTACCAAATTCTTTTTTAGTAGTATTTTTTAAATATTTTAAATCATTCATATTATCTAAGTTTAGAAGTTTTTTATTTATTAATAATCCCTTATTATCCAATTCAACTATTAAAATATTGTTTTTTTTAATCTTTTGAGTTCCAAGTTTAAATAAAGATTGGTTTGTCTTTAGTCTTTCAAAATAAAACCATTTATTTTCATTAAAATCACTTACCGTTGAAGGAGGACCAATTTTTGATATTAATTCATTTTTATTAGTTTCATTTATTACTATTTTATCAAATTTTTCTTCTAAATATTTATTGCCGTGATAACTTGTTACTTTATTTCCAGAACAGTTAAGTGTTAAAAATAGTAAAATTATATATAAATATTTCATGAATATTATTTACTTAGGTATTTACAACAATTTAATCAAACTCACCAGAAATAAAAACTTATATACTAACATTAAACAAGATACTTTTTATTTAAGAATGATTATATTTTTCTTACATTTGAGTTTTTTCTTAAGGAATTTTAAAAATGTAGAAACTAAAAAAAATTTACAGAATTTTTTTGATTTTTGTGTTCGTCAAGTAGAATTATCAATAAGAGAAATAGGATATGGAGATGCAACAATAAATAAAAAAATGAAAGATTATATTAATTTATTATTTTCTATGATTGATAAGATACATGATTGGAATAATAAAACTAACAGTCAAAAAGTTGAAATTTTAAAAATATATCTAGATAAAGACGCAGATGTTAAATATATTCTCGATTATGTTGAAAAATATCGTGTTTTTTTATTAAAAAATACTTTTAAAAATCTCTCAAAAGATATATTAAACTTTTAACTATTATGGCTGTACCTAAAAGAAAAACAACTAAATCAAGATCTGGAAAAAGAAGATCTCATATTAAAGTAAATGTAAAAAATATAATTGAGGATAAAAAATCTGGTGAATACAGGTTGTCTCATCATATGGATCTTAAAACAGGTTTTTATAAAGGAAGACAAGTTCTAGATCCTAAAGAATAGTTTTTATTATATATGATCGACCCAATTAAAATTGCAATTGATGCAATGGGTGGTGAAAACTCTCCTGAAAAAGTAATAAAGGGAATAGAGATCCATTCTATTAATTGTGAAAAAGTGATTTATAACATTTTTGGAGATAAAGATTTAATTAATCCTCTTATTACTAAAACAAATATATCAAAAGAAAAATATAATATTTTTCATACAAAAAATTTTATTGAGGATACTGATAGCCCATTATCGGCCGCCAAAAAGGGTAAGGATACAAGTATGTGGTTATCAATCGAAAGTTTAAAAAAATTTGAGTCTGATGCAATCGTTTCTGCTGGTAACACCGGTGCACTTTTTGTTATTGCTAAATTAAATCTTAAAATGATAGATCAAATTGATAAACCAGCTTTATCTGCTTTATGGCCAAACAAAAATGGAATGAATGTTGTTCTTGATCTTGGCGCAAATATTGAATGTAATGAAAAAAATTTGGTAGATTTTAGCTTGATGGGATCTGCGCTACATAAATCATTATTTGAAAATGAAGACCCTAAAGTTGCCTTATTAAATATAGGCTCAGAAGAATTAAAAGGTAATAGTATTATTAAAAATACTTACCAAATTTTAAATGAAAGAAAAAATTCTTTATTTCAATTTAATGGATATATAGAAGGTAATGAAATTATGAAAGGTAATGTAAATGTTATTGTAACAGATGGTTTTACAGGGAATATAGCTCTTAAAACTGCAGAGGGAACTGCAAACTTTATTACATCAGAACTCAAACAGGCTTTAAACTCTTCATTTATAGGGAAGCTTTCAGCTCTACTAAATATACAAAATTTAAAAAAGTTTAAGAACAAATTAGATCCAAGACTATATAATGGAGCAATTTTGTTAGGTTTAGACAAGCCAGTAATAAAAAGCCATGGATCAACAGATGAAATTGGATTTGCTAATTCTTTAAAAGTTTGTGAAAAAATTATAAAAAGTAATTTAATTGAAAAAATTAAAAAAAATATAATTTAAATGAGAATTAATTTAACAAAAAAAGACGTGATTAATTCAATTTATATGCGGTTAGGATTTCCAAAAAAAATTTGTGAAAATTTAATAGAAGATTTCTTATCAATTATATTGGAAGAAATTATAACAAAAAAAAAGGTAAAAATATCAAAATTTGGTACTTTTACTTTAAGACATAAAAAGAGTAGAATTGGCAGAAATCCCAAGACATTAGAAAAAAAAGTTATTACAGATAGAAATGTTATTTTGTTCAAGCCCTCAAAAGAATTTAAAAATTATATTAACCTAAATGATTGAAAATAAAAAAATTTATAAAAGTATAGGTGAGGTTGCTAAAATTTTAAATTTATTTGATAAAAAAACAGGCAAAATAGCAACTCACACAATTAGATTTTGGGAAAAAGAATTTAAACAAATAAGACCTACTATTTTTTCTGGTAAAAGACGTTATTATGATGAAAAAAATATTGAAATTTTAAAAAAAATCCATTTTTTGTTAAAAAACGAAGGGTTAACTATAAAAGGTGTTAAAAAACATCTTAATCATGTGAATTCTAAACTTGACGCTGTTAATAATAAAACTATAAACACGAAAATAATCAAAACTAAAATAAATAAAATATCTGGTTTAGTTAAAAATTTGAGAAAAGATGGCTAAAAAAACACATGTAAAAGTAAGACTCGTGCCAGAAACAAAGCCTGATAGTCCTTTTTTTTATTATGTAAAAAAACCTGCTGGTGGTGAAAAAGCTAAAGTCAAGTTAAAAGTAAAAAAATACAATCCTTCAACTAGAAAACATGAATTTTTCATAGAAAAAAAATTGCCACCTCACAGTAAATAACTATTTTTTTCTGAAGTTCCTTCTTTCAAAATCAATATAAGACATAATCATATTTTTCCATATTCTATGAGTTATCTTAGGATCAATTTTATTTTTTATTGATTTTTTTCTAATATTTTTAAGAATTATGGATATTCTTTTTTTATCAACGATTTCATTTTTGTGAGTTTTTAGTTTAAGAACATCCTTGACTACATTGGTTCTAATTTGTATTAATTTAATAAGCTTATTATCAAGTAGATCTAACTTTTTTCTGAGAATATTTAATTTTTTTCTTTTATCAGGCGACATTTGATCAATTGGATTTATTAATAAATATTATATTTAAACAATTATGTATACCGAAATAAATACAAAATACAGAATATACTTATCTAACTGGTTATTATTTATGTTTTTCTTAGTAGCTATAATGATTGTCGTTGGGGGCTTAACAAGACTTACAGATTCTGGATTATCAATTACTGAATGGGAATTTTTTAAGGGTTTTTTTCCACCAATCAATAATGAATCTTGGATTGCTTATTTCGAAGCGTATAAAAAAATACCTGAATTTAAAATTCAAAATTATTCAATGAATTTAAGTGAATTTAAGGTAATATTTTGGTGGGAGTGGGCACACAGATTTTTTGGACGCATTATTGGTTTGGCTTTCCTGATACCTTTAATTTTTTTTACTATCAAATTGGGTTTAAAAAAACTTTATAAATTTTATTTAATATTTTTTTTAATTTGTTTTCAAGGTTTTTTGGGTTGGTATATGGTGCAGAGTGGTCTTGTGAATAAAATAGATGTAAGTCATTTCAGATTATCCATACATCTTTTATTTGCATTTATAATTTTATCTTTAATTTTTTGGAATTATTTAAGTTTAGCAAGCATCAATACAAAGGATAAAAAAATTAACAACTACATACCTGAATTTTTTTTAGTTTTAATCTTCTTACAAATTATTATTGGTGCATTTGTTTCAGGCATGGACGCTGGAAAAATATATAACACCTGGCCACTAATGGGTAATTCTTATTTTCCTGATGATAATAAATTTATAAGTTTATTTAAATTATCTGCTTTTAGCGATCCATCACTAGTTCAATATTTGCATCGAAATTTAGCATATGTAATATTTATTATATATGTAGTAATTTCATATGTAACTTATCGTAATAAATTCTCTTATTTATATAAATCTTTAATTATTTTAGGTTTAATTATTTTATTACAAATTATATTGGGAATTCTTACTGTTATGACTGGTGCTAGTATTTTAACAGCATCCTTACACCAGTTTAGCTCAATATTATTGATTACCACAACATTGTATTTTTTATACAAGAATAGATTTAGTTGATTATTTTTTCTCAATTACAAATAATTCATTATTAAAATATAGTCCTTTATTTTTATTAACTATATCTTTAACAACTTTTTGATAATATTTTTTTCTTTCAGCACTCATTATTTGCTCATCTGATATTTGATTAACATATACTGCGGCATTCCATGCTGAAAATATTAATGATGTTGCAATACCACCACTAATTTCATTTGGCAATGCTCTCAAAACATATTTAATAGTTTGTTTTTTATTAAATTTTAATTTTTTCAAAATTTCACTATCAGTATTGCTTTTTATATATTTAATTATTGATCCGTATAGTGATGGAAATGGTTTTTCTTTAGGCCAAATTTTCTTAATAATTTTGTTTCCTGGATCATTTCCACATGCATGAACTACTACTAATTTACCTTTCTTATCTAATGATTTTATCATTGGATCAATAACATATTTAACTTTTTTCTCCACAGATATTCTTGATCTATATGGTTGTGATGCAATGATTAAGTCGTAACTATTTTTCCCATTATTTTTTTTTGGAATAATATTTTTTAAAGAAAATTCCTGATCTTTTCGGTAAATTACAATTACGGATGGTTCTTTGTATGTAGGGTTTCCATTTCTAGGATTTCTTTCAATTTGCCATTTTTTATTTAAAAATTCTTGATTAAGTTTTCTTAATTGATTTGAAAAATCGAGCGAAGAATTACCTTTTAACTTAACTATCTTCCAATTCATTTTTTTTTGTTTTTTTTTGTCATTTGATTTGAGTGCAGTTGACTCAACATAATTTAGATTTGAGATAACAAATACTGTATTTTTATGTTCGATAAATCGATCTGGAAGTTTTTCAAGTCCCAATCTAACATCTTCCATACTTATCTCTTTTGTACTTACCAATAGAGGAATATGAGGCATTTTCTGATGACATTGTCTCATTACGCTCATCAATAGTGAACCATCACCCATACCTGCATCAAAAATTTTTAATGCAGGAAATTTCGGTTTTAATTTTTGTACAATAGGCTTTAAAGCATCTGCAATCTTATTTTTTTCATTAGTTGTTGTAACAAAAAGTAAATATTTTTGCCTGTTATCAAAAAATCTAAAATTTTTTTTCATAAACGCTAATATGTAATTATTTATTTGCTGGATAATTTGTTGTTATGAATTTTTTTAAAACATTTAATACTCGATCTGCTTCCTCTAATAACATCATATGTCCACAATTATCGATTATGTCTATTTGACTTCCTTCAATTAAATTAGCTAGTTTTTTCCCTTCTTTAACTGGACACATCTTATCGTCAGTAGCAAGTATAGAGAGGGTGGGTATTTTAATTTGTTTAGCAGCTTCAAAACCATTTTTGTAATTATCACATGCTCTAAAGTCTACACCGAGGGTATTTTTTATTGTTCTTGTTTTAGCTAGCATAGAACCAGTATTAATATGATATAAACCAGGTACGGGGTGACCACCAAAGTGACCAGCTGGTCCATGAGCCCAGTCCATCATTAATTCAACCGCTTTAGGATCATTATTTTCAGCCAAAGATAATAATTCAGGGTTCATTGGAATTGCACCAGCGCCACCCATTAAACTTAATGTTTTAATTTTATCAGGATTCCTAGCTGTACATTCCACAGTAACTAAACAACCTTGAGAATGACCAACTAAAGAAGCTTCCTTATATCCAACTGCATCAATAACATCGCTGACCCAATCGGCCATATCCTCAATTGATGTTAAACTTTCACCTCCAGATAAGCCATGACCTGGCATATCTAAAGCTAAAACACTATATCCATGGAATGCAAAATATCTTGTTTGCAAAACCCATGTCATATGAGTTAATCCACTACCATGCACAAATATTATTAATGGCTTATTCTTATCGAAAGGTCTACCTCCTGTAGAAGCATAAACCTCATTATTGTTTACCGGAAACTTCATTGATTGGATACGAGTCTAGGTTTCCTAGCAGCTCTAAATCCATTTTCAAAGTCATTTTTAATATCATCTATATCTTCAATACCGACTGATAATCTGATCATATCATGAGATAAACCCGCAAATTTTAAAGTAGCTTCATCCATTTGAGAATGTGTTGCTGATGCTGGATGAATTACCAATGTTCGCGTATCTCCAACATTTGCTAAATGAGAAGCAAGTTTAACGTTATTAATAAATGCTTCACCTGCAGATTTTCCTCCTTTAATTCC
Organism: uncultured Pelagibacteraceae bacterium; assembly: GCA_902595465.1. Classification (GTDB taxonomy): domain Bacteria; phylum Pseudomonadota; class Alphaproteobacteria; order Pelagibacterales; family Pelagibacteraceae; genus Pelagibacter. Next base: position 95,087 of record CACJQE010000004.1, read on the forward strand.
AAATGCTATCATTGATCCTTTGCCATTTGGTAATAATTTGCTTGCTAAATCATGATCAGGATGATCTGGAACACTCGGATGTGAAACCCAAGCAACACTTTCGTGACCTAATAAATACTCGACCATTTTTTCAGCATTCTCGCAATGTTTTTTCATTCTGACAGAAAGTGTCTCTATACCTTGTAATACATTCCATGCATTTTGAGGGCTTAGACAAGGACCAAAATCTCTCATACCTTCTGCTCTTGCTTTCATTGTAAAAGCTGTTGGTCCAAATTCTTCAGCAAAAGATAATCCATGATAACCTTCATAAGGTTGAGTCATTGTTGGGAATTTATCATTTTGCATCCAGTCAAACTTACCACCTTCAACAATTATACCAGCCATTGAAGATCCATGACCTGCCATCCATTTAGTAAGTGAATGAACTACAATATCAGCACCGTGCTCTATAGGTTTACATAAATAAGGTGTTTGATAGGTTGCGTCTACCATTAAAGGAATACCAGAGTCGTGAGCTATTTTAGCAATCTCAGGCATATTCATTATTTCATTACCTGGATTACCTACGAGCTCCCCAAAAATACCTTTTGTATTTTTTTGAATTGCTTTTTTAAATCCCTCTGTATCTCTTGGTTTTACAAAAGTTGTTTTAATACCAAATTTTGGAAGTGTTAGTCTAAATAGATTTACAGTTCCACCATAAAGTTGGGATGATACAACCAAATGATCTCCTGCTTCGCAAAGCGTCATTACTGCAAGAAATATTGCACTCATGCCAGACGAAGTAGCAAGTGCTGCCGTTCCACCTTCTAATGAAGCAACTCTTTCTTCTAAAACGGCAACTGTTGGATTTGATATCCTACTATAAATATGTCCACCTCTTTCTAAATTAAATAATGCTGCCGCATGATCTACATCATCAAATAGATATGAAGTTGTTTGGTATATTGGTACCTGTCTTGAACCAGCATTTTTGTGAGGTTGATAACCCGCGTGTAAACTAAGGGTATCGAATTTATATGTTTTAGGATCCATTCCTTTTTTGTCTGACATTTAGTTGCTCCTGTTTAAATTTTTAAGATATTATTATAATCAAATATTACCGCTTATTTATAGCTTATTTATTAGTTAAAACTATCAAAAATGACTTAAGTTCTAACTGTATATCGTTTGACAATATATCGATTTATAAGTATTAATCCCGCAATTATGACTAAATTTCTTAAAAAAGACGACCTAAATAGTAAATGGTTTGAAATTGACGCAACTGGAGCTGTGGTAGGAAGAATAGCAACCGTTGTATCAAAAATTCTTAGAGGTAAAAATAAAGCAACATTTACTCCTCATATGGATAGTGGAGATTTTGTTGTTGTTAAAAATGTAGATCAATTAAAATTTACAGGAAATAAATTTTCAAATAAAAAATATTATAGACACACAGGCCATCCCGGGGGAATTAAAGAGACAACACCTGAAATTTTACAATCTTCAAAACCAGGTGAAGTTTTAAAGATGGCTGTAAAAAGAATGTTACCTGGTGGTCCTTTAGCTAAAAAACAATTGAATAAACTTAAGGTTTATTCAGGATCAGATCATCCTCACTCAGCACAAAATCCTGAGGTAATAGAGATTGGAAAACTTAATTCAAAAAACATAGTAAGAAATTAAAATGGAAACAAATCAATCAACATCTTCAAAACTAAAATTAGATTTTAAAGATGCAAAATATGCAACCGGTAGAAGAAAGACTTCAATTGCAAAAGTTTGGTTAAAAAAGGGAACCGGTAAAATTTACGTTAATGGTAAAAATCTAGATGATTATTTCACAAGAGCTACTCATAAAATGCAAATTCTAAGACCTTTTGAAATTATCAATCAATCTACAGAATACGATGTTAGGTCTCAAGTTGTCGGTGGTGGTCATACAGGTCAAGCGGGAGCATTAGTTCATGGTATATCAAGAGCATTATTACAATTTGATGAAAATCTAAAACCAACACTTAGAAAAGAAAAACTTACCACGAGAGACTCTAGATCAGTTGAGAGAAAAAAACCTGGTCGAGCAAAAGCAAGAAGAAGTTATCAGTTTTCTAAAAGATAATATCATTTTAATAAACAACTGTTATATTACAATATGTCTAAGATAAATGCATTAGTTGCTGGAGCCACAGGATATATAGGTATTCAATTGGTTAAATTATTAACTAAACATAAGAGAGTTAAAATTAAATATCTTTGTGGTGATACCTCTGTAGGTAAGAAAATTAGCTCTTATGATAAATACTTTAACAAATATAAACTACCAAATATTGTTAAATTTAATAAAGAGTTATTAAAAAGTGTTGATGTTGTATTTACTGCATTACCCAATGGAGAGGCTCAAAAAATTTCAAAAAATTTAAATAATAAAAATATTTTAATTGATTTAGCAGCAGATTTTAGACTTAAATCAACTAGTGATTACTTTAAATGGTATAAAATCAAACACAATGCTCCTAAATTAATCAAAAAAAGTATTTATTCTTTACCTGAGTTAAATAACAAAAGTATTAAGAAATATAAAATAATTTCTTGTCCAGGCTGTTATCCAACATCAATTTTGTTACCCCTAGTACCGTTAATTAATAAAAATATTGTTAAATCAAACAATATCATAATTGACTCTAAATCTGGTTATTCAGGTGCAGGCAGAAATATTCATAAAAAATATAACAACAAATTTTTAAATGAGACATTGAGTGCCTATGGTTTAGCGTTTCACAGACACAATTCAGAAATTGATCAGGAACTAAAAATAAAAACTGGCAAAAAAGTAAAATTTCAATTTACACCTCATCTTTCACCAATGTTTAGAGGAATATTAACTACTATGTATTTAGATCTAAAAAGAAATGATTCTCTTAAAAAAATTTATTCTTTTCTAAAAAAATATTATAAAAATCATAAATTCATTAAAATTTTGAAACCAAATACTTTTTTAGGAACTAATGAAGTAATAAACACAAATAACTGTTATATTTCTGTGTGTGAGAGTAAATATAAGAATAAAATTATTATATTGTCAGCAATAGATAATTTGATTAAGGGTGGTAGTGGACAGGCTGTTCAAAATATGAATATTTTATTTGGATATAAGTCTCACGAAGGATTAAATTGATGAAAATACTGATAATTTTATTAATTTTTTTATTTATAAATAATTGTTCTAACCAAAACTTTGGTTCTTTTTTAAAGAAAAAAAATAATGATATGGTTGAAAAACCAAATTTAGATATTGATAAAAATATTTCTTTCGAAGATTTTAAAAATAAGATTATTAATTATGGAAAAAATAGTAGTTTTCCAAGTTTAGATGATTGATATGACTAAAAAGCTTAATATAGCAATTGTTGGATTAGGGCAAATTGGTAATTATCTCTATAATGAATTAAATACAAAAAAAAAAGATATTCTAAAAAAAACTGGAAAAATTATCTCTGTTTCTGCAATTTCAGCCAAAAATATTAATAAAAAAAGAAAATTTAGAATTAATAAGAAAATATTTTATAAAGATCCCTTTAAAATTTTTAAAAATAATAAAATTGATATTTTAATTGAAGCCATTGGCCAATCTGATGGTATATCTAAAAAAATTGTAGAATTTGCACTTAAGAATAAAATTCATGTTGTAACTCCTAATAAGGCATTAATTTCTAAACACGGTAATAACCTTTCTAAACTTGCTGAAAAAAACAAAGTTAATTTAGAATTTGAAGCGTCAGTAGGAGGTGGAATCCCAGTATTAAGAACTATTAAAGAAGGGCTAGCAACTAATAAGATAAGTAAAGTATATGGAATATTAAATGGCACTTGTAATTATATATTATCTGAAATGGAAGAAACTAAGTCTGGATTTTCAACTGTATTAAAAAAAGCTCAACTACTTGGTTATGCTGAACCAGGTAATCCAAAATTAGATTTAAATGGTTACGATGCTTTAGCTAAAGTTAAAATTCTTTCTGCTTTAGCATTTAATAATAAAGTATCAAATTCAAAATGTTTAATGGAAGGTATTGAAAATATAGAATACAAGGATTTAGAAATTTCAAATCAATTAAATTATAAAATTAAATTATTGGGAATAACAGAAATTGTTAATAATAAATTATTTGAAAGAGTTCATCCGTGTTTAATTAAAAAAAATACTTACATCGCAAATGTTAATGGTGTAATGAATGCTGTTATAATTGAAGGTAATCCAGTAGGGGAGAGTGTTTTGCAAGGAGAAGGTGCTGGGCCTGGTCCAACATCATCTGCTTTAATGTCTGATCTTTTGTCAATTTTACGTGGAAACATCAAATACCCTTTTGGGATTTCTGTTAATAAAAGAAAATCTCCTTCAATATATAATACTGATAATTATTCAAATGCTTTATATATTAGGCTTGAAGTTAAAGATAAACCAGGTGTTCTATCTGAAATCACAAAAAAATTTGCTAAACACAAAATATCCGTTCAAAGATTAATACAAATACCAAATAACAAAAATAAAACTGCTTCTATTGTGATTATAACTCACAAATCTTTGGAAATGGATTATCAGAAATGTATTAAATCTTTTAAATCAAATTTAAATATTATTAAAAACCCTGTATTATTAAGACTTTTTTAATGGAACTTTATTTAAAGCTCTTTGAGGTTCTATTCCCTGTATTTTTTATTGTTGGAATTGGTTTTTTATTAGGGAAAAAAAATCCAAATTTCGATACTTCGTTTATAACATCTTATGCTGGAAATTTTGGAACTCCAGCTTTAGTAATTTTCTCTCTTACATCTACAGGTGTTAATTTTGATATATTTGCAGAATATTTTATTTACGCATTAATATTACTCTCATCATTTGCTTTAATTGGTCTTATTTTTTTAATTCTTATGAAAAAAGATTATATTAGAGAATTACCTACTTTTTTTTTACCTAATACTGGTAATATGGGAATACCGATATGTCTTTTTGCCTACGGTAAATTGGGAATGGGTGTAGCTGCAGCTATATCATCTTTGGTAATACTCTTACATTTTACTGCTAATATATTTCTTGCAAAGCGAAAATTTGATTTTTCAATAATCGCAAAAAGTCCTTCCTTCTATACAATTATTTTGACCGTTATCTTTTTATACTATGGCAAAGAAATGCCAGTTTTTGTGATTAATACAACAATGCTTTTATCTTATGCAATGATTGTAATGATTTTAATGTCTTTAGGTATTGCCTTAACCCAAATGAAAGTATTTTCTTTGAGAGACTCAATTATAACATCAATTGGTAGGGTAATCCTGGGTCCTATTGTAGGTTTTTTTATTATAAAATTTTTTAATTTATCTGGTTTTGCAGCTGGAGTTTTACTAATTCAATCCTCTATGCCTAGTGCGATATTATGTTATTTGGTTGCTTCAATGTATTCACCAAAAAAAAATGTAGATAATATTTCCAGCACAATTGTCGTTTCTACTTTAATGTCATTGATTACAGTGCCAATAACAGTATTTATCGCTCTTAAATATTTTGCTTAAATGAAAGCAATATTTTTAAATTTATCCGCATGGATGGTTTTGCCCTTCATGGATGCCATTGCCAAATACTTATCTTCGGATTTATCTTTTTTTCAAATAACGTGGGCTAGATATTTTTTTACAGTTGTATTCACAACTTTTTTTATGTTTTTATTTTATAGGGAGCAATTGAAGTTTTCTCAAAATATCAAATTACAAATAATTAGAGGTTTGTCTTTATTTTTTGCAAATATATGTTTTTTTTACTCCATTTCTGTAATCTCAATGGCAAAAGCGTTAACATTGGCATTCGTTGCTCCATTGGTTACAACTGCTCTTTCTCCATTTTTACTTAAAGAAAAAGTCGGATATAGACGGTGGACTGCTGTATTAGTAGGTTTTTTTGGTATTTTAGTTGTTATAAGACCTGGAATTATAGAGATTAATCTTGCTAGTTTAGCAGCAGTTGGAACTGGATGTTTTTACGGCTTTTATCTAATAATAACTCGAAAATTGCATTCAACAGATAGTCCTTTACTCACATTGCTGATTACGGGCGTAGTAGGGGCCATTATCGCATCTTTCTTTGTTCCTATTGTTTGGATTAATCCAACTCCAATTCAATGGTCTTGGATGGCTCTGATGGGTATATTTGCCTGTTTAGGCCATATATTAATCATTTTATCTCTTCGTTACGCTGATGTTTCAAAATTAGCACCATTTGGTTATTTCGAGATAATTACTAACCTTATTTTAGGGTATTATGTGTTTTCGGATTTTCCTGATAAATATACATTTATTGGACTCTTCATAATCGTTTCGTCAGGATTATATGTTTTTAAAAGGGAATATTATCATAA
>CACJQE010000005.1 GCA_902595465.1 uncultured Pelagibacteraceae bacterium
GAAGTTAGGTACTTAGGTCATGGTAGAATAGATCTTACTTGGTTAGGATTAGAGAAATCTCAATATCTTCCCGTAAGCTTAGTTTTAATCGCTGTTGTATATTTTGTTTTTTGGGTTTTCTTGAATCATAGTCGAACAGGAAAGTGGATTTATGCAATTGGAGGTAACCCAAGTGCAGCAAGAGCTTCAGGAATTAATGTTAATAAAATTTTAATAATTGTTTATTCACTTTGTGGATTTTTATCAGGTATTGGAGCATTAATTTTAGCAGGAAGAACAGACTCTGGTTATCCTAATGCAGGATTACAATCTGAATTGGATGCTATCGCGGCATGTATAATTGGTGGAGCTAGTTTCTTTGGTGGTAGAGGAACTGTTCTTGGAGTTTTCGCCGGAGTAATGATTATGGGAATTTTAAGAAATGGACTTAATTTGATGGATGTAAGCTCTTTCTGGCAACAAGTATTGATTGGCTCGATCATTGTATTAGCAGTTTACGTAGATGTTTTAAGAAGAGATTTCGGTACGAGAAAATAAACACGTCATAGTTGAATAGTTGCTCTCATTAGAGACCCTCTAAACAGTTGAATTTTTTTTAAAAATTTTATTAAATTAAGCTTTAATAATTATTAAAGGGGAAATTTATGAGAGAACTATCAAGAAAAATTGTTGTTTTAGTATCAGCAATTTTTTTATCGATAAGCATGATTTCAGCTTCTTTTGCTGATGGTCATGGCAAAAAAATCTTGTTCAGTATTAAAGGTCCTGGGTCTGGAAATCCTTTCTGGGCTTCTGTTACCAAAGGTGCTGAAGAAGAAGCTAAAAAATTAGGTGTTAAGTTAATCTTGGTTGCGCCACCTCAAGAAGGTGATGTTCAAGCACAAATTAACCAAGTGGAAGACCAACTTGCTAAAGGTGTAGATGCTTTAGCTCTTGCACCAGGAGATCCAAATGCATTTGCTCCAATTGTAGATGACGCTGTCAAAAGTGGTGTTCCAGTTGTATTCGTAGATACAAAAGGTATCAACGAAGGTGTTACTTTTATTGGAACTAACAACATGAATGGAGCAGAATTAGCTGCTAAATTCATTTGTGACAAAACTCCAAAAGGTTCAGATGTTGCAATTTTGACAGGTATAGAGTCTCAATCAACAGCTTTACTAAGAAGAGACGGTGCAATTAAAGGATTTAAAAATTGTGGTTTAAATATAGTTGCTACTCAAACAGCTGAGTGGGATACTGCAAAAGGTAGATCAGTCACTGAGTCTATCATTTTGAAAAATCCAAACATCAAAGCAATATTTGCTTCAAATGACAATATGGGCTTAGGTGCTATGCAAGCTCTTAAAGATGCAGATATGAATGATGTGGTTGTTGTTGGTTTTGATGCAACTCCAGATGCTGCTACAAGTATCTTAAAAGGTGAAATGACTGCAACTATTGCTCAGTTCTCATATAACATGGGTGCTTACGGTGTTAAATATGCACTTGAGCTAGCTAATGGTGGAAGTATTGATCCAAACATTGATACTGGAACACAATTAGTAACAAAAGAAAACGCTAACGATTTTAAATAATCATTAGAATATAACATTTAAAAAAGGGTGGAATTTTTATTCCACCCTTTTTTTTTTGCTTTTTTTAAAGAGTGATTACTTGATCAGGTGGATTTGATCCAAGTGCAGTATATAATTGTGGAAAGCATCCAGCTACTACACCATCAACCAAACCTTTTGCCTTAACGTCTCCACTTCCGCATTGTTCTAAAGTTCCATCAGCAAAACCTCGTCTAACAGCACAGGCATCACATACCATTAACAGCATTTTTTTTTCATTAGCAATTTTCGCTAACCTTTCACCTATTGGATCTCTTTTTTTTAAACAAAAAAGGTTGTCATCGAAAAAAAACATCCCAGCAACATCGACTACGTGTGAGTTTTTTTCCAGTTGTGGCAATATCATTGTCGCAAGTTGAAATGTACTTGCCATGCTTGTTTTAAATACATATGCAATTTTCATATTATCTCCTAGTTTTGTGTTAATATTGTTACGTTATAATATAACAAAATTTATTCTATAATTACATAAAAACAAAGAGGAATATTTTCAAAAATTTAATTAAAAAAAGAATTTGGTTAAAAAGTAAATTCAAGTAACATTAGAAATCTTAAAAGTAATATAATATACTTCTATAATGTTAATAAATATTAACCCAGTTTTAAGCCCTGATTTACTTTTTCATTTAAGATCAATGGGCCACGGTGAGAAAATAATTCTTGCTGATGCTAATTTTCCCGCAAACTCTATGAACAAAAATGTAATACGGCTAGATGGGGTAGATATTAAAAGTGCAGCAAATGCAATTTTATCTGTTTTTCCATTAGATAGTTTTATCGTATCACAAGGAGGTTCACCCGCACTTAGGATGGAAGTGGATGATAAACCAGAGGAACTAACTGAAACTCATAAAGAATTTATTGAAGCAGTAAAAAATAATTCTGGTTCTCAATGGAAAGTTGGATCAATTACAAGACAAAACTTTTATGAAGAAGCAAAAAAAGCATATTGTATTGTAACCACTACAGATGCTAGACCTTTTGGATGTTTTATTATTACTAAAGGAGTTATTCTTCCTGATGGTAAAGTCTGGTCTTAATTAAATGAAATCTATATGTGTATTCGGAGTATTCGTTGCAGATCTATGTTTTATTGGTGAAAAAATTCCTGAAGTTGGTCAAACTATTTTAGGAACAAAACACTTAGTAGGACCTGGTGGAAAAGGATCTAACCAAGCCATTGCTGCAGCAAGACTTGGTGGAAAAATAAGTTTTATTACAAAAGTAGGTGATGATAATAATGCTGAAATGGCATTAAATTTATATAAATCATCTGGAGTTAATACCGATTATATTATTAAAGACATAAATCAATCAACTGGTGTTGCTGGTATTATGATTAATGCTAACACAGGCGATAATGCAATAAACATCATACCTGGAGCCGCTGGCACTTTAAATAATTCTGATATCGATAATAATCTAAATGCAATTGAAAACTCAGATATATTTTTAACACAATTAGAAACCCCATATGATGTTACAAGCTATGCTTTACAAAAAGCTAAAGATACTGGATCAATTACAATTTTAAATCCAGCTCCAGCTTCAAAAATATCTGATAATGACTTTAAAAATATAGATTATTTTACACCAAATGAAACTGAAGCTAGTTTTTATTTGGAAAAAAAAATAGAAACACAATCTGAAATAGAAAATGCAGCTAAAGATTTTTTAAAAAAAGGAGCAAAAAATATCTTAATAACACTAGGCTCTAAAGGAGTTTATTTTTCAAATGGAACTGAAAGTTATTTTGTAGATGCTCATAAATTAAAAGATGATGTTAAAGATACTACTGGAGCAGGTGATGCATTTAATGGAGCTTTTAGTGTGGCAATAGCAAAATCGTTAAAAATTGTTGATGCATTAAAATTTTCTAATAAAGTTGCTGGTATTTCTACAACTAAAGAAGGGGCTGCTAATTCAATGCCAAGTATGAACGAAGTAGAAAATTATTAATTACTCAATAATTTTAAATTCTGATTTATATTTATCCGTAACCTTAAGCCCAAGACCTGGAACATTATCATCTAGATCTATCATTCCTTCTATTGGAGCAGGATCTCCTTCAAAAATATAATAAAATAGCTCGTTACCAATTTCTACATCGTGAACTGGAAAAAACTCTGAGATAGGACAATTAAAATTCGACATTGTTAAATGATAGTTATGCATTTGACCTGCATGTGGAATTACTGGAACTTGATAAGCCTCTGCAAGTGCATTTATTTTCTGAGCGATTGTAAATCCACCAACTCTATTATTATCATATTGAATGTAGCTAACTGCTTTGAGGTCTAACAATTGTTTAAAACCAAATAGATTAAATTCATGTTCTCCCCCAGAAATTGGTATAGCGTTCATATTATTCAGTTCCGCATACCCATGAATATCATCAGCAATAACTGGTTCTTCTAACCATCTTGGATTAAATTTTACCAATTTAGGTATCATTCTTTTAGAATAATCTAGGTTCCAACCCATATAACATTCTAACATTAAGTCAGTATCATCCCCGATTACTTCTCTTACAGCTTCTACAAGTTCAATGTTTTTTCTCATACCTTCAGGTCCATCTTTTGGTCCCCACCCAAATCTCATTTTAAACATTTTAAAACCTTGTTTTTTATATTTTTCAGCTTCATTTTGTAAATCTTTGATAGGTTGGCTATAAAGTTTTGATGCATAAACAGGTATCTTTTCTTTTGTTCTACCGCCTAACAATTTAAATACGGGTTTGTTAGTTAACTTTCCTAATATATCCCAAATAGCAATATCAATTGCAGATATTGCAACCATACCCAAACCTCTTCTTCCCCATGCATGAGTTCTTCTGTACATTTTTTCCCAGATGTAAGCGTAATCAAAAGGATCTTCCCCTATAACTAATGGTTTAAGATACTCATCAATAGTTTTTTTTACTAACTGAGGAACAAGAGCTGCATTACCAATTCCAATATGACCATCAACAGTTTCAATTTCACAAATTAACCATTCATGAAATCTGAAAGAACCCATGGTATCTGATTTTTCATAAAGTAAATCTGATGCATTTGTACAAAAATTATTTTGTGGAGGAACTGTTTTACCATTCCATTGATATACTTTTGTTCTTATATCTTTAATTTTAGACATTTAATTTAAATTTTGAGCCATTCTTAATGCAATTTTAAACGATTGCAATGTAGGCTCCAAATTTGCCTGATTTTTTCCAGCAATATCAAATGCAGTTCCATGTGCAGGTGTTGTTATTGGAATTGGAAGACCGCCTTGAACTGTTACCCCTCTATCAAATCCAAAAGCCTTTAGTCCAGATTGAAGAGCATCATGATACATTCCAACAATGCAATCATGATTTTTATTTTTAAATGCTGTAATGAAAGAAGTATCACATGGTAAAGGACCATCAGCATTAATACCAAGTTTTTTTGCTTCCTCTATTGCTGGTATTATCTCATCTTGTTCTTCAGTACCAAACTCTGCATGGGGGTTTAGAGCTTGTACAGCAACTCTTGGATTTTCTATACCATTTAATTTCATTGCTTCATTAATCAATTTTATAGGCTTCATTATTTTATCTTTCTTAATGTGCTGTGAAACTTCTTTGATAGGTATATGAGATGTCACTCGAGCAGTCCAAAAATTATCTACAACATTAAATTCACAAAAAAAATTTTTTACGTTTAACTTATCAGCCATATGATGTAATTCGTCATCAAATTTACATCCACCTAATTTTAAGCTTGTCTTATTAAAAGGACCAAAATTTATAGCATCAATTTTTTTTTCTTTCGCAAGTTCTAGTGCTAAATTTAATGCATTTAAAACTGTTTCTCCAGATTCTGCAGAGCACTCTGATAAATTGTAATCTTTGTTCCTACCCTTAGAGATATCTAAAAAATATTTATTTTTTTTTTCAAAATTTATGTCATCAAAATCAGTAACAATTTCTAGGTCTGAATTATTTCCTGAAATTTTATCTCCAGAATTTAGAATATTTTGTTCTCCAATTACAGTAATGTTCGCATTCGATAGTTCGTTTTGGGTCAAAAGTTTTGATATAAGTTCTGGTCCAATACCTGATGGATCTCCAAGCAATAAAGCAATATTTTTTTTCTTATTTGTCATCTTTTTTCTTACTGTTTCTAACAGATTATGATTAAATATTTAAATATAAATTAACTTAAGAGGGAAATAATGAAAAAAAGCTTTAAACTATTTTTAGCTGCTGCTTTTTTAGTAACTGAATTTTTTGTTGTAGCACTTCCACTTATGATTACATCTGCAAAAGCAGATGGTCATCCAATACAAGCAATTACTCATGCTGGTTTTGGCGGTGGAACAGATGTTACTACGAGAATGATGTTGTTAAGAGCAAGAAGAGTTTTAAAACAAGACATGCAATTAGTTAATAAAAAAGGTGGTGGTGGAGCTGCATCTATGGACTATATGATGACACTTCCTGCTGACGGTAATCACACTTTGACTTGGACTACTGGTCACGCAGTATCAATGGCTTTAGGTAAAACAAAAGTCAAAATAAGTGATATGCAACCGCTAGCTAGAGGAACTGATGATCCTCAACTATTTGTTGTTAACTGTAATAATGACATCAAAGATGCTAAGAAATTTATTAGCACGCAAAAATCAAAATCACTAAAATATGGAACAACTCATACTGGTGGAATTGATGATGTTAGTGCAATTGCATTTACTAAAAAAGGTGGATTAAAAGATCCAACTATTGTTGCTTACAAAGGTGTTGCGCCAATTAAAACTAACCTAATCAAGGGTGATATTGATGTAGGAGTTTTAAATTTAGGTGAAGCCCTAACTGAAATTAATGAAGGCAAACTTTGTGTTTCAGTTGTATTAGCAAATAATAGAATGGCTAAAATAGGAGACTCTCCTACAGCAAAAGAATTAGGGATACCTGTTTCTTTATCTACTGTTAGAGGTTTCGTGACTAAAAAAGGTGCTCCAGCAGATAGAGTTAAACAACTAGAAGCTGGAATGATGAAAGCTATGAGCCACAACTACTATAAAAATTTCCTAACAGAAATTGGTCTTGATGAGACTAGTGTTGTAGGTGCAGATGAATGGGGCAAGCAAATGGAAGAAATGCTTGCTGAAATGACAGCTCAACTCAAAGCATTGGGTTACATTAATTAATAAATTTTGTACATTTAAATGAATGATGTACATAACGAAAAAGGGACAAACAAAAGTTTGTCCCTTTTTTTTAAAAGTTCATTCATTGTATCAGTTGTAATAATAGTAATTTCTTCAATTCTATTATACTTTACGTTTACTTTTGACATAGTACCTCCTATATTAAATAGAGGTATACAGCCAGCAACATTTCCAAAGGCCCTATTAATTTTAATTATTGCCCTAACTTTATTAACTTATTTTATTTCTCTTAAAAATCCCTGGAAAAACGAAAAAAAATTACCTAATTCATTTTATATTACTTTGCTTTCATTTTTTGTTTTTATAACTGTTTCAAAATTTTTAGATTTCTTTTTAGGCATAGCATTACTTTCAATCATAGTTTCTTACTTTTGGGGAGAAAGAAGAGTTACCTATTTGATAATGGTATCAATTATATTTCCTTTAATTGTTTTTATATTTTTTGAAACAATTTTAGGATTACGATTTCCACCTGGAATTATTACAAATCTTTATTACGGATAAAATGGAAAATTTAGGTTTAATCTTTGCTCCTTTATTTAGCTATAAATTATTAATTGTTTTATTTTTTGGAACAATTTTTGGATTAATTCTTGGAGTTCTTCCTGGACTAGGACCAACAACAGGTGGTGCTTTAATATTACCATTTACGATGACGCTAGATCCACTATCTGCAATTGTATTACTAACTGCAATTTATTGTGCAGGAACTTATGGGGGTGCGATTACCGCAATTTTAATAAATACCCCTGGAACCCCTGCAGCAGCAGCCACATGTTTGGATGGTTACCCTTTAGCACAAAAAGGAGAAGCCGGAAGAGCTTTAGGTATGGCTACTGTTTCAAGCGTAATTGGTGGAATTGCTAGTGTTATAGTTCTTATATTTTTTGCTCCTTTACTTGCAAATTTAGCTTACGAATTCGGTCAACCTGAATATTTTGCGCTAGCAATCTTTGGATTAACTATGCTTGCATCAATTGGTGAAGGTAGTCCTATTAAAAATTTAATTGCTGGTGCTTTTGGAATTCTAATTTCAACTGTTGGTAAAGATTTTATGACATCTATAGATAGGTTTACATTTGGAATTAATGAATTGACCGAAGGAATTGGTTTTATTCCAGTAGTAGTAGGTTTATTTGCTATTAGTGAAATGTTAACTCAATCTACTTTAATTAATCAAATATTTAATAGAGTGGCTTTAAAGGCAGTTAAACTTCCATCAATCGATGATTATAAAAAAACTTGGAAAACAATAATTAGATCTAGCGGCATAGGATCATTCATTGGTGTTTTACCAGCAGAGGGAGGAACTGTTGCATCATTAATTGGATATGCTGAAGCAAAAAGATGGTCAAAAAAACCTGAGGATTTTGGAAAAGGATCAATTGAAGGAATAGCTGGAGCTGAAGCAGCAAATAATGCTGCTACCGGAGGAGCCATGGTTCCAACGCTAGCTTTAGGTATTCCTGGTAGTGCGACTACAGCAGTAATACTTACAGGATTAATCATACATGGTGTAAGACCGGGTCCAGATTTATTTAGAGAGCAACCTGAGTTTCTTTATGGAATATTTGGATCAATGCTAATTGCAAATATTTTATTCTTCGTATTAGGATTTTTTGGAGCTAAAATATTTGCAAGAATAACTCTAGTTCCGAATAAATTATTATGGCCGATGATTTTTGCAGTTTCTGTTTGTGGAACTTATTCTTTAAATCAGTCAATTATTGATGTTTGGTTGATGCTATTATTTGGAGTTATTGGTTTCTTTATGAGAAGATATGGATTTTCAGTTGTGCCTGTAATTATAGGTTTAATTTTAGGTGAATTGGTAGAGGGAACTTTAAGACAATCGCTTGTTATTTTCGATGGAAACTGGTTAATGTTTCTCCAAAGACCTATTGCATTAACATTTTTTGTTTTATCTTTAATTGCTTTAAGTTTTCCATTAATAAAGAGAAAGAAAAAAAAATGATAAAGTTTGATCTAAGTAACAGAGTTGCAGTTATAACAGGTGGAGCTCAAGGTTTTGGATTTGCAATAGCGGAAAGATTCATTCAATCAGGAGCAAAAGTTGTTATATGGGATATTGATGAACAAGAAGCAAAGAAAGCTGTTGAAAAAATAAATTCAGAAAGCATAAGTTATAAAATTGTAAATGTATGTAACTTTGAAGAGATTTCTAAAAGCTTAAAAGATATTGAGACTGAACATAATAAAATAGATATCTTTATAAACAATGCTGGGATAACTGGCATGAACAAAACAGTTGCAGAATAT
The DNA here is from genome assembly GCA_902595465.1 of uncultured Pelagibacteraceae bacterium. Taxonomy (GTDB): domain Bacteria; phylum Pseudomonadota; class Alphaproteobacteria; order Pelagibacterales; family Pelagibacteraceae; genus Pelagibacter. Next base: position 9,090 of record CACJQE010000005.1, read on the forward strand.
CCTATTGAGGAATGGGAAAAAGTAATTCAATTAAATTTAAATGCAGTATTTTACTGTTGCAAAGCAGTTGTTCCTTATTTGGAAAAAAATAATTATGGAAGAATAGTTAATATTGCATCAATTGCTGGAAAAGAAGGCAATCCTAATGCTGGAGCTTATAGCACATCAAAAGCTGGAGTTATTGGTTTAACAAAATCTCTAGGAAAAGAATTAGCATTAAAAAATATAGCAGTAAATTGTGTAACACCAGCGGCTGCAAAAACAAGAATATTTGATCAAATGACCGAAGAGCATATAAATTACATGCTTTCAAAGATTCCAAGAAATAAGTTTGCAAAAGTTAATGAATTGGCTTCTTTAGTAACTTATTTAGCTAGTGAAGAAAACTCTTTTGCAACTGCAGCAGTGTTTGATCTAAGCGGGGGAAGAGCTACTTATTAATGTATTTAATTTAATATTTTTTTTATGAAATACTCTGCATCCAAAAATAGATACTCAAATATGTTATATAGGACATGCGGTGACAGCGGTGTAAAATTACCTTTAATAAGCTTGGGTCTTTGGCATAATTTTGGAGCCAAAATCCCGCTTTCAAATATTAAAAAAATCTTATTTTACGCTTTTGATAGAGGTATTACTCATTTTGATTTGGCGAATAATTATGGCCCACCATATGGAAGTACTGAAATTAATTTTGGAAAAATAATAAGTAAAGACTTAAAAAAATATAGAGACGAACTCATCATATCATCTAAAGCTGGTTATGATATGTGGGAAGGACCATATGGAGAATGGGGATCAAAAAAACATATTATCGCAAGTTGTGATCAAAGTTTAAAAAGAATGAAAGTTGATTATTTTGACATATTTTATTCACATAGATTTGACCCAAATACACCTTTAGAAGAGACAGCAGATGCCTTAGAAAGTATTTATAAATCTGGAAAAGCTTTATATATTGGCATTTCATCTTATTCCTCCAAAAAGACAAATCAAATTTACAAAATTTTAAAATCAAGAAATATTAAATTGTTTATTCATCAACCATCATATTCGTTAATAAATAGATGGATTGAAAAAGATTTAACTAAGACAATAAGAAAACTAAAAATTGGATGTATTGCTTTTTCTCCACTAGCTCAAGGAATGCTATCAGATAAATATTTAAAAAAGATACCTAAAGTTTCAAGAGCAAGTGATATTACATCATACTTAGATAAATCTTTAATAACAAAAAAAAACTTAAAGATTGTTTCTGATTTAAATAAGATTGCAATTAAAAGAGGGCAATCTTTATCTCAAATGGCAATTTCTTGGGTTTTATCAAATAATTATGTAACATCTGCTCTAATAGGAGTTAGAAGTTTAAAACAATTAAAAGAAAATTTGGAAAGTCTAAACAAACTTAGTTTTTCAGCCTCTGAAATGAAAATAATTAATAAAACTGCAAAAGATGGTAATATTAACATCTGGAAGCAGTCAAGCTCATATTAAAATGTATATTGGTATTGATTTAGGTGGAACTAAAACAGAGTCCATTATATTAGATAAAAAAGGTAATGAGTTAGAGAGAATAAGAAAATCAACCCCAAAAAATTACAACGGTACACTTGATATAGTTTGTGAACTAGTAAATTATTTAGAGGATAAATATAAATCTAAATGTAGTGTAGGTGTAGGTTCTCCTGGAGCTCTTTCTTTTGAAAATGACTGTATAAAAGGTGGTAATTCAACATGGCTAAATAATAGACCATTAAAAAAAGATTTAGAACTTAGATTAAATCGAAATATTTTTTTAGAAAATGATGCAAATTGTTTTGCATTGTCGGAGTCAATTGATGGAGCAGGAAAAAATGATGATGTTGTTTTTGGAGTAATAATCGGAACAGGAGTTGGCGGTGGTCTTGTTATAAACAATAAAATTATCAATGGTCATAATAACATAACAGGAGAGTGGGGCCATAATCAGATGCCATTGGGCTCAAATGACAAATGGAATAGACATGATTGTTATTGTGGAAAAAAAGGATGTATAGAGACTTTTTTATCGGGCCCAGGTTTCTCAAGACATTTTTATGATATGTTTAAAATTAATCTCGATGCTAAAATTATACAAGATAATGCTAATAATGGAGATGAAAAATCTTTAGAATTTATTTCTCAATATCTAGATTATCTAGCAAGAGGACTTTCACAAGTCATAAATATTGTTGATCCTGGAGCTATAGTTTTAGGTGGAGGTGTTTCAAATATGAAGCAAATTTATAAGAATATAAATCCTAAATTAAAAAAATATGTGTTTAGCGACACTGTAAATACAAAAGTATTAAAACATATTCACGGTGACTCTAGCGGAGTAAGAGGAGCTGCTGATCTAGGAAGATCTAGTGAATTAAATCAATAAAATATGAAAAAAGTTAAAATTGGTTTTATTGGAATAGGTTTAATGGGATATCCAATGGCAAAAAATCTCCTCAAATCAAAATATCAAGTCAAAGTTTTTAATAGAACTAAAAGTAAAGCCCTTAAATTAAAAAAATTTGGCGCAAAAGTATGTAATTCTTTAAAGGAAGTTGTTTCAGACCGAGATCTAATAATTACAATGTTATCTGATGATAAGGCTATAAAAAAAATATATTTCAACTCAGAATTTTTAAAAAATTTAAAAGTAGGATCTACTGTTATAGATATGAGCTCTGCAAATCCAAAAACAGCAATTAATTTATCAAAATTATTAAAAAAATATAAAATTAATTTTTTAGACGCACCAGTTTCAGGAGGCACAAATGGTGCAGAGAATGCAGAGCTCGCCATAATGGTTGGTGGAGATAAGAAAGTTTTTTCTAAAAATTTAAATATACTTAAGAAATTAGGCAATCCTGTTCTAGTTGGAAAAAATTCAGCAGGTCAAATAGCAAAATTAGCTAATCAAATAATAGTTGGAATTACAATCGGATCTGTTGCAGAAGCAATTAAACTATCACAAAAAAATAACGTAAACCCAATTAATATTCTCAAAGCATTAAAAGGAGGATGGGCTGACAGTAAAGTTTTGCAAACTCACGGACTAAGAATGATTAAAAATGATTTTAAACCAAGAGGAAAAAATTTTTCGCAATTAAAAGATATGAATAACATCATTGACTGTGCGAAAAATAAAAAGTTAGAATTACCTTTATCTAAAATAGTAAAAAAAATGTATAATAAGCTTGTTAAAAATGGTTTAGGTAATTATGATCATAGTTCGTTATACAAAAGCTATAAATAATTTTTGGAGATGAAATGAAATTACTAAGAGTAGGAGAAAAAAATAAAGAAAAGCCAGCTATATTGGATAAAGATGGAAATTTGCGAGATATTTCCAAATATATAAATGATTTAGATCCAACTAATTTAAATTTTGAAACATTTGAAAAAATCAAGAAAGTTGATTTATCATCGCTTCCAGAAATTTCAAAGAATACTAGATTTGGTTCATGTATAACTAAACCAGGAAAATTTATTGCAATCGGATTAAATTTCTCTGACCATGCCGCAGAAACTGGAGCAAAACCACCAACAGAACCAATTGTTTTTATGAAAGCCACTAGTTCAATCAATGGACCAAATGATGATATTGAAATTACAAGCTATTCAAAAAAACTAGATTGGGAAGTTGAGTTAGGTTTAGTTATTGGAAAAAATGCAAAAAATATTCCAGAAAAAAATTCACAAGATTATATCTTAGGCTATTGTTTAGTGAATGATGTAAGTGAGAGGGAGTGGCAAATAGAAAAAATGGGACAATGGGTAAAAGGAAAATCGCACGATACATTTGGTCCTGTTGGTCCATATCTTGTAACCAAAGATGAGATTAATGATGTAAACAACCTAAATATGGAATTAGATTTAAATGGCGAAAGAATGCAAACAGGTAATACAAAAACAATGATTTTTAATGTAGATCATATTGTTTCATATGTAAGTAGATATATGTCCCTTCAACCAGGAGATATTATTACAACAGGAACGCCCCCAGGAGTTGGAATGGGAATGAAGCCACAAAAATTTTTAAAAGCAGGTGATGAAATGAGGCTTTCAATTGAACTTCTTGGTGAACAAAAATCAAAAGTAGTTGCAATTTAATCCAAATATAATCTCTTTTTTGATATAATAAATTGTGATCAAGAGAGACTTATATTATGAGAGAATTCCTACAAAATCTTTGAGAGAGGATGTTAGGTTTTTAGGAAATTCATTAGGAAATGTAATTAAAGAACAAGAAGGGAAAAGCTTTTATAATCTTGTTGAGAAAATTAGAAGGTTATCAAAAGCAAATAAAATCCAAAAAAAATCATATAAAAAAATTTCTAGTGAAATAAAAAGTATTAATCCTAAAAATACTTACAAGCTTGCAAGAGCATTTAATCATTTTATGAATTTTATAAATCTAGCTGAGTCTATTGATGCATCTAGACAACTAAATCAATATGAAAATAAAAGAGACGGTAAAAATCAAAAAAATATTTTTATAGAAGAAATTTTTGAGAAATTATTTAAAAATAAAAAAATTAATAATAATAAAATATATAGTTTTGCAAAAAATTTAAATATTGGAATAGTTTTGACAGCCCATCCAACAGAGGTCAAAAGAAGAACTTTAATTCAAAAATATCATAAAATTACAGAAATACTTGAGGATAGAGAGTTATTTAAAGATCACTCTTCAAAAATAAAATCTTTAAATAAAAAAATTCATGATGAATTTACCATTATCTGGAATACAGATGACTTAAAAAGATCAAAACCATCTCCAGCCGATGAAGCGCGATGGGGTCTTGCAATAATAGAGGATAGTCTTTGGGAAACTATTCCAAAAGTCTACAGAAGACTCAATGATATATTTTTGAAAAATATGGGAAAAGGTTTGCCAAAAAATTTTAATCCCATTGAGTTTGGATCGTGGATGGGTGGTGATAGAGATGGAAATCCAAATGTAACATCAAAAGTAACCAAAGAAGTTTTGCTATTATCAAGATGGGAAGCAGCAAAATTGTATGAAAAAGAACTCACTAAATTAATTAGATCATATTCAATGAAAAAGTGTTCAAAAAAAATTCAAAGACTTACAGGAAAATCATTTGAACCTTACAGAGTTTTCTTAAGACCTTTAAGAGATAAAATGCGATTTACTCATCGAGCAATTGAACAGTTTATAGTGAACAAAAAACCTTTGGACTATAACAAATTATTAAACTCAAAAGAAGAAATTTTAAAACCTCTTAGAATTGTCCGTGAGTCTTTAGAGGAAAATCAAAGTGAAAATATAGCGAGTGGTGAATTATTAGATTTAATGAGAAGAACAAAATGTTTTGGAATTAATCTGGCAAAACTAGATATTAGACAAGAGTCATCTAGACACTCACAGTTAATTAATGAACTTATTAAGAAAAAAAATAAACTTAATTATTTAAAATGGAGTGAGAAGGAAAAAATTAAATTTTTATCATCTAAGATGAAAAAAAAATCAAATTTCATAAAAAATTTTAATTTTAAAAATAAAGAAAATAAAGAAGTTTGGTCAACATTTAAAATTTTATCTGAAGAGCCGTCTGAATGTTTAGGGGCTTATGTTATTTCAATGACATCATCTGCATCTGACATTCTCTCTGTTTTATATTTGCAAAAAGAAGCAAACATTAAGGATAAATTAAGAGTTGTCCCTTTATTTGAAACAATAGATGACTTAATTAATGCAAAATCAATAATGGCCAGCTTGTTTTCATTAAAGTGGTACAGAGATTTAATAAAAAATAAACAAGAAGTTATGATTGGATATTCAGACTCAAGCAAAGATGCTGGAAAAATTTGTGCAAGTTGGCATCAATATAAGGCTCAAGAAGAAATTATTAAAATTGCAAAAAAATATAAAATAGATGTCACTTTCTTTCATGGAAGAGGTGGTTCAGCGGGCAGAGGTGGAGGCCCAATTCAAGCTACTTTAAAATCTCAGCCGCCAAATACAGTTAATGGAAAAATTAGAATAACTGATCAAGGAGAAGTTATTCAGCAGAAATATGGATATCAGCCTTTAGCAATTTATAATTTATGTAGCTATATAGGAGCGGTAATGGAGGCAACATTAACACCACCGCCAGTCCCTAAAAAAGATTGGAGAAATCTAATTGAAAAAATGTCTGATATTTCAAAAAGTTCATATAGAAAAAATATTAATCAAAGTTCAGATTTTATTAAATATTTTAAAACCGTTACGCCACATGTGTCTTTAGGAAAACTTTCAATTGGATCAAGACCGTCTAAAAGAAAGAATATTGATAATATCAAAGGTTTAAGAGCAATACCCTGGGTATTTGCTTGGACACAAATAAGACTAATGCTCCCAGCATGGCTTGGAAGTGCAGAAGCTTTAAGATATTCATCAATTAAAAAATTTGAAAAAACACTAATTGATATGGAAAAAAACTGGCCTTTCTTCAATTCAATGATGGATATATTGGATATGGTAATTTCAAAAGTGGACCCAGATATTTCAAAAATATATGAGGAGTATTTAGCTGACAAAGATTTAAAAAGAGTTGGAAAAAAACTCAGGTTCCAATTCGGAGTTATTAAAAAATTAAATAAAAAGATTACGCCAAAAGAAATTATATATGAAAGGAAAAAATTTAGATCAGGAGTTATTGTAAGAAATATTTACACAGAAGTATTAAATATAATTCAAGCAGTAGTTATGAATAAAATCAAAAACAAAAATTTAAATTCAGATAAAAAAAATGATCTTAATGATGCATTATTAACTTCTATTGCAGGTATTTCAGCTGCAATGAAAAATACTGGTTAAATGATAGAATTATTTGTTGCATTTGGAGCTGGATTGATAAGCTTTTTATCTCCATGTGTACTTCCATTAATACCTGGATATATATCTTATATTTCTGGAAGCTCTTTAAATGAGTTATTAGAAAAAAAAACAATTAATATATTCCCCATAGTTTTATTTACTTTTGGTTTTTCAATTGTTTTTATAAGCTTTGGAGCTACCGCAACTTTTTTAGGTTCTTTAATTTTAAGTAACTCTTTTGAATTAAGAATTATTGCAGGAAGTATTATAATCATTTTCTCCCTTCATATTATGGGATTAATTAATATTAAGTTTTTGAATTATGAAAAAAGAATTAATACTGAGATTAAATCAGGAAATTTTAGCTCCATATTAGTTGGTATGGCTTTTGGATTTGGATGGACTCCATGTATTGGTCCTATTTTGGGATCAATATTAGCTTTAGCTTCGATCGAGCAAAGTTTGAACCGAGGTATATTGTTACTTGTGTTTTATTCACTTGGATTAGCATTGCCATTTATTGCATCAGGTTATTTGATTCAACGTTTTATGGTTGTTACAAAAAATCTAAAATCAAAAATGATAACTATTTCAAGAGTTGGTGGAGGATTATTATTGATAACAGGAATATTAATGATTACAAACCAGTTACAAGCTTTAGGATTTTACATATTAAAGTATTTTCCTATACTTCAAAAACTTGGATAAAAATGAAAATATACCAAATCGATTGTAGTGCTAGAAAAGAAGGTTCTACCTCAAGGATGCTTGCAAAAAAAGTACTTGATAAAGTTAAAAAAGATAATGATGAGGTCATTTATAGAGACCTAGATGACGAAATGCTTTTTATATCTGGTTTAACTGAGTCTGGAATGAAAATTCCTGAGAATGAGCAAACAGATGAACATAAAAAAATGTTTGAATTGTCTGACAAGTTAGTATCGGAGTTAAAAGAATGTGATGTAATCATTATATCAGTGCCAATTTATAATTTTGGCCCACCAGCAACACTGAAAGCTTGGGCAGATCTCGCGGCCAGAGTAAAATTGACATTTAAATACGGGGATGACGGAAGAAGAAAAGGTTTATTAGAAGATAAGCAGGTCTACTTAGTAATTACTTCTGGTGGAACAAAAATACAAGGGGAAGAAGACTTTTTAACTCCATGGCTGATACATATGTTAAATTTTTTTGGTATTAAAAAAATTGATATAGTTGCAGCAGATCAAATGGCTTTAGATTATGAAAAATCGATAAAAAATGCTGAAGAAAAAATAGAAAAATTATTTAAAGATTAAATTTTCTTTTTAAATGTCTAAGTTTACCTTCTGTACTGTCGAAATCAATGTAGCATCCTTGTAAATATCTATCACCTTCATTGACATCATACTTTGTTCTACCATGAAGTAATCTGTGATTGTCCATCATTAATAAATCTCCATTTTCTAATTTGAACTCAACTTTATATTTATCAGAGTTATATAATTCAGAAATTTTATTTCTAGCTTTATAGAATAAATCCAATTTCGATTTTTCTAATATCGGAGCATAATCTAATCTTGGACTAAATCTAACTTGTTTAAAATGATTATTTTCATCTAGTTTAATTAACTCAGACATATCTTCTAGAACAATTGTTTTATCTATAAATTTAAATTTTACTTTAACTGAAGATAAAATTTCATAATATTCTGGATAATCCTTTTTGATTTTTTCACTTACTGTGTAACCATCAACCAAGGTAGAATTTCCTCCGCTCACATTATTTGTAATACAATGCAATAATTGAACACAAGGAACTGGTTTTCTGTACGGATTATCTGTGTGTGGAGATAATGCTAACGATGTATAAGCCAAATCATTTGGATTAGCAACAGATCTCACATTAAAAAATTCACCAAAATTTGTTCTTCTAACACTACCAATTGAATTTGCAAATTTAATAATAAAATTATCTTCAGTTGGAACATTAGTTAAAACTATAAAACCATATTTATAGAATGATACCAACAACTCATACATGATTTTCTTTTCAAAAATATCATTTTCAAATTTAAATTTTTGAAAATTATTAAAATTTGAATCCCATTTAATTTTATCAATTGAAATAGGATCAAGATTTTGCGATTTATACTCACTTAATATTTGATCTTCTTTTATTTTATAATTGGTCCCATCATTGAAAAATAAATTAAGCAATCCATCTTCATTCTCAATTTTTTCTATATCAATATTAGTATTTATAGAATTTGGATCAAATAATCTTTGTTGATTTCCTTTATCCAAAGCATCTTCGTTATTTATTCTTTCTCTAAGCCAAAAAGGATGTATTTCTTTTTTATTATCTCCACTATTTATAAATACTTTTTTAGAATCGATTTCTATTTTCATCTATCTGGATTCTTCTACCAAATTCTAAAATTTTCAAGATATTTTATTTGAACTAGTTGTATATTTTAACTATTACTCATCAGATAAATGACCTTCAAAAAAACAAAAGATTTCAGGATTTATTACACCTTTTTGAATAAGCTTGCTAAGGATTTAACTAATTTCTATTACACTAAACTTAACAAAACTTTTACAATTAATAACAAGTTAAAAGGCAAAGGTTACGATCCAGTTACCAGTGCTGATAAAGCTTTTGAAAAATTTATAAGACAAAAGATTAATGACAAGTTCCCAGATCACCAAATTATTGGTGAAGAGTTTGGAGTAAAAAAAACAAAAAGTCTATTTTCTTGGATAATTGATCCAATTGATGGAACAAGATCATTTGTTGCCGGTAATCCTACATGGAGCAATTTAATTTCTTTAAATTATATGAATAAACCAATGGTTGGGTTAGCCAATTTCCCAAGAATGAGAAGATATTATTTAAATCAAAATGACAAATCTGCTTTTGTATTTGAAAATGGAAAAAGAAGAAAATTAAAAGTTAACAAAAAAATTAAATTTAATTATTTAAAGTTAGCTGCGGCTTTTCATGGAACTTTGTCTTTTCAAAAACAAAAAAAAATTATGAAATTTGTTAAGAGAATGCAGTTTCCATGTTTCGATGCACTAACATACTGTCAATTAGCAGAAGGAAGATTAGATGTTGTAGCTCAATGTGCTAACAAAATTTGGGATATACATCCAATAATACCAATTATAAAAGCATCAGGTGGAATAATTACTACATGGGATAATAAGGATGCTTCGTTGGGTGGAAATATAATTGTTTCAAATAATTCATCAAATCATAAAAAAATTTTAAAATTGCTCAAGCCAGCCACATGAAAAATATAATTGTTCTTCAACATATTAAAATTGAGGATCCTGGTTATATTAAAGATTTAATGTTAGAGGATAAAATTAATATTAAAACTATAGAACTTGATGAGGGTGAAAAGATACCTGATAATTTAACTGGATTTGATGCAATGTTTTGTATGGGTGGACCAATGGATACTTGGATGGAAAAAGATTACCCGTGGTTAATAGATGAAAAAAAGAAAATCAAAGAATTTGTTGTAGATTTAAATAAACCGTATTTAGGTTTCTGTTTAGGTTGTCAATTATTAGGAGAGGTAGTTGGAGGTAAAGTGGTTAAATCAAAAAATCCAGAAATAGGTATTTTAGATATTAATTTTTTAAATAGTAAAAAGGATGATTTATTATTTAAAGAATATCCTGATATTATTAAATCACTTCAATGGCACTCATATGAAGTTCAAAATCTAGAAAATAATAATGATATAACTCTTTTAGCGTCATCTCCTGAAACGAAATACCAAATTTTTAAATACAAAAAACATGCTTATGGTATTCAATTTCATATAGAGATAAAAGATACTACTGTAGGAGAATGGGGATGTGTGCCTGAATATAAGTCTGCTTTAGAGAGTCAGTTAGGACAGGGAGCTCTTAATAAATTTGATAGTGATGCGAAAGACAATATTCAATCTATGAATAAATATTCTAAAATTCTTTACGAAAACTTCAAAAAAATAGTGAATTAAATCACTTTAGTTTACATAATTAATAAGTTAGATTTTTATTTTAATAATATAAAAAGTAACAAAGAATTACTTAAATTTATAAAACAAATTCAAATGATATTCCAAGATCCGTACTCTTCGTTGAATGGTAGGCTTAAGGTTAAAGATATTATTGCTGAACCTATAAAGTTACATGATGCAAATATTAGCTCTAATGAATTAAATGAGTATATAAATGATCTCTTAGACTCTGTGGAGTTATCCAAGTCTTCAGCTGAAAGATATCCTCATGAGTTTTCAGGAGGACAGAGACAAAGAATTTCTATTGCAAGAGCATTAGCAACAAAACCAAGATTATTAGTTTGTGATGAGCCAACATCTGCTTTGGATGTGAGTATTCAGGCTCAAATACTAAATTTACTTAAAGATTTACAAGAACAACTTAATTTAACTATCCTTTTTATAAGTCATGATCTACCAGTTGTTAGACAAATGTGTGATGATATTGGAGTTTTAAGGAATGGAAAACTATGCGAGGTGTCTGAGACGGAAGAGTTGTTTAAAAATCCAAATCATGAATATACTAAGGAATTATTAAGATTAATGCCTAAAATAGAAACAATTTACAATTAAGGAGGTGAAATGGCAGTTTTTAATATGATTGAAGAAGCTGATGCTACAGGAAAAGTGAAAGAGGTATTTGAAGATATAAAAAAGAAGAGAAATACAGACTACATAAACAATTTTTGGAAAATGTTAGCCAACAACCCAGAAACTTTAGAGAGAACTTGGACTTCTATACAGCAAGTGATGAAAAAAGGTGCTTTGGATGAAATGACAAAAGAGCTTATTTATGTTGCAGTTTCAATGACAAATAGTTGTGAGTATTGTATTAAATCTCACAGTATCGCTGCTAAATCTAAAGGTGCTACTACAGAGATGTTAAGCGAACTTATTGCAGTTGTTGCAATGGCAAATGAAACAAACAGACTTGTTGAATCATATCAGGTAAAAGTTGACAAAGTTTATGAATGATAGAGCCAAAGCAATATTAGATTTTTGGTTTGATGATATGGTCGTTGAAAAGCGATTTAAAAGAGATGATAATTTTGATCAATTGATTAGAGACAAATTCAAAGATGATCATGAAAAAGCTACTTTAAATGAATATGATGATTGGCAAGATGAACCTTTAAGCACTCTAGCTTTAGTTATTTTATTGGATCAATTTTCAAGAAATTTATATAGAGATGATAAAAAAGCTTTTGAGTTTGATCATAAAGCAAGACTGATTGTAAATGATGCAGTCTATAACGGGTATCTTGATCAAATGGATGAATATCAACGTTTTTTCATGCTATTGCCATACATTCACAGTGAAGAAGTTATAGATCATGATAGAGCATATAAATTGTTGGATAACTATTTATCTAATCATCCAAACTATAATGAGATAAAAAAATTTTGGAAAGATCATACCGCTGCAATTAAACGATTTCATAGATATCCTCATCGAAATAAAGTTATGGGGAGAAAATCTACACCAGATGAGTTAAAATTTTTGGAGAGTCCAAATTCCTCTTGGTAATTATTCTATTGGATAATCCCAAGCATCTCCGCCAATTACCTTTGATATAGCAGAAAAATCTTTCGAACTGTTTCCATCCTCACAAAACTTTGAATATATTTCTAATGCCATCTCTCCTAATGGAGTAGATGCATTTGCATTTTTAGCACATTCATTTGCAAGTTTTAAATCCTTGTTCATCATACCTGCAGAAAAGCCTGGCTTATATTTATTGTTAGATGGAGTTCCTTCAATTAATCCAGGTAAAGGTGGATAAACTGAAATAGGCCAACTATTTCCGGAAGCATTTTTCATAATTTCATGAACTTTCTTTATATCTATATTCAATCTTCTTGCTAACATTAATGACTCTGAAGCAGCAATCATTGTTATTCCAAGAGACATGTTGTTACAAATCTTTGCACCGTTTCCGCTTCCTATCTCTCCAGCATGATAAATATTTTTACCCATTAATTTTAAAATAGGTAAAGCTTGATTAAATGCATCATTTGATCCACCAACCATAATATTTAAAGTTGCTTTTTGTGCACCCATCACTCCACCACTTACTGGTGCATCAATCATCTTAATACCTTTTTCATTTGCTTTCTTTCCTATTTCTTTAGAGGTATCTATATCGATTGTTGAACAATCTATTAGTAGACAATTTTTAGAAACTTTATCTAGAACACCATTTTCTTTTAAATAAACTTCTTTTGAATGTTTTCCCTCAGGCAGCATAGTGATTACAACAGACGTTTCACTATTGATTAGTTTTCCAAAATCCTTCTCAACATCAAGATTATTTTCAACTGCTTTATCAATCATTTCTTTAGAAACATCAAAAACCTTAATCTTTTTCCCTGCGTTCTTTAAATTACAGGCCATTGGGTTTCCCATATTACCAACTCCTATAAAAGCTATATTTTCACTCATATGACATCCTCTCTATTTAGTAATTTTTTCCACTAATTTATTAACCAACGGTGCAACAAAAGTTGTTGCAACTAATGCAACTGGCAAACTAATAGACCAAGCTTTGAAAAATCTTTTATAATAAAATTCATCATAACCTGTATTTATAAATGTAATAATTAGGGTCATTAACAAACTCATTCCTAAACCCATAAAAAAAACGAAAAGAATTTTAGAGAATTTTTTTGGAAACATTATTTATATTTGTCTTCAATATCGTAATATTCGTTGAAGCCAACTATATCTCTTAAGTCTGAAAATTTAGAAACATTTTTATTATAAACTTTATTTTTCATATTATTCAAACATTCTTGCATCGTTTTTACTGATGCACTCATTAGGGTTAGAGGCATTACAGCAATTTTATAACCAATTTCCTCTATTTCATTAATTTCTAATAATGGGGTTTCACCATCTTCGATTAAATTTAACATATGATGACCTGGAACTTCTTTGATAATTTTTTTCATATCTTCTTTATTTTTAACAGCTTCAATAAATAAAATATCAACACCAAGTTTTGAAAATGATTGCATTCTTTTAATTGCATCATCTAATCCTCTAGTTGCTATGGCATCAGTTCTTGCCATTATTAAGATATCTTTATTTCCATATTCTCTTGCGTCCACTGCAGCTTTAATTCTTGAGTTAGCTTCATCAAGATCGACAACATCTTTTCCCTTTGTGTGACCACATTTTTTTGGCCACTTTTGGTCTTCAATCATCACACCAGCTGCTCCTGCATCCGCATACCCTCTTACAGTTCTAAATACGTTCACTGAATTTCCATATCCAGTATCCCCATCAAATATTATTGGAATTGATGTAGCATTGCATATATTTCTTACTTGTTCTGCCATTTCAGAAAAAGAAATTAAACCTGTGTCCGGCATACCAAGTTTTGTTGATGAAACACTGAAGCCAGACATAAACCCAACTTTCAAACCTTCTCTTTCAATTAATTTTGCTGATAATGCATCAAAGCATCCAGGCATTACAATTATTTCTGGTCCATCTAATAGTTGTCTTAGTTGTTCTGCTTTATCTTTTGATTTTATTTTTGAAAACATATTTATAATTTAAAAGGTATATATAATGCTAGGTCAGGGAATAAGTAAATAACAAATACTGTAAATAACATTATAATGACAAAAGGTATCACACCTTTAGCTATTTCTGACATTTTTGCTTTACCAATTGCTTGGAGAACATAAATATTTAGTCCAACAGGTGGTGTAATTAATGCACACTCAATCATTAGTGTAAAAATTATTCCAAACCAAATTAAATCAATATTCATTGCAGCGATTGAAATCGAAAATATAGGCATCATGATTAAAATTAATGAAAGGGTTTCCATTATAAATCCTAAGATTAGCAAAGTAATACAAACAACAAGTATAAATAAACCAGTCTCATTAATATTAGTAACTATGAAAGATGATAAATCTTGAGGAATTCTATAAAGCGAAATTGCTTTACCAAAAACTTTAGCTCCTGCAATAATTATAAATATTGTAACTGTAGTTTTCATTGTCTCCAAACCAGCTTCGATAAAACCTTTAAAATCCAATCTTTTTTTAGCCACAACATAGATAAATGATATTAAAAAACCAATACCACCTGCTTCTGTTGGTGTATAAATTCCAGCATAAATTCCACCCAGCATAATGAAGGCCATTAATAATATTGGCAAACCTCTTTTTGTGTATTTAATTTTTTCTTCTAAAGTACTGGATACATTTTGAACTTCTTTATTAAAAAATTTCACGTAAAAAACTGAAAAGATAATAAAAAATAATGCTAAAACTATTCCTGGCCCAATTCCTGCAAGAAACATACTTAGTACAGACTCTTCAACAACAAATGCATAAACAATCATTGGAATTGATGGAGGAATTAAAATCCCTAAAGTTCCACCCGCTGCCAAAATACCTAAAGTAAAGTTTCTGTGATAACCTCTATTAATCATTGCAGGAAATGCTACAGTTGAGATTGTTGCTGCAGTAGCCACTGATGATCCAGATATAGCAGCAAAAATACTGCAAGAAACTATAGTTGCTATTGCTAAACCGCCTGGAAAATTTCCAACCCAGCTTTGAGCAAAATTAAAAAGATCTTCTCCAACACCTGCTTTTAATAATATATTAGACATCATCAAAAACATCGGAACAGCTAATAAAATAAAGTTATCTGCCACACTGTAAAAAGTTTGTGGGATCATTAAAGGAGAAATATCTCCAAATAACATTAAACCCAATCCTATAGAACCTAAACCAAATGCTATTGGCACTCCTAAAAAAAGCACAAAAAATAACAAAAATAAGATTATTGCTACTGTCATTTAATTATATCTTTGATGTATTTAGGTACTTCGAAAAGCACTCTTAATACCAAAAATGCAAAACATAATGGTATCGCAAATTCTGTAAGAAAGGATGGAACATCTAAAATTGTAGAGCTTGTTCTTCCAACTTTAAGAGAGTCGTAAGCAATTAACCATCCATAATAAAGTACAAATCCACTAAAAATTAAAATGAATATTGCACTTATTAAATCTAATATCTTTTTTCCTTTATCTCCTACTTTGTCATATATAACTGTTATTCTGATAAAATCATTTTTATGAAAAGTATAAGTTAAAGCTAAATAAGTAGCCCAAATTTGTAAAAATCGAGAAATTTCGTTTACCCAAATAGTAGGTGAATTAAATATGTATCTCATGATAACTTCATAAGAAACTATAAAGCCTATCATAATAAATAACGCTGAAGCTAAATAGCCAGAATATTTTACAATTTTGTCGTAGGTATTCATTTGAAAACCCCGCACTTAAGTGCGGGGTATTTATACGATTTAAAGTTTGTTTGCAGCTTTTACAAGTTGATCACCAACTCCACCAACTCCACCTGTTCTAGAAATATAATCATCAATAACAGATGACGATGCTTTTTTAAGAGCAGAAACTTCAGAACTACTTAGGTTTACAATGTTCATTCCATTTGCTTTTGCTTCTTTGTAAGCCCCAGCTTCAATGTTAGCCATGTCATCTCTAACAGCTTTTTCAGCTACTTTTGATGCTTCAGCTATAGCGTCTCTTTGTTTTTGAGTTAATGAGCTTAGCCATTTATCATTAGCAACAACAACGAATTCGATATCGCCATGATTTGTAACAGTTAAAGTATCCATTACTTGATATAATTTTCTAGATTTTACACCAGATACACCAGTCATACCTGCATCAACTGTATTTCTTTGGTAAGCTAAATATTGCTCAGATCCAGATATTAATGCTGGTTTACCACCTAAAGAGCTCACAAAAGCTCCAAGTGTTTTTCCAAATACTCTAATTTTTTTATCTTTAAAGTCAGCTGGAGTTTTCATCGGACCACCATTGGATAACATAATTGCTGACCCATAAGCTTGATAATAAAGTGGAACTGCTCCTGTCTTAGCTATTGCAGGATCAAGAATAGCTCTTATCTCGGATCCAGCTTGAGTTGCTTTTCTTACTTTTTGTTCTGAGTCAAATAAGAATGGAAGATAGAAAACATCAACTTCAGGATTAGTTCCTGCAAATCTTGTTATAGATGCAACACCAGCTTCGATTGCTCCTGAACCAACAGCTTGTGGAACTTCTTTATCTTTGTAAAGTTGCGCAGAGTCGTAAATCTCAACTTTAATGTCTGATCTTGATTCTAATTCTTTTTTAAATACCAAAAGGTTCTGACCTAAGTGAGCCTTTAATGGTAATTGAAGTGTAATTCTCATTTTTGTTTCTGCCAAACTTGCACTGGCAAAAGAAACGAAAATTAGAGAAAATATTATTCTTTTAAAGATTTTCATGTTATTTCCCTCTTTTTTGTTAAATGAGACTATTTAAGTCGACTTTAAAATTAAATACAATATTAATAATCATCAATGAATTGGATAATTGTAGCTATTTCTGGGGCTTTTTTTCAAAATCTTAGATCAACTTTACAGAAAAAACTTAATCAAAAAGTATCAACTATTGCATCTACTTATGTAAGATTTGCTTTTGCATTACCATTTGGGACAATTTTATTTTTTTTGTATTTTCAAGACTTAAATGTAATCCCTGAAATTCTAAGTCAAAAAAAATTTATTTTTAACGTATTATTAGGTTCAATTTTCCAAATAATTTTTACATTTGTTTTACTTTACTTATTTAGATTTGCTAATTTTGTAGTTGGAACTTCATTAAGTAAGACTGAAGTTATTCAGGTTGCGATTTTTGAATATTTGATAATAGGGGACAAATTAAATAAATTTGGAATAACAGGTATCATCGTATCTACAGTTGGAGTAATTATACTTTCGATTAAAGACTTAAGTTTATTTCTAAAAAACTTATTTTCAAAAACAACTTTAATTGGTTTATCTGCAGGACTTTTCTTAGGCTTAAGTGTTGTATATTTTAGAGCAGCAGCATTAACTTTAGAAAATTTTAGTAATAACTTTGAAAAAGCTATAGCAACACTCTTTTTTGGTCTAGTTATTCAAACAACTTTAGTCACTATTTATTTAATCATATTTGAAAAGTCACAATTTAAAAAATTACATGAAAACAAGTACGAATGTTTGTCAGCGGGGTTAGCTGGATTTCTCGCAACATTATCTTGGTTTTATGCTTTTACGTTAATACAATCTTCATTTGTAAGAGCTATTGGCCAAATAGAATTATTGTTCAGTTACGTATCTTCAAAATATATGTTTAAAGAAAAAGTCAAAATTACTGAAATTTTAGGGATAATTATCTTTGTTGTGGGTGTACTAATTTTATTACTTAATAAGAACTAATTAATTCTTCCAAGATAATTAACCATTACCACACCAATAATAATTAAAAAAATTCCAATTAACCCATAAATATTTGGTATCTGGTTATATTTAATCATCCCGAAGACTAAAATAGCGGCCACTGTTATACCACTATAAGTAGCATAAGTGAAACCTACAGGTATCATAGACATAGCTTTTGCAAGTCCATACATGGTAATACACATAAAAGCTATTGATAATATCGTTGGATTTAATTTTGAAAATCCATCTGAAATTTTAGCAAAACTATTTGCGGCAATTCCTGTTGATATAGCTAATACTAAATAAATGTAACCAGATAATGGTTTCATTTATTTGTTCCTAATAAGTTTACTATTAAGACACCCGATATAATTAAAATCAATCCAATTATTGTATAAAAATTTGGTACTTGATTAAATTTTATAACACCAACAGCAGCTGTAGCAATTATACATAGGCCTGCAAAAGAGGCATATGTTATTCCAACTGGTATACTTTTCATAACTAAAGACAAAGTATACATGCATCCAACAATTGTTACCGCTGTGATTATACTGGGTATTAATAATGTAAAACCTTGAGCACTTTTAGCAAAACTATTTGAGGCCGTTCCAAGAATTACTGCGATTAATAAAATTATATAAGCAGTTATATTATTCATTTGCCTTCGACCATTTGATTGCATCTTCCATTCTATCATCTCCCCAGAATATTTCATTTTTTACAACAAATGACGGACTTCCAAATATTTTATTTTTTCTAGCTTTTTCTGTATTTGATAAATAAATATTATTTATTTCCTCAGAGCTTGCCTCTGAAACAATCTTTTCTTTATCTAAGCTTAGTTTTCTACAGATTTCACTCAAGTTGGGTTCAACAGCAGGCTCTTTTCCTTCTTGAAACCATCGTTTATATGTAAGCTGAACGTAATCTACACCCCAGTTATTTTTTAAACCTAATATTGCAATTTTATTAGCTAAATCAAATTCTGTTAAAGGGTAAGGAACTGGTGTTTTGGCAAAAAATCCATAATTTTTTGCTCGTCTTTCTATGTCCCTCCACATGTAATCTACTTTATTTTTTTTTTCTTTAGGAAAGGGAATATTGTTCATTTCTTTCATTATTGCTCTCACACTAAAAGGAGTCCAATTAAACTTAAATTGATGTTGTTTTTCTGCTTCTAGTGCTCGAGCAACTGAAAGATAAGTATAAGTGCTTCCGATAGAAAAATAAAAATCTATGTTGTTCACTTATTTTGACATTGGCGTTGCACCAGTTTCTAAACTAATCATTTTACCATCTTGGTATTTGTAGACTGCCATAACTGCTTCTACATTACCATCATCAAATGTTACGAACGCATGATGAACACCAACTTCATCATTTTCATAAACAATTCTAGTTTTATCTTGCTTGATATCACCACTCATTGCCCATTTGATCACATCACTTTTAGTTAAAACACTGCCTGATTTATGCATTGTGAATTTAAAATCATCGTGCAAAAGTTCATTCATTGCTGCTTCATCTTTATTTTTAATTGCAGCACTATATTTTTCTAATATTGACATTTTTTTTCTCCTTTATGCTCCTTTAATTATTAATGTATTTGATAATGTATTATCTAATCTAATTTGTCTGATAGGTTTATATATTTCTGAATTGTACCACTCAAAAACTTTTTCATAAGAGGGGAATTTAATAACAACAGTTCTTGGATATTTCCACTCACCCTCTATGACTTCATTTTCGCCACCTCTTATGATGTATTCACCGCCAAACTTTTGAGCAGTCGGAGGAGCTTTTTCCAAATACTCTTTGTAATTTTCAGGATTTAAAACGTTAATGTTTAGTATGATATATCCCGAAGGCATTACAAATCCTATTACAAAAGTTATTACATATCTACTTTATTTAACTCGTAGATACTGTAACTTTCCATAACTTCATTCATAATAGGAGCTGAGACTGGATTGCTTCCATCTATAAACGCTTTAAGTGCAGCTTTATCAGTGACGAAAATTTTAAACATCACTGTTTTTTTGTCAGGTGCAACTGTTCCAATTGTTTTTGATACATTTGCAACTTTCGATCTTTCTGCCATACCAGCATCCGATTGCATAAAGCCCATAAATTTTTCTAACATACCTTCTTTTAAATGAGCTACTACTAGTGTTTCTGTTTCCATATTTTATCCTTTCTTTATATTGATTGTTTATCCACTAAAATTTTCCATAAAATCATCATGCATCGGTGTAACCTTTGCTGAATCTAAATCCACACCTGCTTCAGCTCTTGATGCATGAAGTTCTTTGTCATTTTTAAATGCTTCAAAACCTTCCATGGTTGCATACTTAACGATTACAGTAAATTTTGTAGGGTCTTCTTTAGATACACCTGCAAAAATAATAGTAGCACCAAATCCTTTAATTTTTTCAGCATTTGCTTTTACCATATTAGTCCAAGATGAAAATGATTTTATATTTTCTTCTATTTTAATTATCATTTCTGTTTCCTCTCTATTTAACTGGATTTACAATCTTCTGACCTTCAACACCGATTGCAACTACTATTGCTTTAGCAGGCACATTTCCTATATTTCGAGATTCATGTGCAATACCGACATCTTCAACAAATGCATCACCAGCCTTATAAACTTTGGTTTTGCCATCCATCGTAAGCTCAATTTCACCTTGTTGGATCATTATTAATACTGGAAAGGAATGTGTGTGAGGTTTTACTGGAGCTCCTACAGGGACAGTAAATTCAAAAGCTGTTATTTTTGCTTTACCCGATGGATAAACAATTTCATTTCCCATACCAGTTTCACTTGTTGATAATATTCTCTTTACATGACCATCTGCAAAGCAATTTGAAGTAAAGATACTTAAGAATAATACGACTATAATTTTTTTCATAAATTTTCCTATATTGTTTAACTATTAAAATTGAATACTTCCTCTTTTACCTCTGTAAATTGATGTGGTTCAAAAAAATCATTCATAGCAGAAAGTTGCTCATTAATAGCATCGGTGCTTTCAGCCATCCAATGACAGAACATAGTCATTGTCTCATCAGGAGTGTAGTATGTCATTTGACATTTGGCCTTATCACTTGTTGATGATTCAATTATTTGTTCTCTAGTCATTCCGCCTAAAGTTTCATTAAATTTTTCTTTCATTTCTTTAGATTTAAACGTGTGAGTTACCATATAGTATTTCATATTACCTTTCAGTTTGTTTTAATCTGAGCAAACGCTCATCATTGTTGTTTCTTGTTTGTGTCCAGATTCTTCGATTACTTTAGCATTATCTGGGTCTTGCATAAATTTTTGCATTGTATCTGCTGCGGGAGTCTCCATGACTATATGAACTTTATTTGGATTATCTATTTCATTTCCAACATAAACTGTTTTTATACCAGCAGCTTCCCTAGGTTCTTTATGGGCATCAAAAGATTTTTTCCAGTGATCCCAATCTTTTACTTCAAAACTACCTACCATCTTCACCATTATTCGCCCCACACTCCACCAAACTCGTATGCAATAACTGGCTCATCACCAACTACCCATGCATCATGACCTGGTTTAACTGAGTAAGCGCTACCGGCGGTATAAGTAATTTCTGTTCCATCGTCATGTTTTGCACACACAGTTCCTTTTACAATAACCCCAATATGATTTGCCTGACAACTTGCAGCGTCGGAGTCTATTTTTGGTTTAACATCTTTTGACCATTTCCAACCTGGTTGAAGTTTAATTTGTACTAACCTCTGTCCACCAACATTCACATGGTACATGTCTGCATTGTCAAATTGTTTAAATTCCTGATCTGGTTTATCAAAACTTTTTGTTTCTGCGCCACTCATAATCCTCCTTAATTTATTCTTTTGGTAATTTTGTTGCGCCTGTTTCTACTTCGATGATTTTTCCATCTTTGAACTTCCAACAACACATTAACGCTTCTGTGTTTCCATCTTGATAAGTCACATAAGAATGATCAAAACCTATCTCATCATTTTCAAAAAGAATTCTATGTTTAACAGGACTCATCATTCCTTTACTTACAGCCTCTATCATACCTTCTTTACCCATATGCACATATTCGCCTTTAAGATGAGAAAACATCTTATATTCTTCATGCACTAACTCTCCAGCTGCAGCCCCATCCTTTTCCAAAATTGCTTTATTAAGTTTTTCTAAAATTGACATATTTCTCCTTAGTTTAAATTATAATTTCCTGTAATTTCATTGTAAGAATGAACAATCCCTTCTTGTGCAGAATTCATACCTTTTATAGTCGCAGTTCCACCACCTGATATATTTTCATACTTTCCAGTTCCACTTACATATTTCCATCTCAACATTTTTCCAAAAACACCTTTATATTGTGAAGTTGCTGTTCCACCATCTTCAAATTTATTTACGCAAGTACCACTTTCATATCCTTTTCCTGCAAAAACAACTATTGAACCTACGCATCTCATTGAAGATTTATCTCCAAAAGTCGTTCCATCTAATGCTTTTAAACCCAACATACCATCATAGATAATTGTAAAATTACCTTTATCGTCACCTAAAACCTTTGATGTACCTGCAAAAAAACCGTTTTGTTTAATTTGTCCTTGTTCAGCAAAAGCTGTGCTCGACATAAATATGATAATTAAAAAAATATATAATTTTTTCATAAACTCTTACTTTTTCATTGCATTGAACATGCTCAATGTGTCGTCAAACGCAATAAACAATGTCAGTTTACCATCATCGCTTACTTCAAAATAATGACCAAAAATAGTATCCATGCCATCTGCCTTAGCAATTGCTTTAACAAACACTTTATTCCCCTCACTTATCATCATATCAGGGGTTACTGAAAAATTACTCCATAGATCTGGAACTTGCATCATGGTTTTCATATATGCTTCTTTGCCTTTATGAGTTCCTGACATTGGATGCTTATCTCCAGGATAAATCCAAGTGATATCATCATGTACCATTTCCATAAATCCCTCCATATCTCCTTTGCCAAAAAGTTCATATCCTTTTTTAACTACTTCTTTTGCGTTCATAAAATTCCTTTGATTATTACATAATATTTATTTATTCTAAATTAAAAATGTAATGGTTTTATTACAGTGCTGGTATGCGTGATTATATCCAGTCGGGATAAGGTAAACCTTTTTCAATTAAAAAAGGTTTATTAAACATCTTTGAGTTGTATCTGTCTGATTTGTCGCAAAGAATAGTGACAATAGTTTTTCCTGGGCCTAGTTTTTTACCCAATCTAATTGCACCTGCAATATTTACTCCACAACTTGTTCCAAGACTTAAACCTTCATTTTTGATTAAATCATATAGTATTGGCAAAGATTCTTTATCTTCAATTGAAAAGGCTCCATCTATTTTTGCTTCTGCAAAATTAGCAGTTACTCTGCTGGATCCAATACCCTCAGTTATTGATCCACCTTCAGCTTTTAACTCACCGTTTTCAATGTGATTGTAAAGAGAGGATCCCTTTGGATCTGATAGATAAATTTTTATATCTTTATTTTTTTCTTTTAAAAAACTACTTACTCCACCAATTGTTCCTCCAGTTCCAGAAGAACATACAAATCCATCAACTTTTCCTTCCGTTTGCTCCCATATCTCAGGACCCGTTGTATAGTAGTGACCTTTAGAGTTTGCGGTATTATCAAATTGGTTTGCCCAGACAACTCCATGATTATTTGAACTTTTTAGCTCCTCAGCCATTCTAGCAGCAATTTTAACAAAGTTATTTTCATCTTTATAAGGTTTTGGTGGAACCAATTTCAAATCTGCACCAATATTTCTTAATGTATCTTTTTTTTCTTGAGTTTGATTATCGTTCATTACAATAATAGTTTTGTAACCTAGTGAATTTCCTAATAAACATAATCCAATCCCAGTATTTCCTGCAGTACCTTCCACAATTATTCCGCCTTTAGATATTAATTTTTTTTCTTCAGCGTCTTTTATAAGAGCAAGTGCTGCTCTGTCTTTTACAGATCCTCCTGGATTTAAAAATTCAGCTTTACCATAAATATTACAACCAGTTATCTCAGATGCAGCTTTTAGTTTTATTAAAGGAGTATTTCCAATTGATTGGATAAAATCATCCTTGTAATTTTTCATTATTCAATTTCCTCACTGCCATTAGTTACAGCATAAGGTTTAAATTCTTCAGTTGCTGTTCCAACATTCTTAGCAGGTATTCCTACCATAACAGCATTTTCAGGAACATTTTTTGTGACAACTGCATTCGCACCAATTTTAGCATTTTTTCCAACTATTACTGGCCCTAAAATTTGAGCACCTGAACCAACTACAACATTGTCACGAAGAGTAGGGTGTCTCTTAACTTCTCTTTGATCATTAGAATTAATACTAGGGGATATTCCACCTAAAGTAACCATATGATAAATAGTTACATTGTCTGCGATGTCTGATGTTTCTCCAATTACAACGCCCATACCATGATCAATAAATAAATTTTTTCCAATCTTTGCTTTAGGGTGAATTTCAATACCGGTCAAGAAACGAGAAAACTGAGAAATAATTCTTGCGATAAGATCAAATTTTGCAGTAGCAAAAAAATTTGCAATTTTGTGAAAAAATATCGCCTTAACTCCAGGATAAGTTAAAATTAGACTTAACTTAGATTTTGCAGCAGGATCTCTGTCAATAATAGATTGCAAAAAGTCATTCATAGACAGCTTATATAGTTACTTATGTTGAAATTTAAAGTTAATTAATATTGTCTAAAGTAAGCCCTTTTACATTAGCAGGAACTGCGACATCCATCATTTTAGGATTTGCAAGATTTAGATTGTTCATTATATCTGCATATTCTTCTTTTGAGCTTACTTGTAATCTTGGATTATTATTTTTTTCATTTTCAATAGTGGAAAATTTCTTACCGTTGTAGTCATGGGCTGGAAATACAAAAGTTTTTTCAGGTAACTTTAATAATTTATTAAATATAGAATCGTAAGCATCGTAAGCATTGCCATTTTGAAAATCTGTTCTACCACTTCCATTTATTAAAAGTGTATCTCCAGTAAAAACTCTATCATTCATCAAAAAACTATATGAGCAATCAGTATGACCAGGAGTATAAATTGCTTGAAGTTCAACTTCTTCAACATTAATTTTTTCACCATCTTTTATTCTAAGATCAATAACTTCAGATTTAGATTTTTCTCCCATAACTCTTATACAGTTTGTTCTTTTGTTTAATTCATTTAATGCTGAAATATGATCAGCATGAATGTGTGTATCAATTACTTTGACAAGTTTAAGATCTAAATTTTTCAAAATAGTTGAGTACTCATCTGAATGCTCAATAACAGGATCTATTATAAGCGCTTCTCTACCTTCACCACTTGCAATTATATAAGTGTATGTAGAAGATTTTTGATCGAAAAGTTGTTCAAATATCATAAATAACTAACCTTATAAAAGTTTGCTTAGTAAAACAATCTTTCATATAATATTTTTTTATAAGGAGGAGACAATGTTAAAAATAAATAGTATGTGTCCTGATTTTCAAGCTAAAACAACTGAAGGAGATATTTCTTTCCACGAATGGTTAGGTGATAGTTGGGGAGTTATTTTTTCACACCCTAAAGATTTTACACCAGTTTGTACTACAGAACTTGGTGCCCTAGGTTTGATGAAAGACGAGTTCGATAAAAGAAATGTAAAAGTGATTGGTTTAAGCGTTGATGGAGTAGAGGACCATAAAAAGTGGTTAGATGATATTAAAGATGTATCTGGCACAAAACCAAATTATCCAATTATAGCTGATGAAGACTTAAAAGTTGCAAAACTTTTTAACATGTTGGAGGGTGATGCCGGCACAACGTCAATGGGTAGAACAGCAGTTGACAATGAAACTGTTAGAACTATTTTTGTAATCAGACCTGATAAGAGAATTGGTTTATATCTTACATATCCCATGGCAACTGGAAGAAACTTTTTAGAGATCTTAAGAGCAATAGACTCTATGCAGTTAACAGCTAAACACAAAGTAGCTACTCCTGCTAATTGGAAAAAAGGTGAAGATGTAGTTATTTTGCCAGCCATTAAAGATGATGAGGCGAAAAAAATATATCCTGATGGATGGGAAACTGTGAAACCTTATTTAAGAAAGGTTCCAGATCCTTCTAAATAAATTGGATAAAAATATTTTAAACCAGCAATCTCAGCATTGGGAAATAAATTTCTCAAATAAGCCTGAGATGTTTGGTTTAGAACCAAGTTTAGCAGCAAAAAAAGCTTTAAATATTTTTAAAGAAAACAAATATTCTAAAATTGTTGAGTTGGGAGCGGGCCTAGGTAGGGATACTATTTACTTTGGAAAGAATTCGATAAATGTGACAGCATTAGACTATAGTGAAAATGGTATTAAAGTTATCAATGAAAAAATAAAAAAAGAAAATCTAAAATCTTCAATATCAACATTACAATTTGATATTAGAGAGGAATTACCATTTGAAAGTAATTCATTCGATGCTTGTTACTCTCATATGCTTTATTGTATGGCTTTAACCCAGAAAGATTTAAACAAAATTAATGGTGAAATTTATAGAATTTTAAAACCAGGAGGAATAAATATTTACACAGTAAGAAATACTGACGATGGAGATTATAAAAAAGGTATTCATAGAGGAGAAGATCTATACGAAATCGATGGTTTTATAATTCATTTTTTTTCAAAAAAAAAAATTCAAAATCTGATAAACGGATATGAAAATTTATCTATTGATTATTTCGAAGAGGGCTCTTTTCCAAGAAAGTTATTTTTTGTTTGTAATAAAAAGGAAAATTAAATGTATTGTTTGTTATCTTCATTTACTGCATCTTGAAGTCTGTCTAAAAAATCAGGAATAGCACTTTTAACTCTGCTCCAAGTTGGAATAAATGGTGTATCCATAGGATTTAAATAAAATGCCTCACCAGCTTTCATTATATTTATTGCAAAAAGTTCTACTGCCTTCTCTTCTGTGTGAGAATCAAATTTTAGACCATTCATTTGTGCATCACTTCTATATATATCAATTAAATCTAAAGCTGACCTATAATAAGTTGCTTTCAAAGATCTAAATTTTTCTCTACTAAAAGAATGTCCTTGCGTGGCTAATTTTTTAATAAAAGTTTTTATTATATCTATAGACATTCTAGACAAACCTTTTGTTTCATCATCAATAGATAGTTTCTGGTGCTTGTGATCGTAAGTTTCTGCAAGATCAACCTGACATATGTTTTGTGGAGAATAACTCCTTTGCATTTCAGATAAAATTCCAATTTCTATACCCCAGTCAGAGGAAATCCTTAATTCAGGTAAAACATTACGCCTAAATGAAAATTCCCCTGCGAGAGGATATTTAAAAGATTTCATGAAATCTAGATAATCACTTTTACCAATAGTTTTCTCCAAAGCTGTCAATAAAGGAAAAACCAATAATCTTGCAACTCTGCCATTCATTTTACCATCAGCAACTCTTGGATAATATCCTTTACAAAACTCAAAATTAAAAAGAGGATTTACAACAGGATAAAACAATTTAGCTAGCATGCGTCTGTCATAAGTTTTTATATCACAATCATGTAAAGCCACAGATCTTGCCGTATCTCTAGCAATGGACATTCCTATACAATACCATACATTTCTACCCTTACCTTTTTCACTTGGGGCTAAATCCTTTTTTTTTAATTCTTTGTCTAACTTTTTTAAATTTGGTCCGTCATTCCATAAAATTGTAAAAGGTGTTTCAAGTTGCTCGAAAAAAGTCCATGCCTTTCTAGCTTGATCCTCGTTAGCCTTATCGAGACCAATAATTATGTGATTTAAATAATTAGTTTTTTTTATTTCTGAAACAATATTGGGTAAAGCATCACCTTCAATCTCTGAGAAGAGACATGGTAAAATTAATTCCATTTTTCTCTCAATAGAAAATTTTAATAGTTCACCTTCTATTTCTTTGGTGGATTTGGTCCCAAAATCATGCAATGTTGAGACTATACCATTTTGTGAAAATTCACTCATGGCTGCTATTAATCATATTATTTTAATTTAAGTACCGCCTTTTTGATCACATCAGCCCAGCCCTGAGGAGATGGCTTACTGGAAGTTATTAATTTTTTTATATTTAAGTTAGTTGTCTTAAAATACTTATTAAAAACTAAGCATGGAATATCAGTATTTTTAAGCATGTTTATATCATTATGATTGTCTCCAACCCCAATAGTTTTGATCGGATTTTTAATTTTACTTTTAACCATTTTTAAAAATACATTAATTGCTTTAGATTTATTAACTTTGTCACCAAGGTTAGAGACTCTACCCCCATACTGAATTGAAAGACCTAATTTTTTTATTTGAGAATTAATTTCTTTTTTTTCATGAGTATTTCCAATAAATTTTATAGGAATTGTAAATTTCCTTTTCAATGCAGCTTTAAGTTTATTTTTTGGAAGTCCAAATATTTCTATTTGCTCTTTTTGATCAATTTTCCTCACATCAATAATTTTTTTCCTAAGATTAGATGAAATTTTATTATATATTTTAAAAATATTTCCTTTATTTCTACTAAGAATTATTTTTTTTGGTAATTTAGGATTTATTAAATTTAAATTATAAATTGCAGATCCATTTTCACAAATAAAGGGCAACTTTATACCTAATTCTTTCATAAAATCTTTAATTTCCAATTCTGTTTTGCTGGTATTAGGAACAAGAATAATTTTGCGAGAAATTAATTTTTTTATATATTTTTTTATTTTATCAAACTTGAAGTTGCTTCGGTGAAGTATAGTGCCATCAAGATCAGAAAATATGATTATAAGATATTTTTTCACTTTTGGTTTATTTTTTTAAATTTAATATTTTTTATATTTTTTCATGCAAACTTGAGCTAACAAAAGATTTGGGTCTATAAATAATTTTGAATCTTTTGCTTTTTTAAATGATTTATATGAAAAAATTGCAATTGGAAGCTCAGTACAACCTAATATTATTTTATTACATTTTTTTTTAATTAAAAATCTAACTGCAGGTCTTAAAGCTTTTTCAGCATCTTTTACTTTACCTTTTTTTACATATTTAATAGCTGTATTTACAGAACTCTTTTGCAATTTTTCACTTGGACTTATCAAATTATAATTTTTTTCAAAATACTTATGATAGATTTTTGTATCTAAAGTAGCTTCAGTGCTTAATAATCCAATAGTTGAATTTTTCTTAAATTTTTTTTTTGTATTTAAATATACTTCTTTTGGCATACTTAGAAATGGCACATTTATTTTTTTTTGAATATCTTCATGCCAGTAATGCGCTGTGTTACAAGGCATTACAATAAACTTGCATTTATTGTTTTCCAACATTCGACAACCAGCAATTAATTCTTTTAAAACATTTTTGTATTGCTTTAAATTCTCTGCTCTTCGTGGTGTATTTGATTTATTATAGAGGACAAACATTGGATATTTTTGATCTAATTTTCCTCTATTTAATTTTGCAAGCTTATCACAAAAGTCCAAGCCCGCTTGAGTTCCCATGCCTCCTAATATGCCAATCATAATTTAAATAATATCTTCTATATTAAAATTCAAAACATCTATATAGATATTTAAATAACAGCAAAAATATATTGACGCTAATTATGAATAGAAATTTATCTTTACTTACGTTAAGTCAGATATTTGGTTTTACAACAGCAACAATAACAGTATTTCTCAGTGGAATTGTTGGTTCCCAAATTAGCTCAAATCAATCTTTATCAACTTTGCCAACTGCTTTATTCGTAGTTGGAACTGCAAGTTTTACTGTCTTAGCGGCAAATATTATGAGTAAAATTGGAAGGAGAAATGGTTTTGTATTTGCGGCTATAGGAAGTTCATGTTCTGCACTACTTGCTGCTTTTGCAATCAGTCAGAAAAGTTTTAATTTATTTTGTATATCTTGCTTAATTCTTGGAATGGGAGCTGCATTTAATCATCAATATAGATTTGCAGCAGCTGAAAGTGTTGAAAAAGACAAAATACCAAAAGCAATTTCTACTCTTCTATTGGCAGGGATTGTGTCAGCATTTTTAGGCATAAGTCTTGCAAATTACACTAAAGATTTAATCCAAGATCAATTGTATGTAGGTTCTTATCTTTTGCTATCTTTCCTTTCTTTCATGCCTGGAGTTTTTTTATTTTTTTTTAAAAATTTAGAAAATATTCAGGAGGATAGTCTAAAGGAAGGAAATATAAGAAATCTAAAATCTATAGTATTACAACCAAGATTTTTACAAGCAATTACTGCTGCTGCTTTTGCTTATGCTGTAATGTCATTTTTAATGACAGCAACTCCTTTAAGCATGCATGTTATGGAAAATATGAGCTTAAAAGAAACTGGTGTGGTTTTACAATTTCATGTGGTTGCAATGTTTTTACCTTCGCTAATAACAGGTAATTTAATAAAAAAATATGGACACAGTGCAATAATTTATGGTGGAGTTTTATTTTTTTTCATCACAGTTCTTTTAAGTTTATTTGAACAGACATATCTTAATTATATGCTCTCATTAATTTTTTTAGGTCTTGGTTGGAATTTTTTGTTTATATCAGGTACCAGCTTAGTAGTTTTGACTTATAACAAAGAAGAAAAATTTAAAGTACAAGGGATAAATGATTTAATTGTTTTTTCAACTATGGCTTTGGCCAGTTTATCTGCTGGAATTTTACTGAATTCTATTGGATGGAAAATGATGAATCTTATTTGTTTACCTTTTTTAATATTAATTATTTTTGTAAGTTATATGGCCGATAAAAAATCAATTTCTTAAACATGTCTTTTCTTGTTTTAGGTTTTTTGACGGGCTTAACATTAATTTTTGCAATAGGACCACAAAATGTTTTTGTAATAGAGCAAGGACTAAAGAAACAATATATATTTTTAGTTTGCTTGGTCTGTACATTATCTGATTTGATTTTAATTTTCTTAGGTATCTTTTTATTTAATTATTTTTCAAATTATTTTAATAATGTAGTGGAGCTGATTTTAAATATCCTTTTAATTATTTTTTTATCTTTTTTTATTTATGGAAAAATTAAAGAAATATTTAAATTTAAATCTTTAGAATTCAAAAATAATGTCGTATCACAGACCTCATTTAATATCTTTATTAAGACTTTAGGTTTTACATATTTAAATCCTCACGTATATTCTGATACCGTATTTTTTTTAGGAAATTTCTCAAAATCCTTCAATATTGAAAACAAAATTTACTTTGGAATAGGCGCTTCTATAGCTTCTTTTTTATTTTTCTTTTCTTTAGGATATTTATCTAAGATCTTTTCAGACAAATTAAATAATAGAAGCTTTTGGAAATATATAAATATTTTTATTATAATATTTATGTCAGGTATAGTTTTTTACATTATTAGAGATATTATTTATTAAAGATTTTTTTTGATAATTTATTAACCTTTAAATGGTTACCATCAAATCCGTATTGAGTGTGATATTTTCCAGGAAATGCAACACATTTTATGTCTGCACTTAAAGCAGAATTTAAACTTTCTTCTGTATCTTCAATAGCCACACATTCGTCTGAGTTAATATTCAAGTATTTTAAAGCATAATTATAAATATCGGGATATGGTTTTTCTCTTAATATGAATTCATTATTGCCGATGAAATCAAAATCTTTTTTTTCAATTCTTCCTCTTAACGAGTTAAAAATAGAATTGATATTGTTACTCGTTGTTGAGCTAGCAAGCCCAATTTTTATTTTGTTCTTTTTGCAAAATTGAATTATTTCTTTTACACCGTCTCTAGGCTCAACTTTGTGTTTATTTAAATATTCATTAAAAATTTTGGTTTTTAAATTTCTTATTTTTTTTCCGTCTATTTCAACACTAGTATCTTTTGCGTAATCATTGATTCTCGTAGTTCCGCCTGATTTTGACAATAGTTTTCTGTATATATCTTCATCCCAAAACCAGTCTAATCCACTTATTTTAAAAGCTTCATTAAATGCATCTCTTTGAAGATCTGATGTCTCAGCTAAAGTTCCAATAGAACCAAATAAAACAGCTTTGTAACTCATTATCCCTTCACAGCACCAGCTGTTAATCCACTGATTACTTGTCTTTGGAAAAACATAACTAACATAAATAAAGGAGCAGTAGCTGAAACAACTGCTGAAACAGCCCACATCAAATTACCTTCATGTTGATTTGTTCCAAGATAACTTTGTATTTTAGGAACCATTGTATGATTTTCCTGATTTAATAAAAGAGCTGTCACTGTAAAATCATTATACGCAAGCATTAAACTAAATAATCCAGCTGTTATTACTCCAGGCCACATAACTGGCATAATGATATGTCTAAATGCTTGAAAATAAGAGCAGCCATCAATTAAAGCACTTTCATCAAGTTCTTTAGGAACAGTTTTAAAAAATGAATACAATAACCATAAGGTAAATGGTTGATTTATTGCAACAAGAACAACGATGGTCGTCGGTAGTATTCCCCAAATTTGTAATTGAAAAAACGGAAATAAATAACCAGAGACTAGTGTAATATGCGGCATCGCTCTAAAAATTAATGCTGCAATTAAAATCCAAAATGCATAATTTCTTGTTGATCTTGATAAAGCATAAGCTCCTAAGGTCCCGAGGAACAGAGAAATGGTTACAACAAAAAATGTAACTATAACTGTATTCCTTGATGCCTTCCAAAACTCTCCTTCAGTCCATGCTTGACTATAAGCATCTGTTGTAAACTTTCCTCCAGTTTCTATCAACGTATTGAATGCTGTAATAGCATACCACCAGTCAGCTCTTGAAAAAAAGTCAGCTCTTACTTTAAATGACCCCCAAAAAGTCCAAATAAAGGGAAAGCATGCAACCAACAACCAAACTATTATAAAGGTAGTATTAAAAATTTTTAAAGCATTTGATCTTTTATCAAGTCCGTATTCCATTTATCTCGCTGTCCTAAATTCCTTCCATGTTCTTATTAAAACTGGTGCTAAAAGTATGGCTATCCCAACAATTGTCATCATTGAAGTGGCAGCGGCTGAACCAAATAATATTACTTCCTCATTTACGAGGTTATCATAAATTAACCAAGACAAAGATTGAGCGCTTCCTTCAGCACTGAAACCAATTATAGGTTCAAAAACTCTAAAATTATCCATCAATGAAATAAGAGCAACAAATGTAACTACGGGATAAATATGAGGCAAAACAATATGTCTTACTCTCTGCCATCTTGATGCTCCATCAATAATAGCTGCTTCAACAGGTTCTTGGGGAACAGTTTGTAAAGCTGCATAAAATACTACAAAAGCAAATGGTGAATGGTGCCAAATTCCATAAATTATTATAGTTATCCAAGTAAGAGTTTTTGAGGATTTTAACGATAAATAAGGGTCATCCATTAACATTTGCAAATTCGCGCCAATAATCCCCTCTGCATCTATCATCCAAAATAAAACTAAAGAACCCACCAATGGAGTAACAATCATCGGCAATATGGTTCCAAATATTAGTGGCCCTCTAATTCTTCTAGTTACTGCATTAAGACTTAAAGCAATTATAAAACCTAAGAGTAAGACGTTAGGCGTTACAAACAAGCAATAAGTTAAAGTAAAAATTAGAGCTTTGTAAAAAGGTAGGTTGGTAACTTGATCTACAAATTCCCCAAAACTATTTGTTTCATTCCAAAATTTTCCAATTTCTTCTATTGCAAGATGATTTCTATCTACATAAGTCCCAAATCCATTGAATTTTCCTAAAGGCTTTTCTTCTCGAATTTTAGAGGTTTTTTCTTGGTCAA
Organism: uncultured Pelagibacteraceae bacterium; assembly: GCA_902595465.1. GTDB lineage: Bacteria > Pseudomonadota > Alphaproteobacteria > Pelagibacterales > Pelagibacteraceae > Pelagibacter. Next base: position 43,136 of record CACJQE010000005.1, read on the forward strand.
CAACTATAGAAACTGTACATCCAAAAGGATCACATTTTTTTACTTCCTTAACAACTTGGTCGTGCTGCGCATAAAATGATTGTATCCCTGTTGAAATAATAGGAAGACCTATAAATAAAATCATTGCCAATCCAGTTGGCAAGAAAAACCAAAAAAAAGTTTTGTTAGGCATTAATGTAATAAGTGGGGATTTTCATCCCCACTTAAAATTTATTGATTATAGAAAGCCTTGTTCTTTTGCTTTACTCATGTAAGCTGCTTCCACATCTTTTAAAGCTTGTTCTGCTGACTCTTTACCTTGTAAAAATTCAACAATCTCACTTCCTAATGCACCATGCATTAAACCCATTTGTGGTAACATTGGATATGGTTTAGCTTTCATTTTAACAGCTTCGATAACTCCAATTGATTTTGGTCCAGGCTTAAAACCTTCAATTAACCAAACAGCTTGATCCGCTGCATCTGCAACCATCTTTTTATTAGCAGCTGCGTGTGCCAAAGCTCTAAATGTTGCTTCAGCATCAGCGTCAGATCTATTTTTTGCTAATGTGAAACCGTCCCACCATAAAGTCGCCGCTGGTATGTTTCCTCCAGCAACTGTTGCTGGTCCAGTTAATTTAGTTGCAGCTGTAATTTTTGCATCACCATCATCATCAAGCAATGTTCCTGATCTTGATGCCCAAAGAGTCATTAACGCAACATTTCCAGATTCCCATTCAACTTTAATAGCTTCACTATCGTGAGTTAAATAATCTGGGTTACTTAAACCTGCTAATTTTTTTAGCATATTTAATGTTGCTACACCTTTTGCATTGTTAATGCTTGGTTGAGCAGTTCCTGCTTTAAAGAATTCTCCTCCATGTCCAATGTACATGTTAACGAATTCTTCTGCTAAATTCCAGCCAGCTTTGTATGCTGCTGCGTAAGGATATTGCATTTTACCAGATGCTCTTATTTTTTCTGATGCCGCAACTACTTCCTCATATGTTTTAGGAATAGCTATACCTAATTCTTTTAAAACATCTTCTCTGTAATATAAGTGCTGAGTATTTGCCATAAAAGCAACTGCCATTATTTTTCCATCAATTGTTATCAATTGAGAGTCTTGTATTCCTTTTCCATATTTCTTAACAAGATCATCAAGTGGTCTAATTAAGTCTTGGTTCATCAAAGGAACTATAGAGCTATTTGCTGCAATTCTTGCAGAAAATTCTGATGGATTTGCAGTTAAAGCTGGCACAGCAATTTTATTGTGCTCAGATGAGTGTGTGACTTTAAAATCCGCACTTCCTTTACATCCTTTAGCTGTTTCCACAAAAGTTCTTAAAGCTGGAAAATCATTAGCTAAAATATTTATTGATCCACTCTTAATGTTACAATCTGCGTAAACAGAAGTTCCAAAAAGAAGAAACAATAAAGATATTAATATTTTTTTCATATTTGTTTCCCTCATTAAATTTAAATTTATGGGTGAAAGGATATATATTCCTTAGGGAATTTAAAAGTAGTTTTTAAATCGCATTTGACGCAAGCTCTGCACCTGCGACCAAAGACTCAAATTTCTTGTAAACAATATTTTCATCAACATTTCCAAAGCCTGCAAAAGTACTAAATCCACAATCACTGCCAGCCATCAATTGATCTTTATCAATTACTTTTGAATACTGGATTATTCTATTTTTTACTAACTCTTCATGCTCTATGAAGTTTGAGGTTGAGTCTATAACACCAGGAACTATTACTTTATCATTAGGAAGTTTTATATTCTCAAAAACCTGCCATTCATGAGCATGTCTTGGGTTCGAGGCTTCAATTAAATAAGTTTGGATATTTGCTTTTAAAGCAATAGGTAATATTTTTTCTAATCCAATATCGTGAATATGTGGTCCTTCATAATTTCCCCAGCAGATATGCATTCTCAACTTAGAGGCATTAATATCTTTGATTGCTTCATTAAGACATTCGATTTGTTTTTCAGCTCTTACTAAAAATTCCTCATCTGATACATTTTTAAAAGTCATATGTCTTGCAAGTGCAAGATCTGGACAATCAATTTGTAATAATAAATCATTTTTTGTTATTTCATCGTATTCTGTTTTCATCATTTTTGATAATGCCTCTAAATACTTATCATCATTTTTATAGAATTTGTTTGGAAGGAAATTTGAAATTACTCCTGGTGATGCAGAATTTATAAATCCTTGAGAATGGTTATTTTTTTTTAATGCAGATTTTAAATTACTGATATCTTTAGTTAAAGATTTAGTATCTTTAATTTTTAAATCAGCAGTACAACATGGTCTTGTATAAGTAGGTGTACCTCCTGATTTTGCAATTTTTTCTTTATATGATGGAAAATCATCTAAGTCTTTAGGAGCTCTTCTCTCACTTTCACCACTAAAGCCATATAATCGATCCTTGACATAAGTAGCGTAACTTATTTTTGACATTTCACCATCACTTATAATGTCAATTCCGATATCAATTTGTTTTTTTACAATTTTGTTTACATCTTCTTCAATTATCTTATCAAGTTCTCCTTGATCAAATAATTCATTTTTATCTTTTTTAAAAAGTATTTCAGATAGCTTTTTTGATCTTGGCAGACTTCCAACATGTGTGGTTTTAATTTTATCCATAGTTTTTACATTAATATTTGTTTCCAAATAGCCACTTCATCAAACAATACCCATTCTCTTATTATTTTATCATCTCTTAATTCTGCATGATTTATACCCATTATAAATAAATCTTTGTCAGTCTTTTTCCCAAATTCTTCACTGTCTTTAGAGTGTTTACCACTTAAAAACCACCTGATCGTAGCTTTTTGATTGTTATTTTTTTCATCCAATGATGCAACATGTTCGATTGTAAACTTTATTTCAGAAAATATATTTTTTAAAGAGCTCCAATATTTAATTATATCTTCACTGCCATTTCCAACTTTATTACTTGGCCAAAATAGACTGGCTGCTCTATCATAATCTTCAAAATCATAATCATTATTAAATATTTTCTTTAAAATATTGGAATATATATATCCTGATGAAACTTCATTAACTTTTACTGGAGTATACTCTGACTTTTTATCAGAAGATCTATTAAAAACTTTGATAGCTTTAGATGTGCCACCTTCTTTATCAATTAAATGCCTTGCAAATTGCTCAGGAGTATAACCTAGCTGTCGAACCATTGCACCTTGATCTCTCACAATCCACTCATCATAAACCTGATTATTTTTACATGCACAGTCAGCTATAACTCTATAAACAATTTTGTTTCCGGTTTTTTTTCCGTAATACCCGTCATTTAAATGTGTAGCTTTGCTAAGGATTCTGTGAGATGAATGATATCCTTCATCGTCATTTCCACTCCAAATTACATCCTCACCTAATAATTGTCTGTCTGGAAATTCGTCTAAAGTTTTATAAGTTGCATCAATTACAGGTTTAAAACCATAGGTTATTCCAAAGGGTGATCTTACAGGGATATTCTTTGAATAATATTTAGATATCGACTCGACATCTTTGCCTTCCCAAATTTGTTTAGTAATTTTTAAAATGTAATCAGTTAAATTTTTATAATTACTATCAAATCCTTTCATTAGATCTGACTAACAAAATTTAAAATACTATTTTCTGAATTATTACAACTGATATCTATTTTGCTACTCAAAGGAACTGAAAAAGTATCTCCTTTTTGTAATTTTATATTTGAGTTTCCTATTACTATTTCCCAATTACCTTCTTGAGCAAAAAGGACGGTAGGCTTTATACATTCAATATCTTTAATTTCACCAGATATAGAATTTAATGTTGTTAAATTAAATCCAGTATCTTGTTTGATTGAAGGTTCATAAGTTTTTTTATTAAATTTGTTTCCTAATACTTGATATAATTTAATACCATTAACTTCATCGCTAATATTGTTTTGTTTATTTCTATAAATATTTTTTTCTAATTCTTCTGGCAAATAATTATCAAATCTTTCTAATTCATCTTGAGTTATAGGCTCTATCATCTTTCTACCATTAGGTACTTCAACCTTTTTTAAATCTATTAACGAATTATCATCAAGCAATGCCATACCAGTCTCTTTTGCTTTTTTTAAAATTTCTGGAACCCATGTTATTATACCAGGATCATCTCCGCCTAATACAACGAACATCAAACTTTCTTTATCTCCAATATTTTCAAATGCTCTGAACATATTTGTAGGCATTGAGATTATATCGCCAGCTTCTAATATTGTTTCTTGTTTTCCATCAGCACCCCAATAAAATCTCCATTTACCTGAGTAAATCACAAACACTTCAGCCGTAGTATGACTGTGAAGACCAGATCCATTTTTTGGCATAGCACTCACTGCTCCTAAATTATAACCATGTAATGACTGTATTTTTATCAATTGTTTGGTGTCTTCAGCGACTCCACGTCCAATAATTGTATAATTTTTTCTTTCTTTATGACCTTCTAATCTACCCTCTACGAAAGGAAGGCTACTCGGAACGAGCTCATTAAATTTTGCCAATCTATCAATCATATTCTTGTTATTTCTCTCTATTTAAATATAAATTGCAATTTATGCAAATAGAACAATTTGATACAGGTCTTAAAATTAAGAAAAACATTGAAGATGTAGAAATTACACCTATCCAAAACTTAAATAATAAAAAATTTGTTATTGAGAATTTTAGAAATATTTATGGATTAAAAAAGATTAATCTTAAAAAAAATTTACTAAATATATTTGACAAAGATATCAAAGTTAATTGTTTTGAACCATTAAATGAATTTAACGGCATAGATAATTTTATAGAAAAATTTTGGAATCCTTTATTTGATGCATTTCCAGACATCGAAAGAAGAGAAAATATTATCCTTGGAGGCTCTTTTAGAGATAAAGTCCAAGTTGGTTCTTATTCTACTTTATCAGGCTTCTTTTTGAAGCCTTGGTTAGGTATAAAACCAAATTTTAAAATGATTAATCTTAAATGTTGTGAAATTCATGAAATTAAAAATGAAAGAATTATTGAAAGTCATATCTTAATTGATGTGATGGATTTTTTAAGACAAGCTGACAAATGGGTTATTAATCCATCAAGAGGATCCGAAGGGGCATGGTTACCTCCGTTTAATACAGATGGAGTAAATTTTTTTGAAGAAGATATGAGTAAATCTAAAAATTCATTACAACAGGCTTTGAGCATGAATAGAAGTTTAGATATTAAACCTGAGAAAGAAAATATTTCTAAAGATGACTTAAGACAAAGGCTAATAAATCATCCTCAAAAAGAATTTTGGCATAAAGATATGATTTGGTACGGTCCTTGTGGAATTGGAACATCGAGGTCATTAGAAGGATTTGTAGATATGCATCAGTTACCTTTTAGAAAATCATTTTCTGAGAGAAATTATTGGGAAATAGGACATTATTGTGAAATTGGAGATGGAAAATTTTCTCTATGTGGTGGATGGCATAGTTTAAAGGCAAAGTATGGATCAAATGATTGGCTTGGATATACAGCAGATAACCAAGACGTTGTTATGAGAGTAATGGATTTTTATCATCATGATGAAGGATTAATTAGAGAGAATTGGGTACCTATAGATATAGTTCATATTTTAAAACAAATAGGTATTGATGTGTTTGAAAAAATTAAAAATACTTAGATTTAAATAAGTTTATAGTTTTAAGGTATAATAGATAAAAATAAAATTATTTATTTAGTTAGAGAAACCATATTTTCGAAGTCTCACATCACCAGTTCTAGCATGAGCTTCCATACCTTCATATCTAGAAATTCTAGCTGCTGCAGCACCAACTTCTTTGTTAGATTCTTTATTCATCTTTTGGTAAGTAACTGTTTTTATAAATTTTCCAACGTATAAGCCTCCAGTATATTTTCCCGCTCCCTTTGTTGGTAGAATATGATTTGGTCCAGAGCATTTATCTCCATATGCAACTGTTGTTTCTTCACCTAAAAATAAAGAACCATAATTTTTAAGATTTTTTAAATACCAGTCTAAGTTTTCAGCTTGAACCTCCAAATGTTCAGGTGCATATTCATCACTCACTTTCATCATTTCTTCTTTGGTATCACACATAATTACTTCTCCATAATCTCTCCATGCAGCATCAGCATTATTTCTGTTATGTTCAGGTAGTTCTTGAATAATTTCTGGAACTCTTTTCATAACATAATCACATAAAGATTTATCAGTAGTGTAAAGCCAAGCTGGAGAGTCAGGACCATGTTCAGCCTGTCCAACTAAATCATAAGCGATTATTTCTTTGTCAGCTGTATGATCTGCAATAATGCCTATTTCGGTTGGTCCTGCAAATAAATCAATTCCAACTTTTCCAAATAAAATTCTTTTAGACTCTGCTACAAATTTATTTCCAGGTCCAACAATCATATCTACTTCAGGATTACCAAAGCAACCATAAGCTAGTGCACCAATTGCTCCTATACCACCAATGTTCATAATTACATCTGCACCACAAAGGTTAGCTGTATAAATTATAATTGGGTTTGCACCATTTGAATCTTTTGGTGGACTTGTTGCAATTACATTTTTTACACCCGCAACTTTTGCAGTTGTCACACTCATTATAGCAGAGGCGATATTATTGTATCTTCCACCAGGAACGTAACACCCAACAGTATTTACAGGTATTAATTTTTGTCCTGCTATTAAACCAGGTGATAATTCAACTTCTGAGTCTTTTCCAAGATTTTCAAGCTGGTGTTCTGCAAACTTCCTAACTCTTTCATGAGAAAACTGAATATCGTCTTTAATCTTTTGATCTAAAGTTTTATTTATTTCTTCAATTTTTTCTTTGCTAACAATTATATCACCTTCATAATTATCAAATTTTTTTAAAATGTCTTTAACCCCTTGGTCTTTTGTTTTTTCTAAATCTTTTAAAATAGAACTTACTTTAGTTCTTGTTTCATCTTCACCTGTAAATGCAGTTTTTTCAGCTTTTTTTATATAAGTAATCGCCATTATCTTTCCTCTAATTTTATAAATGTTTAAATTATAAAAGATGTTTATTCAACAGAAGTTTAATCTAAAGCAACAACAGCTGCAGCTATTGAAGCAAGTCTTGCTGTCGCATCATCTGATCTACTTGTTATAACAACAGGTACTTTACCTCCAACAACTACGCCTGCTGCACATGCTCCCATAAAATAAATCATCATTTTTACAAGCGCATTTCCAGTTTCGACATTTGGAACTAATAATACATCGGCTTCCCCAGCAACTATATTCTCAATTCCCTTAATAGAAGCAGATTTTTTTGAAATACTATTGTCAAATGCTAAGGGTCCAAAAATATCAGCATTAAAATTTTCTTTACTTGCCAATTCAGTTAATTCTTTAGCTTCAACCGAACTCTGCACACTATCAATAACTTCTTCTGTTGCTGAAAGGATAGAAATCTTTGGTCTTGGAATATTAATTCTATGACTAAAATCTATAACATTTCTTAAAATATGCATTTTAGTTTTTAAGTTAGGAGAAACATTCAATGCTCCATCGGTTATGATTAATGGTTTATCATCTTTTTGTAATGTCATATGCCAAATATGACTTAGTCTTGTTTTTCCAATTAATTTGAACTCTCTCTTAAGAACTTCTTTCATCAATATATCAGTATGAATATGTCCTTTTACAATAATTTTTACTTTGTCTTCTGATGCAAGTTTTGTTGCAATACTTGCTGTATTATTTTCAACTGTTTCATTAATTATTTCAAAATTTGATATATCAAATTTAAGCTCATCTGCGCATTCTTGTATTTTTTGTTTATCACCTATTAATATTGGGGTGATCAATTTTTCAGAGACAGCATCCATTACTGACATCATTGGTAATTTTTTACCTGCATTTACAATGGCTGCTTTTACACCCCTTTTTTGATGAGCTATATTAAGTAGATTGACAGGGCAAACTGTAGATTTATCAGATAACATATGAGTTTAAATATTTGTTATGGTTCTAAATATCAATATTTTTTATTACGTTCGATATAAAAATAGTTTAAAATTGAACAAACGATGGAGATAGTTACAAAAATTGCACCTATAGCGTTAGCACTTATAATGTTAGGTCTGGGATTGGGCTTATCAACTAGAGATTTTTTAAGAGTTATAAATAATCCAAAAGATTTTACAGTCGGAATAATTTGTCAATTAATCCTTCTCCCAATCGTCGCTTATGTTTTACTTTTAATATTAAGATTACCAGTTGAATTAGCTTTAGGATTAATGATTATTGCTGCTGCTCCTGGAGGAGTAACATCGAATGTCTTAACAAAATTTGCAAATGGAGATGTTGCATTATCTATTTCGTTAACAGCAGTAGGTAGTTTAATTAGTATTTTTTCTGTTCCATTTATAGTTTTTTCTTCAGCAAAATTATTAGGTGTAACTGAATTATCCTCAGATATTACGATGACTGGTATTGCTCTTAAAATGGCAATAGTTGTAACTGTGCCAGTAATTCTAGGTATGATAATTAGAAGATTCGCTGAAAACTTTATTTCGTCAAATATTAATATTGTAAATAGAATTACAGGTATTTTATTTATTGTTGTATTTGCAGCAATATGGATTGAGGAAAGAGAAAATATAATATCATACTTAGGTCAAGCGGGTTTAGCTGTTTTAATATTAAACGTAGTCATGATGACTTTGGCATTTTATATTGCAAAAGGTTTTGCAACTGGAATACCACAGAGAAAATGTATTTCTTTAGAATGTGGATTGCAAAATGGAACTTTAGCTGTATTTGTAGCAACACAAATTTTCAATGATGTCGCTTACATGGTTCCCACAGCTGCTTACGCATTAATAATGTATATAACTGGATTTATATTTATATATATACTTAAAAATTCTAATTAAGATTTATTTGATTGTAGGTTCTTTTTATAAAAACATTTATTGATTTTAAATTTTCATCTTGGATTATCGACATATCTTTAAAATTTTGTTTGCTGACATCAAAATTTATCAATTTATTTTTGTCTAAAGAAATAAATTTATTTTTAGTTAATTTCTTTATTTTTCTTACTACTGTTGGTCTTGGTATTCCTGTTATTTCAGAAATAGACATTGCATTAATTCCTTTTATTTTTTTATTAATAATTTTATCTCTCCATTTATCTAAATAACTATCTATTCCTTTAAGTTGCCTTCCAATTTTTGAATTATTATTCAGAATTATAGTTGCTAAAATAGTAAATATTTCCATATCACCAAAATAATTTTTCCACCTTAAGCAGTAAGGAAATAAAAATTTATAAAATTGATACCAGCAAAATGAGAAATTATGTTTTATTAAGTTATTAATTTCATTACTGGACATTTCGTTTTTTATAACTTTTTCTTCTTTTAAAATTTGACTAAAAACAGATAAAAGTGTGCATATATTTTTTAATGTATCATTTGGCTGTGTTGAATTGTAAGCACTTCTATCTATTGTAATCTTCTTGCCTTTTTTTTTAATTATTCCTTTTTTTTCTAGAGATATAACTTTTCTTCTGACACTTTCTTTTGGTATTTGAAGATCCTTTGATATTCTTATAAGGTTAATTTTCTCAATTTCTAATGTTTTATCCTTATAAAAATTATTGAAAGTAATATTTAAATTATTTCGTCTGTAAAAATCAAACTGCTTACTAATCAAATAAATTAAAATTGTGTAAGTATCTATATCTTTGAACACTTTATAAGCACCGATTGTCCATTCAGACATAAGTTTTAAAAAAAAAGGACTTAAAATATCAAAATGATTTTTGAAAATTTTATCGATAAGCTCATCATCTAGTTCGGAATTTACACTTGGTAGCTGCTTCATAATGTATCAAAACCCAATTTGAACAATTTTAAAACTTGAGTCAACCCATTTTGAACAGTTAAATTCTGTAAAATTTTTTTACTATATGATTTAATAATTCAATGAGTACTGAAAGCTTAAATAGAACATCTAATATTGAAACTCTTGAAAAAAAACCAAGAGTAATTCGAATGTCCCCTCGTAAAGTAAATATAGATGTTCTAAAGAAACGAGTAATAACTGAAAAGAAAAAAGAGGCACTTCAGTCAAAAATAATAATACTTTCAGTCTGTTTATCTATCGGAATACTAGGTTATTTTGCAGGTTAATTAGCTAAGAGAATATTTAAATCCTTTTTAATATTTTTTGGAATTTTTATAGATTTTTTTGAGTTTGTTTTTGTTCTTAAAAACTTTTGCTCGCCAGGATAAAAGATTGTTTGTCCTTTTAAATTAGGTATTTTTTTTATTCTTTTAATATTTTTTTTTATCTCTTTTTTATAATCTTTAACAAATAGATTATCTTTAAATGCTAAAAATAAGTGACCGATATTTTGCGGCCCAGAGAAATCATCAAATGGGTCTTTTACTTTGCCACCATGATTACTTCCAACAAATACTCCAGTTAAGATATCTACCATCCAAGCTAATCCAGATCCTCTAAATCCAGCTATTGGAAGTTGTACCCCAGCAAGAGCTTCTTTTGCATTTGTAGTTGGTTTACCATATTTGTTTAAAGCAACTCCGTATGGTATTTTTTTTCCTAACTTTTCCGCAATCCTAATTTTACCTCTATTAATCATAGACATTGATGTATCTAGTATAAATGGAACCTTGCTATTAGTTTGAGTTCCAAAACATATTGGATTAGTTCCAAAGACTGATTTTTTCCCACCAAAAGGCGCAATAGCTGGAGGAGCATTTGTAAATGCGAATGTTATTAAATTTTTTTTAACCGCTTGCTCGACGTAGTATCCAGATAGACCGTAATGTCCGCTGTTTTTTACAGCAACTAACCCAATCCCTGTTTTTTTTGCATTTTTAATAGTTTTTTTAATACCCTCATCTGCTGCAACAAAACCAATAGAATTATCAGCATCAATTATTGATATAGATTTTGATATATTTTTTACAGTTATTTTAGGTCTCGGATTAATGACTTTTTTTGAGATTCTTTCACAATACATTTTTAAACGAGACAATCCATGTGAAGGCGCACCTACAAGCTCTGCATTCATAATTGCATTTGCACAAACTATAGAGTGTTTTCTACTTAATTTAAAATTAGTAAAAATTTTAATAATTAAATTTTTAAGCTCTTTTTCATTCATAATTTATGTAAACATAATTGATTTCAAAATTAAACTATAAATTGAATATTTTTTTTATTTATTAAAATTATCTTTAAATTTGAAGTAACAAAAGATTAACATTAGTCGTTTAAATTTATTATCATTAACTAATAAAAAAGTGAGGGATATATGAAAAATATACTTAAAGTAGCTTCTATGGCTCTAGTTCTTTCATTAACACTTTTCGGTATCACAAATAAAGCTTCAGCTGCAAAACTAACATTATATTGCAGTGTTGAAATAGACGTTTGTGAAATGCTTGAACAAGCTTATGAAAAAGAAACTGGAACAAAAGTTGCTATGACAAGAGCAAGTAGTGGTGAAACTTTTGCAAAAATAAAAGCAGAGGCATCAAATCCAAAAGGAGATGTTTGGTTTGGTGGAACAGGTGATCCACATTTAACTGCAGCGCAAGAAAATTTAACTGAGAAATATAAATCTGTTCATTTTAATGATTTATTACCTGCAGCTCAGAACCAAGCAAAAAATGCTGATTTTAAATCAGTAGGAATTTATGTTGGTGCATTAGGTTTTGGATACAACAAAGATCTTTTAGCAAAAAAAGGTCTTCCAGCTCCAAAATCATGGATGGATTTGACAAAACCAATATATAAAGGCGAAATACAAGTAGCAAATCCAAACTCATCTGGAACTGCTTACACTACCTTAGCCACTATTCTTCAAATATTTGGAGAAGATAAAGGTTGGGATTACATGAAAAAACTTCATGCAAACATAAATACATATACTAAATCTGGTTCTGCACCAATTAAGGCAACTGGTAGAGGTGAAAACTTAATTGGTATTTGTTTCCAACATGATGGTGTGAAACAAACAAAAAAAGGTTTGCCGGTTGTTACGGTCTCTCCAGCTGAAGGAACTGGTTATGAAGTTGGATCTATGAGTATTATTGCAGGTGCAAGAAATATGAAGGAAGCTAAAAAGTTTTATGACTGGGCTTTAAGTCCCGCTATTCAAACTATGGTCTTCACTTCAGGAAAATCTTTGCAAGTGCCATCTAATACTAAAGCAAAAGCTGATCCTGATGCTCCAGACTTATCAACAATAAACTTAATTGATTACAATTTTAAAGTTTATGGAGATAAAAGTACTAGAGCGAGTTTGTTATCCAAATGGGATAACGATGTTTCTGTAATTCCTAGATAAGGAATTATAATGAGAGGGCTCGTTATCTGTTGGATGCTCGTGGGAGTATTGGGTTTCCTAATATTTCCATGGTATGTAACAGGTGACGGGTTTTTCTCAATAAACTGGATATTAGAATATTCTTTAGAAGATTACGGTTCTGTATTACCACAGGTATTTATAAATAAAAAATATTGGCTTCTTCCTTTAGTTGTTCCTTTATTATTTCCATTATCAACCTTAAAATTAAATCAGAGTAATCCCATTTATTCCAAAATTTTCTTGTACTCAGGATTGTTTGGCATTTTTTATTTTATTCTTCAGGGGTTTTCAATTGGTATAAGAGGGTGGAATTTTGAAATCTTTAAATCGATTTTTGGTGATGTAGAAAATCAATTTGGAGTAGGGTCTGGTGCAGTTCTTTTATGCTCTACATTTATTTTTTATATTACACATGGGCTATCCTCACGTGGGTGGTTGAATGGAGATAATTTTATTGTAGGCAGTATAGGAAGCATAATTATTTTAGTTTCAACTTTCGTTTTTTTTCCTATTTTTAGAATGTTTGCTGTTGCCTTTAAAGGCACAGAGGGTGGATATGAAATCAGTAATTTTTCAACCAAAATATTTAATAAAGGAATTTGGGGCCTTGATTGTTTGTATAGTGATTATGCATGTGGTGTTTTTTGGAACACTGTTACTATGGGAACACTTACAGCTTTCTCTTCAACAATTTTGGGTTTAGGTTTTGCTTTATTAATTGCAAGAACAAGTTTTAAATTTAAAAAAACGATTAGAATTTTATCTGTTTTACCAATCATAACACCTCCATTTGTAATCGGTTTAGCAATAATAATATTATTCGGTAGAACAGGAGTTGTAAGTTCTTTTCTTGAATGGGCATTTGAGATTGAGCCCTCGAGATGGATTTATGGTTTACCAGGAATATGGTTTGCACAAACTCTTGCTTTTACACCTATTGCTTTTTTAGTTTTAATAGGAGTTGTTGAAAGTGTAAGTCCTGCAATGGAAGAAGCTTCACAAACATTGAGAGCTTCAAAATGGCAAGTTTTTAAAACTGTTACATTGCCTTTAATGAGACCTGGAATTGCAAATGCATTTTTGCTTGGCTTTATTGAAAGCTTAGCTGATTTTGGAAATCCATTAGTACTAGGTGCTGAATATGATGTTTTATCTACAGAAATATTCTTTGCAATTGTGGGTGCGCAGTATGATGAAACTAAAGCTGCAATATTAGCAATGATTTTATTAACCGTTGTTCTGGTAGTATTTTATCTTCAGAACCAATGGTTGGGGAAAAAATCCTATATTTCAATTTCTGGGAAAGGTGATAGTGGAGTTCATCCTGAATTACCAAATAATACTAAGTGGATAATTTACTCTACTGTTCTACCTTGGGCAATACTTACATTTATAATTTATATAATGATTATGTTTGGTGGATTTGTAGAGATGTGGGGTGTTGATCACAGTTTTACATTAAGACATTATGTTGAAGCATTTAGTGTTGAATGGGTTAAAGAAAGAGGAATTTTGTGGACTGGTACCGCGTGGAATTCTTTTAATACTACTTTTGCGATAGCATTAATTTCATCATTTCCTACTGCTGCAATAGGTATTTTAACAGCATATCTTCTTACAAGACACAAGTTTAAAGGAAAAAATGCTTTCGAATTCGGTACAATGTTAAGTTTTGCAATACCTGGAAGTGTTATTGGTGTGAGTTACGTTTTTGCGTTTAATGTTCCGCCACTTGAACTTACAGGAACAGGAATTATTTTGGTAATCGCTTTTGTATTTAGAAATATGCCAGTTGGGGTTAGGGCAGGTATAGCTTCGATGAATCAATTAGATCCTCATTTAGATGAAGCATCATCAACATTAAATGCATCTAGTTCCCAAACATTTAGGAATGTAATTCTTCCATTGCTTAAACCTGCAATTACTGCTTCTTTAGTTTTTAGTTTTGTTAGAGCAATGACGGCAATTAGTGCTGTTATATTCCTTGTTAGTGCTAATTATGATTTAGCTGTCTCATATATATTAGGAAGATTAGAAAACAATGATTATGGTTTAGCAATTGTTTACTCATCTGCATTAATAGTTGTTATGTTATTTACAATCACATTAATGCAATTAATAATAGGTAAACGTAAATTAGGGAGAAGAGAAGAAACAGCAGGAATATTACAAGGAAATTTCGGATAATGAAAAAAGCAGAGGTAAAATTTGAAAATATTACAAAAAAATTTAATGAGACCATTGCTGTCGATAATGTTAGTTGTACTTTTGAAGCCGGAACATTAACTACATTACTAGGTCCCTCTGGATGTGGAAAAACTACTTCTTTGAGAATTATTGCTGGTTTAGAAAGAGCTACAAGTGGTAAAATTTTAGTAGAAAATGTAGATGTAACATTATTACCAGCAACAGATAGAGATGTATCTATGGTATTTCAATCTTATGCTTTGTTTCCACACATGAGTGTGCTTGAAAATGTATCGTATGGTTTAAAGATGATAAATGTTCCAAAAGAAGAATTTACAGAAAAGTCATTAGAAACTCTTAAGTTAGTTAATTTAGAAGGTTATGAAAATAGGATGCCCTCAGAGCTATCTGGAGGTCAGCAACAAAGAGTTGCGGTTGCTAGAGCAATTGTATTGAAGCCGAAGGTTCTGCTCTTTGATGAGCCTTTATCTAATTTGGATGCAAAATTAAGAAGACAAGTAAGAGAGGATATCAGAGAAATTCAACAAAAACTTGGAGTAACTACAATTTATGTTACTCATGATCAAGAGGAAGCATTAGCAATTTCTGATAAAGTAATTGTAATGAACAATGCTATTATTGCTCAACAAGGTAGCCCAAAAGAATTGTATAACTTTCCTAAAACTAAATTTGTAGCCAATTTCATAGGAGACGCAAATGTTGTTAAAGCTGAAATCATTAATCAAAATAATAATATTTATGAGATTCAATTAGCAGAAATGAAAATTAAAATAGAAAGTGATCAAAAATTAGAAAGTTCAGTTTCTGTCTCTTTAAGACCAGAAAAAATAACTATTTCAAAAAGTCCTGAAGAAAACTCAATACATGCATCTGTTAATAATGCGTCATTCGTTGGAAATAGTTATCAGTATATAGTTAATTCAAAAGTCGGTAAGATTTACGTAGTTTCTAGCGATACAAATGAAATATTTAATGTTGGAGAAAACGTTTATTTAAATTTCGACGAAAAAGAATTACGGTTACTCGACGATTAAGGATTAACCTTTGCTTCTTGATTTGGAGTTGGCCATTCCAAAAAATAAGCTACATTTACAGTCTTAGCTTGAGAAGATATTGTTGATAGTATCAGAATTATGAGGATGATTAATTTACTATAAAAAATATGAAATATATTTTTGAATAAATCTTTATTCATTTAGATCAATAAATCTCTTAACCTTTACCTCTCCAAGGTATTGTTTTGTCTATTATTTTTCTTAACGTTATATCAAATAGAAGACCAAGAAGACCCATTATAATTATTGTTATCCAAATAACTTCGTACTGGAAGTATTTTTTTGCAACGTTTTCAACAAAACCAATACCTGTTGTGCCTGCCAAAAATTCCGCTGCAACAAGTGTTCCCCAGCACATACCAACAGCCACTCTAATTCCAGTTAATATTTCTGGCAGAGAGTTTGGGAAAATTACATGTCTTAAAATTTGTCTTTTTGTAGCTCCTAATGAGTGTGCTGCATGGATTTTTGAAAGCTGTGTTCCTGATGCACCAGCTCTGGCAGAAATAATCATAATAGATAACGAGACCATAAATAATAAAAATACTTTTCCAGAGTTATCAATTCCAAGCACAGAAATAATCAAAGGTGCCCATGCAAGTGGTGGAACTGGTCTGTAAAGTTCAATTAAAGGATCAAAAAAACCTCTTGCAAATCTATTAAGACCCATAAATAAACCTAGAGGAACACCAATAATAATTCCAAAAACTAATCCTAAAAATACTCTCATAAATGAGTCCCAAATATGCCCGTATGGAACAGGAAACTTAAATAATTTAAAGTCACCTGTTACAACTTTTAAAACATTGCTTTTAAAGTTATCTTTAACTACCCCATCTTTTGTATGAACTGGATATTCCCCTGGCAAGATATCAGCTATCCAATCTGGTAAAATGAACCCTATCATCTTACTTACATCAACCATTTCAACCCACAAAAGAGGCACATTTTTATATCCAATACTTGGTTTCGACAGCATCACAAATTTATTAAAAGTGTCAGATGGTTTTGGCAGCCATCTTCCTGAACCTTGTTCAGAACAAGTTGCTCCACTAGCTACAATTGTTCCTGCAGGAAACAAAAAAATATCTATTAATCTTAGTCCACCTTGTTCGTTATTTTGCAATTTATCAAACTCAATTATCGCCTTTTGCATTTCATTTAATGCGTTGGGAGGAAAGATACTTGCAAATTCAATTCTTCTTGCAATTTTAACAATATTTTTCGCGTAATCAGATGCTAATTCTTCATTTTCATTCAAACCTTTTCTATAGGCTTTAACATCGTCTTTAAGTTGTTTGATTGAGCTTTTGAATTGTGGGTTATGGTTTTTTAATTTAAAAAATTTATCATTAATTAATGTTAATTGTTTTGCAGCTGCATGAAATTTTAAACCTTTATTAGTTTGCGGTGCAGTTGGTATCTCAATAGTATTTTCAATAGAACCACTACCAGAATTTATTGTAGTAATTCCCCACCCACCTTGTTCATTTATAAGTTTTTGTCTTTCAATTTTTTGAGAATCTGTTTCAAAAGGATAGTCTTTCTTTTGAAAATTATAACTTAGAAGTTTTATTTCATCTGTCATTTCCTTAAGTTTAATTTTGGTATCCATTTCTATAAGCTCTTCACTTGTTAAGAGTGGAATTAATTTAGAAGTTCTATCAATGTAACTTACAAGGATTGTTTTTTGTTGATCATTTAGTTCAGGAGATGTTTTTATTTCATTTGCAATTTTTACAAGATTTTTATTTTCAATTTTTATTATAGATGTGCTTTTGAATTCTCTTTCTTCAATAGGAAACTGATATTTTAAACCTAGTAAAGATTCATTAATTTTTCCAACCTGACATAATTCATTTGCTGATTTTGGATAAAAACCTTTTGCAATATCCCATGAATAATAAAGCCACAGCATTAAAATTGCACTACTACCAACAATTACCCAGTGTGTTCCACCTTTGGCTCTATCTGGATTACCAAATACAGCATCAACTCTTTCAGTTTTTATTAATCTTCTTCCATAAAGAATACATCCAATAACAGATACGATAATTAATATTGTTACAACTTGTGTTAACATTAATTTTCTTTCCCCATTATTTCTTCCTCCATATTCCAAATCATTGATAAAATTTCTTCTCTTGTAGATGAAAATTCCTTATTTTTTTTGATTTCTCTCAAATCTTGAGTAAGTCCCATTTCTGCAAAAGGAAGATTATACTCTTTATGTATACGACCCGGTCTTGGTGCCATTACGTATAACCTTTCACCAAGTAAAAGAGCTTCCTCTACAGAGTGAGTAATTAAGATAATTGTTTTTCCTGTCTCTTTCCAAATTTTTAAAACTAATGACTGCATTTTCTCTCTAGTTAATGCATCTAATGCACCTAATGGTTCATCCATTAGAATAAGATCAGGATCATTTATTAAGCATCTCGCTAGAGCAACTCTTTGCTGCATACCACCAGATAACTGATATGTTGGTGTATTACCAAAACCTTTCAGTCCAACTATATCTAACCATTCCTCAACTCTTTTTGCTGTAATATCAGGATCTTCTTTTTTCATCCTAAGACCAAAGTTCACATTTTCAGCAACAGTTAACCACTCAAACAATGCACCTTGTTGAAAAACCATTCCTCTTTCAACGCCAGGTCCGTCTATTTCATTATTATTTAAGGTAATTTTTCCTGAAGTTGGTCTTAAAAATCCAGCAGTAATATTAAGTAAAGTTGTTTTTCCACAACCAGATGGACCAAGAACTGTAAGTAATTCACCTTTTTTTAAGGTGAAGCTAACGTCTTTTAATGCATGAACTGTTTCTCCTTTTGGAGTTTTAAAAATCATGTTTAAATTTTGAGAAACAAGATCACTCATAGCGCTTTTATATTATTAATTTTTAAAAAAAATAGGCACTAATTTTTAAATTAGTGCCTATTAAAAAGTTTTAAACCTTTAAAATTATAAAGGTAAGAAACTTGTATCTACGTTTCCTTTTGGAGTTCCCATTCCATCTAAGAAACCACTTAGATTACCATTTTCCATAGATTGCTTCGTCTCTTCTGCATTTAAGAACTTAAAACCATCTAAAGTTTTTTTCATTTTTGACATTTCCATTCCAGATGCTTTAGACATAGAATTCAAGTCACTCTTACCAGAATTATATCTTGTATTAGCTTCATGAGTAACTTCAACGAAAGTCCTTACCATACCTGGATTTTCATTCATAAACTTGTTAGTTACAGAAGTAATGTCTATACCTAGAATACCTTTAGCTTCAGCTTCCTCTTCTGAAATTAATCTAGAACCAACTTCTGCAGCTGCTTGCACTGAATTACCACCAAATAAACATGCCATTGTAACATCACCGCTTATTAAAGCCGCAGCTCCATCTTCTGGGACCATATCGATAACAGTTATTTTACTTGCATCAACACCAACAATTTCCATACTTTTAGCAAAAACATAATCAGCCATAGTACCTAAAGGCACTGCAACTTTTTTACCTTCTAATTCAGAAGCGTTTGCTTTTGTAATTCCAGATGCATTTGATACTACACAAGTTGTGTTACCCATCCCGTATTCCATTGCAACATCAATTAGTTTTATAGGTGCATTGGCTTTTACAGCATTGATAAATGGTGCTAACCCTTGAGAGTAAGAGATATCAATATCTCCCGCTAACATAGCCTCTGTCATTTCTACACCAGTATTGAAGCTCGTCCATTTAACTGGAACTCCTAAAGCTTTTGAGTAATTTTTTTTCATCATGTCCTCTAGATTTGGACTTGGCCATTCTAGAAAGTATGCAACTCTAACTTCGTTCGCAGCAGAGTTAGCTGCTGTGATTGTTAAGTTTAGAGCAAATAAACTTCCTAAAATGAAACTAATTATTTTTTTCATTTCATCTCCTGTTAATTAAATTTAATTATCGATATATAAGTTTAAATTTTCTTTTAAGTAAACGATGAATTAATAGCACAGGTGAGGATACCAATCAGTATACAACTTAAAGTTGTTACAATTTATCATACCAATTATGACTAAATATATCTGGTTAATTTAAATAATTAGTCTATGAATCAGTTTTATATGAGCTCAGAAAAACCACAAATACCAAATTCTTTAAATGAACATTGGATGCCTTTTACATCCAACAGAGATTTTAAACAATCTCCAAGACTGATAGTAGAAGCCAAAGGTGTGTATTTGAAAAACCACCAAGGCCAAACCCAAATAGATGCTAGCTCAGGATTATTTTGTAATCCATTAGGTCATGGCAGAGAAGAGATTATAAATGCAATAACTAATCAATTAAGAAAATTAGATTATGCGCAACCTTTTCAACAAGGTTTTGGGGGTTCTTTTGAATTAGCAACAAAAATTTCAAAACATACTCCAGGCAATTTAAATAAAATATTTTATACAATTTGTGGATCAACAGCTGTTGAAACTGCTATCAAAATTGCGGTTGCATATCATAAAGCAAGAGGCGAAGGTCAACGCTTTAGATTTGTAGGAAGAGAAAGAGCATATCATGGAATGAATATTGGAGCTACTTCAGTTGGAGGAATGATTAATAATGTTAAAACTTTTGCAAATGTTTTAATGCCAGGAGTTCTTCACATGAGACACACACATTTGCCCGAACATAAATTTGTTTCGGGTCAACCAGAAACTGGTGCAGAAATTGCAGATGATCTTGAGAGAATTTGCACAAATTTTGGATCTGAGAATATTGCAGCATGCATTGTAGAGCCAATTGCTGGATCAACTGGAACATTAGTTCCACCAAAAGGTTATTTGCAAAGGTTAAGGGAAATTTGTGATAAACACGGAATATTATTAGTATTTGATGAAGTAATAACTGGTTGGGGAAGAACGGGGTCACCTTTTGCTTCACAAGAATATGGAGTTACACCAGATATTATAACAATGGCAAAAGCTACTACAAACGGCATTAGTCCACTTGGTGCTGTTGCATGTAAAGATGAAATTTATGATGCAGTAATGGAAGGTTCTCCAAAAGGAACTATAGAATTATTTCATGGATATACATATTCTGGAATTCCAGTTTCTGTTGCCGCTGGATTGGCTGTGCAAGATATTTTTGAAAAAGATGATATTTTTAATAGAGCTAAAAACTTATCACCTTATTTCCAAGAAGGACTAATGTCGCTAAAAGATATTGATGTTGTAGATAACATTAGAGGCTATGGGATGATGGGTGGTATAGATATAAAAATGCATAAAAAACCTGGAGCAGCTGGATTTACGTGTTTTAAACATTGTTATGAGGCAGGTGTAAATTTTAAAGCTACGGGTGATTGTTTAATTATTGCACCGATGTTTATTTGTGAAAAAAAACACATTGATGAAATTATTGAAAAATTAAGAACTGGAATTACTAATTACTCCAAAAGTAAAAAAAATTAATCTCACTCTATGAAAATAGGGGTTCCAAAAGAAGTAAAGCCTCAAGAAAACAGAATTGGTCTTACTCCAGAAAGTGTAAAAATATTAACCTCAAACGGTCATGAAGTACTTATTGAAAATAACGGAGGATTTGAGGCTGGATTTGAAAACCAGCATTATATTTCAAATGGAGCTAAGATTATTGAAAAAGCAGAAGATATTTTTAACGACTCCGATATAATAGTAAAAGTAAAAGAGCCTCAAGCTAATGAGGTTAAAATGATTAGAGAAAATCAAATGATTTTTACTTACTTACATCTTGCAGCAGCAAAAGAACTTACCGAAGGCTTAATTAATAGTAAGTCAGTATGTATAGCATATGAAACTGTAACAGATGATAAAGGAAGACTTCCACTTTTAGCACCAATGAGTGCAGTTGCTGGTAGAATGTCTGTTCAAGCAGGTGCTCATTGTTTAGAGAAAAATCAAAAAGGTAGAGGACTTCTTTTAGGAGGAGCACCGGGGGTAGAGCCAGGAAAAGTGGTAATATTAGGAGGTGGTGTAGTAGGTGAAAATGCTGCAATAATTGCAACCGGTATGAAAGCTAAAGTTCATGTAGTGGACAAATCTGAAAATAGGTTAAAAGAGCTTAGTCGAATATTTGGAGATAAAATAATTCCCAACTTAAGCGATAAAACCGATTTAGAGAAATTAGTTTCAGATTGTGATCTATTAGTTGGCGGGGTGTTGATACCTGGCGCAGAAGCTCCGAAATTGATTACAAAGAAAATGTTAAAAAAAATGAAAAGAG
The DNA here is from genome assembly GCA_902595465.1 of uncultured Pelagibacteraceae bacterium. Classification (GTDB taxonomy): domain Bacteria; phylum Pseudomonadota; class Alphaproteobacteria; order Pelagibacterales; family Pelagibacteraceae; genus Pelagibacter. The sequence goes on from CACJQE010000005.1 coordinate 65,018, forward strand.
GATCTGTTATTGTTGATGTTGCTATAGATCAAGGAGGTTGTGTAGAAACATCAAAACCAACTACTTTTGCAGATCCGACATTTATTGTTGATGATATTGTTCATTATTGTGTAGCAAATATGCCAGGTGGAGTGCCTAGAACATCAACTATTGCATTAAATAAAGTGACTTTACCTTTCTTGTCAAAGTTAGCGAAAGATGGATATCAAAAAACACTTTCCGAGGATCAGAATTTTCAAGCAGGACTAAATATTTTTAAAGGTAATGTTACACATCAAGCAGTTGCTAATGTTTTTGGCTACGAGTATTTACCTACAAACAAGGCTTTAATAATCTAAATACCTTTATTTATTAGATCATATATTAGATCTTTATTGGTTAAACCAATTTCTCTTGCAATTTCAGTTTTTCCTTTAAAAACAACAATTGTCGTCCAATAATTTATTCCCAACGTTTTAGCAATATCTTTGTTTTTTGTTTGTTCATAAAAAAGAAATTCTACATTCTTAAAATCTTTTAAAGCTTGATCAAACACTTTTGTCTGAGCCGCACAAGTTGAGCAGTACTCATTCCAAGAATTAATTACTATTGTTTTTCCTGATTTTTGAATTTCAAATAACTTATTCAGATCAAAATTGGTTGTTTTTTCAAACCCGAAGGAAAAATTTGGAATTATAATTAAAATAACGCATAAAAATATTTTTTTCATATCACGTATTTAATTATTTAGTCATTCTTTTCAAGATATTTTCTTTTAAAAATATTTGATGAAATAATACAGCCAACAAATGTAACGAAATTAAAACTATTAAAGTATAGTTTGAAATTATATGAATATTGTAAAATTGATCTGCTAAGGCAAAGTTGTCCTCAATTCTTACTTTGAAGAAAAAAAAGTTTAATTTTTCTCCGTTAAATAATTTTTTAAAAATTCCTGAGGTGGTTATCGTCAATAGTGCGACATAAAGAAATATATGATTTAATTTGGCAATTAATTTTTGTCCCACAAATGACGCAGGCATTAATTTTGGAGATTTACTAAAAAATTTAAAAATCAGTCTAAATATTGTTAAGTAAAATACAGCTATACCAACAATAACATGCACGTTTTCAATTGTTATTCTCAAGTCTGAAAAGTCAAGTCTGACTAATATAAATCCCATTGGTATTTGAAAAATTAAAATCAAAAAAGTGAACCAATGAAAAAATTTAGCTAACCAATTATATTGATGTATTGTATTATCCTTCATACTTTATTTTATAAATAAAATGAGACATTTAAAAATACTATTTTTTGTAACACTTATCTTCTCAGTTAATACTAATATTTATTCTGAAGAAAGTGCAAAAGATATAATTAAGAAAAGGAAATCATTATTTAGCGCAAATTATAAGACAGCAAAAAGAGTTGATATTTTATCAAAAGATTTAGAATTTGAGAAAGCTAGTAAATATATGAAAGAAGTAAGTGAAAACTATTTAGAATTGTTAAACCTTTTTCCTGAAAATACTAAAGAAGGACATGGAACAGAAGCATTACCTAGCATCTGGGAAAATAAAGATGAATTTAATGCATTGATGCAAAAATCCTCAGATGACATGATTAAGCTTGCAAGTGTTATAGAGGAAAGTGATGATATAAGAGCAACTTTAAAACAGTATATGTGGAAAAATTGCAATGCTTGTCACAGTAAATTTAGAAAGCCACACTAATTATATGAGAATATTTTTTTTTATCATAATAACTTTACTTTACTCCAAAGTTGCACTTTCTCACTCTCATTATCCAATAACTAGAGACTCTATCGAAGCAATTAAAAATGGGAAAATATTATACAATCAGTATTGTGTATCTTGTCATCAAGCAAATTTAGCAGGAGCAACAAATTGGCAAGGATTAGATGAAGATGGGCATAGAAAAGCACCTCCATTGAATGGTACTGGTCATACTTGGCATCATACCGATGAATTATTACATAGAATGATTAAATATGGATTTGCAAAATTAATAAAAAATTATGAAGGAAAAATGATGGGATTTGGAGATGAGATAAGTGATGAAGGAATAGACAATATTTTATCTTATATAAAGTCCTATTGGAAAGATGATATTTACGAATATCATTTAGAAATGAGCAAGCAATGAGTTCAGAGACAATAAATTTTCATTGGTCATGTAAACATACATGGAAAAGAAGTGCTAAAAATACTGGTTGGTGTCTACTGGGATGCGCAATTGGAGATTTGGGAACAATTTTATTTTTTCAAATTACTAAAATTCCTTTTCCTGTTTTAGGTATTATGACTTTAGCAATTATAAATGGATTGATTACTAGTATAATTTTAGAAACAATAATCTTACTAAGACAAAATCTTGACTTCTCTAAAGCATTTAAGACTGCACTTGGTATGAGCTTTATATCAATGGTCAGTATGGAAATAGCCATGAACCTCACAGATGTAATTTTAACAGGTGGAGCTATTTTAAATTGGTGGGTGGTTCCAATAATGCTTATTGCTGGTTTTTTAACTCCATGGCCTTACAATTACTGGAGATTAAAAAAATATAACATTGCTTGTCACTAAAAATATCACTATATCAGATTTGATTTTCAAAAATGTTAAAAGATTTAATCACAATAAATAATTTATCTAAAGTATATGACAATGGTTTTAATGCTTTAAAATCTGTAAATTTAAAAATAAAACAAGGTGAAATAATTGCAATGCTAGGACCTAATGGTGCTGGTAAAACTACATTAATTAGTATTGTTTGTGGAATTGTAAAACCTAGTTCTGGCGAAATAACTGTTGATGGATATGATATAATAAAAGATTATAGAGAGACAAGATCTAGAATAGGTTTGGTTCCACAAGAAATTTCACTAGAACAATTTGAAACAGTTTTTAATAATGTTTCTTACTCAAGAGGATTATATGGCAAAGGACCTGATCCTAAGCATATTGAAAAAATATTAAAAGATTTCAGTCTTTGGGATAAGAAAGATTTAAGATTAAACCAATTATCTGGTGGTATGAAAAGAAGAGTGATGATTGCCAAAGCCTTATCACACGAACCTTCAATCTTATTTCTTGATGAACCAACAGCTGGTGTAGATGTTGAGTTAAGAAAAGATATGTGGAAGGTCGTAGAGGGATTAAGAAAAACTGGTGTAACTATAATTTTAACAACACACTATATCGAAGAAGCAGAAGCTATTGCTGATAGAGTAGCAGTTATTAATCAAGGTGAAATTATCGTTGTAGATAATAAAATTGATTTATTGAAAAAAATGGGACATAAAAAATTAACAATTGAATTACAAGATAAAGTTGAAAATATTCCGAGTGAGCTTGATGAGTATAATCTCTCTATTTCAAGTGATAAATATTCTTTAATATATAATTATAATTTACATGCAGAAAGAACAGGTATTACTAAAATGCTTCAGGATCTAAAAAATGCAGGCTTACGAATGAGAGATTTAAAGACAGAGCAAAATAACCTTGAGAAAATTTTTGTTACATTGGTAAAGGAAAACAATGACGATTAACTTTCATGCGTTAAAAGCAATTTATTTTCATGAAATGGATAGATTTAGAAGGACACTAATACAATCTCTTCTTTCGCCAGTTTTGTCTACATCATTATATTTTATAGTATTTGGTTCAGTAATTGGTGATTATGTCGAAAACATTGATGGAATTAGTTACGGTTCTTATATTGTACCTGGTTTATTGATGTTAACCTTATTAACTCAATCAATAAGTAACACTTCTTTTGGAATATTTTTTCCAAAGTTTAATGGAACGATTTATGAAATACTAGCTGCACCAATTTCAACAACTGAGATTGTTATAGCTTATGTTGGAGCAGGGGCAACAAAAACATTATTAGTAGCAGCAGTGATTTTTTTTACATCACTTTTTTTTGCTGAGGTAAATGTAAAGTTTCCTTTACTAATGGTTTTTCTATTAATCTTAGTAGCTTTTACTTTTGCATTGTTTGGATTTTTGATTGGACTATTAAGCAAAAATTTCGAGCAAATGTCTATAATTCCTACAATAGTTATAACGCCAATGGTTTTCCTTGGTGGTAGTTTGTACTCTCTAGACATGCTCCCAAGTTTTTGGCAGACAGTCACATATTTTAATCCTGTTGTATATTTAGTTAATGGACTAAGGTTTTCATTTTATGGAGTATCAGATTTTAATATATGGATAAGTATATCAACAATGATTTTATTTTTAATTGTTTGTGTAACACTGGTGGCAGCTATATTAAAAAAGGGTTATAATATAAAAAACTAATTTGACAGTTGATCAAATAATTCCTGCAATATTTTTAATTCTAGTCTTAATATTAGTATTACCAAACTTTTTGAGATCAAATTCGAATATTAAACAATTAGTATCAAATTTCTCTATCTGGATAATAATAATACTAGTAATATTTGGATTGATGTATTTTTTGATGTAAATAGATTTATGATTAAATTTATTCTTCCAGCAGTTATATTAATTTTAATTATAATTTTTTGGGAAAAAATTAACGAATTTTTATTAAGCAAATTTAAAATTAAACTCAATTATATAGCCATCATCATATTAGTTTTAATATTAGTAGTTTTATCCTTGTTGCTATATTTCTAATTTATAATGGAGATTAACTTATTATTCTTTCTTAGTGTAATTCCTGCAATTGTTTTATATGGAATTGCTAAATCAGGTTTGGGTGGATCGATATCATTAGTTTCGGTTCCTTTAATGACAGTAGTTATGCCATTAAATCAAGCGCTTGCTATAATTTTACCCATACTGATTTTTTCAGACATTATTGCTGTTTATAGATTTAGAAGGGAATTTGATTTTGGAACACTAAAGTTAATAGTTCCATTTGCTGCTATTGGAATAATAATAGGCTCATTTACCTTTACTTATTTTTCAGAGGATTTACTTAAACTAATTGTTGGAATAATGGGTTTCTTATTTTCTGGTCATTATTTTTTATTTAAAAAAGAAAAAACAATACCTGCTAAGAAAAATTTTTTAAAAGGTGCAATTTGCTCATCTATCGCTGGTTTTTCAAGTTTTTGTGTACATGCTGGTGGAACGCCAACAAGTCTTTATTTACTCCCATTAAGAATGAAGAAAGAAATTTATGTTGGGACAAGAATTATTTTTTTTAGTTGTGTTAATCTAATTAAGCTTCCTCTGTATGTTTATTTATCCATGATGAATTTTGATACTCTGTATCAGTCAGTTACTCTTTTCCCTTTAGCGCTAATTGGAATATTTATAGGTTATAAATTACTCAAAATAATTGAGGAAAATTTATTCTACAATATTATTTATGCTTTAATTTTGGTTAGTAGTTTTAAGTTAATATTAGATTTTATGGTTTAATTAGGCTTTAATTTCTTAAAGCCTAATAAGTTTATAACTAAAAGGAAGGGAATTAATGATTTTTAAATTAATTCAATCAACTCAGAAAATACAATGCTAATTAGTCTAATCAGTAATGCAAAATCTAGGATAATTTCTTGAAATTTTAAATTTAATGATTTATTTAGACTTTGGGGTGCTTTTTAGCTGAGAATAACCCATTGAACCTGTCCGGTAATTCAGAAAGGGAAAAATGAATAACTTAAATATAATTAATCAAGTAACAGCAATTATTTTGATTATAACTTTAAGTTTGTTGTTTATTTTTGTAGGCATCTACTATTCAAAAAAATTTAAAGGACTAAACAATTACTTAGTTGCAAACCGCTCAATTGGAACTTTATCTTTAACATCAAGTCTTGTTGCCTCTGCTCTTGGTGCTTGGATTTTATTTGGACCCGCATCTGCAGCAACATGGGGAGGGATTGGTGCAGTTATTGGCTATTCACTAGGGACAGCATTTCCACTCTTTATTTTAATTTATCTTGGTAAAAAATTTAGAACCAATTATCCGCAAGGTAAAAGTATTATTGAAATAATAAGATTAAGATTTGGACCAAATCTTTATAAACTTATTTTAGTTTTTTCTATTTTTTATATGACAATTTTTTTAATTGCTGAGGTTACTGCTGTAGCTTTTTTAATTAATTATGTATCTGGCACTGAATTATGGATTACCTCATTAATAGTAATATCATGTTCGTTACTTTACACATTATATGGAGGGCTTAGAGCATCATTAATAACAGATAATATTCAATTTTTTGTATTTATAGGTCTTTTAATAATTAGTATAATTTTTATTTTTTCAATCGAAACAAACGAATTTAGCTTTGAAATTATTAAAAATAATAATCCGCATTTGTTAAGTTTTAGCTATCTTCCAAATTATACAGCCGGATTAACTTTCTTTATAGCTGTTGCAGCAACGAATTTATTTCATCAAGGTAATTGGCAGAGAGTTTATGCTGCAAAAAATTACGAGGTTCTAAAAAAAAGTTTAATATTTTCATTTTTAATAATATTACCAATAGTTTTTTTTATGGGATTTAGTGGTTTAGTTGCTGTCTCTCAAGATAATAATGTCATACCCGATCTTGCATTTTTCTCAATTTTATTAAAAGAAAATTTAATAATATTTTCAGTCATTGTAATAATTTTAGCTATCTCTTTAACAATAAGCAGTATTGATACTTTAATAAATGCTATTTCAAGTTTGGTAATAGTAGATGTAGATAAAGTAGTAAATTTAAAAAATAATCATTTAAATATCTCAAAACAATTTGTTATTTTTCTTTCGGTCATAGCTTTTTTTGTTGCATCAAAAGGATTTAGTATCCTTTATTTATTTCTAATAGCAGATTTATTTTGTTGTGCGGCTGTTCTTAGTGTTTTTTATACTTTCTATTCAAAATCTTATGATGAAAAAAATGCATATGTTTCTATATTAATAGGATTAATTTCAGGACTATTATTTTTTCCAAGTCCGGATTTTTCTAAATCAATACTATTTGGAGTAATTTTGCCTATGGATTTAGCACCATCGTATATTTCTCAATCTCTTTTATTTTGTTCATTTATTGCGGCAACTTTATCACCAATAATTGCATGGAAATTGAAATAATTGGTGTTTATTAAAAACTTAATTATTGTATAATTTAATAAATGCTTAATTTTGTATTACCATTTATAGTATTAATCGTTGTTGTTGTTTTTATTCATGAATATGGACATTATTATTTTGCAAAAAGATATGGTGTTGGTGTAACAGATTTTTCGATAGGTTTTGGTCGTGAATTATTTGGATGGAATGATAAATCAGGGACAAGATGGAAAGTTTGTTGGATACCACTTGGCGGTTATGTAAAATTTTTCGGAGATAGGAATGTATTTTCACAAGCAGATCAAGAGGAATTACTAAAAAAATATAGCAAAGAAGACCAACATAAATTGTTTGTAACAAAACCTCTTTACCAAAGAGCATTAATTGTTGCAGGAGGACCTTTAGCTAACTTCATATTGGCTGTGTTCATTTTTACATTCGTTTACATGTTTGCGGGTAAAGATTTTACACCAGCTGTAATTGATGAAGTGTTAAAAGATAGTCCAGCAGAAGTTGCTGGTATGCAAAAAAATGATGTTATTATTGAAATAGATAATACAAAAGTAGAGAGTATTCTTGATGTTTCTAAATTAATAGCAATGTCAACATCAGAATTTGTCGATTTTAAAGTTTCAAGATACGACCAGGAGATAATTTTAAAGGTTAAGCCAAATTTTGTTGATAGCGTTGATGAATTAGGAAACAAATTAAAGAAAAGGATGGTAGGTATTAAACTTAGCCCCTATAATAATCAAATAACACATAAAAAACTTGGACCTGCTCAAGCTTTACTTCAATCATTTAATGAAGTTTATTTTGTAACAACTTCTTCACTTAAATATCTTGGGTCAATGTTTACAGGAGCAGGTGACAGTTCTCAGTTGGGTGGTCCAATTAGAATTGCAAAAATTTCTGGTCAAGTTGCAGAATTTGGAATTATACCTTTTGTCAGTATGATGGCTTATATTTCAATAAGTTTAGGATTAATTAACTTATTTCCCATACCTTTATTAGATGGAGGACATCTGATGTTTTATGCATTTGAAAAAGTTTTAGGTCGTCCTTTAAGTCAAAAAACACAGGAAGGTTTTTTTCGAATCGGAATGTTTTTGTTGTTATCTTTGATGTTTTTCGCCACATTTAATGATCTTAAAGATTTAGGCTTATTTTAAGGCTTTTTTAATAGCTAAAAAAACGTTGTAATTACTGACTTTTTTAACCACTACATATTGTTGTTCAATAATAAATATATACTAAAAAAAAGCTTGAATTATCAATGATTTTGTTAAGTATAGTTTCATAAACCTTTAAAACCGGAGCTAAAATGAACAAAAAACAATTAGTAGCAAAGCTTGCTGGTTCGTTAAATCAAAGTAAGGCAGATGCAGAGCGTACTTTTGATACTATTACGAATACTATACTAGATGCGTTGAAAAACGATGATTCTGTAAAGATTGCAGGTTTTGGTACATATAAAGTGGCTAAAAGAAAAGCCCGAATTGGACGTAATCCTAGAACTGGAGAGCAAATCCAAATCGCTGCTTCTCAAAAGGTAAAGTTTTTACCTGCTAAAGCACTTAAAGAAGTATTTAACAAGTAAAACTCTTTTAACAGCCTTTTTTAGGAATGATAAAATTCTTAATAAAGGCTGTTTCTACATGCAAAAACTGCATATCTATTTTTAACAACAATCATTAGTTTTTATTTATTTTAAAATTATAAGAACCTCTTTTAACATTGGAGGTTAAATGACAAAACATTTAAAAAAACTTGTTAGTCCTTTAGTAAGTCTAATTTTCTTATTAAGTATGACAAGTACGGGTTTCGCTGAAACTACAGTCTCCGCAGAAGTTCAAGCAATTTTTAACTCATTTTTATTTTTAGTTTGTGGTTTTCTAGTCATGTTTATGGCTTGTGGATTTGCAATGCTAGAATCAGGAATGGTAACTTCTAAGAGTGTATCTGTAATTTGTGCGAAAAACATCGGTTTATATTCAATAGCTGGAATTATGTTCTGGATGGTCGGATATAACCTAGCTTACGGAATTCCAGAAGGTGGATATATAGGAACGTTCACACCATGGTCTGACGCGAGTGCTGTTGATACTGGATATGCGGATGGATCAGATTGGTATTTCCAAATGGTATTTTGTGCTACAACAGTCTCAATCGTATCAGGAACACTGGCAGAAAGAATTAAATTATGGCCATTCTTCTTATTCGCAGCAATTTTATCAGGAATAATTTATCCAATTGTCATGGGATGGCAATGGGGTGGTGGCTGGTTAGCTACTTTAGGGTTCTCTGACTTTGCTGGTTCAACTCTTGTACACTCTACTGGTGGAGCGGCTGCATTAGCAGGTGCAATACTATTAGGTGCAAGAACAGGAAGATTTGATAAATCAGGTGCAGCAAAACCAATGAAACCATTTGCAGCTTCTTCTATACCTTTAGTTACAGTTGGAGTATTCATTTTATGGTTAGGTTGGTTTGGTTTCAACGGTGGTTCACAGCTTGCTATGGGAACTTTCGACGATGCAGTTGCTGTATCAAATATCTTTATTAATACTAACTTAGCAGCGTGTGGAGGTGTTTTAGCTGCAGCAGTTATGACTAGATTACTAGCTGGCAAAACTGATGTAGTGCAAATGCTTAATGGTGCAATTGGTGGATTAGTAGCAATTACTGCTGAACCATTAGCTCCAGCACCTATTGCAGCAATATTCATTGGTGCGATTGGAGGAATTATAGTTGTGTTTGGAACTAAACTTCTTTTCAATTTTAAAATTGATGATGTTGTTGGTGCAGTACCTGCTCACTTGTTTGCTGGAATTTGGGGAACACTTGCAGTTCCATTAACAAATTCTGATGCAAACTTTAGCGCACAGTTAATCGGTGTATTATCAATTAATGCATTTGTATTTGTGGTTGCCTATATAGTTTGGGCAATTATGAAAAATACAATGGGTATAAGATTGAGTAAAGAAGCCGAGCTAAAAGGTACGGATGTTACCGAAACTGGTGTTATCGCTTATGCAATAAGAGACTAAATTTAACTCCCTTAAGTTAATCTAAAAAGGCCCCATTAATGGGGCCTTTTTTTATTAAATTGTTTTTAAAAATTCTAAAACTTCTTTGGCGTGGTCTTTAACTTTTACTGAACGCCACTCTTTAATAATTTTGTCATCTTTTAATAAAAATGTGCTTCTTATTAGTCCCATAAATTCTCTACCCATGAATTTTTTTTTACCCCAAACTTTGTATGCTTTAATCGCTTCTTTTTTTACGTCTGCTACCAAATCAAACTTAATTTTGAATTTATCTCTAAATTTTTCATGACTTTCCATACTATCTTTAGAAATACCAATAACTTCACAGTCTAATTTTTTAAATTGTGAAAGTAGAGAATTGAAGTCTTTTGTTTCAACTGTGCAGCCTGGTGTATTATCCTTTGGATAGAAATATAAAACTTTATATTTACTTTTGATTTTCTTTAGCTCTAAAAGTTTTGAATTTGTTGATGGGATTTTGAAATTAGGAGCTTTATTTGGCATATTTTTTCGTAGATTATAATTTATAATGATGTATTAAACCTTTATGAGCATTAAATCAGCACAAACATTAGTCGCAGAAGCTTTAACAGAAATCAAGACTCTTTCTCCTGCGGAAGCATTAGAGATGGTAAACAGTAATAAATGCAATTTAATTGACATAAGAGATATTCGAGAACTTGAGAAGATGGGAAGAATAGAAAATTCTCATCACATTCCTAGAGGAATGTTAGAGTTTTGGATGGATCCAGACAGTCCTTACTTTAAAGAAGGTAAGATAGATATGAACAAAGAAATGGTTTTATTTTGTGCAGGTGGACTAAGATCTGCATTAGCTACAAAATCATTGAAAGATATGGGGTTTAAAAAAATTTCACATATAGATGGTGGCTTTTCTCAAATGAAGAGCAGTGGCTTTAAAGTAGAGAAAAAAATTTAATCAAATAAACTTATTCTCTTTGCGAAAAAAATTCTTATAACCCAGTATATAAATAATCCCAAAGGACCAATAAAATATGTCATTATTAAAGGAAAAAAGACTAGAATTTTTGACATATAAAACCTCTGGCTATCTCTAACAATCCAAGATCCACAAAACAAATTTATAGCTAAGAAGTGCGTCCAAAATAAAATTAAAAATTCATTATTCTCAAAAAGCTCAGCTAGATCATAAAAACTTAAATATAAAATAAAGTTTTTATCAAAATCATATCCGGCAAAAAAGAATATATATAATAGATAAACATAAACACTTGCCAAAATAAATGTTGGGATTATTGATGTAACAAATAAACCACAAACTTTAGTTTGTGGAAAAATAATAAGCATTAACCAAAAAGGTATTACACCTATATTCAACCACATATAGATCATTTCTACTGTAAAAAATGCAGATATTTGTTCAATCATCAGGGTTATATTATATTAAATGCAATAATGATTCCTATAAAAAATAAAAAAAAAAACTTAGAGGCGACAATTGATGAGATGCGCAACTTTGCACTTAATTATGTAGAAAAATTTGCACCATCAAAACAACAGCTAAAAACATATCTTTTAAAGAAATATTTAAGATCTAAAGTTGATAACGTTAAAAGGAGCAATATTTCAGATCTAATTGAGATCGTAGCTGAAGATTTAGAAAAATCTAAATTTATAAATGATAAATTTTATTCAGAAACAAAAGCAAAAAGTCTAATCCAAAGAGGTTCATCAATAAATAAGATTAGAAATTATTTAATAAGCAAAGGAGTTGGAGAAAAATATATAAAAAATACAATTGAACAAATTAATGAAAATAATGAAGATCAAGATTTTTTTTCAGCTATAAAAGTTTGTAAAAAAAAAAGAATTGGTCCTTCAAGAACTGAAGATAATAGACCTTTATTCTATAAAAAAGATATTGGTATATTGGCAAGATCTGGATTTGATTTTGAAGTTTCTAGAAGAGTTATGGATCTAGATAAAGAGGAATATTTGAAAATTATAAATCTTCTTTAGACTTTTTATTCTTTTCTTCTAAATAATACTGAATTTTGTTTTTGATATAGTTTTTTACCATCACAAATACTATTAATCCAAAAATTGATACAGAAACTATTATAATTAATATTATTCTTAATTGTTCACTCATTATATATTTTTATTTCTTTTCAAAATTATACTAGGATTTTTAAAATTTTCTTTTCCATAAAGTATTTCATTTCCCTCAAAATCTGTAACTATACCCCCCGCATTTTCAAGAATAGCATGCCCTGCTGCTATATCCCACTCACATGCTCTAGGCTCTGCAACGTAGCCGTCGTATTCATTTGAAGCTATTACACAAAATTTTAAAGAACTTTTCATCCTTTTAAATTCGCTAACATTCATTGTTTGATATATTTTGTTAATTTCAGGTTTTAGTTTATTTGAATATGACACAAATTTAAGTTTATTATTTGAAATTTTTGAACAATCTAATTTTACATGATTATTGTTTATAATTTCAAACGAACAACCTTTATCATAAGAATAAAAAAATCTATTTTTAGCAGGTGCATATATTATACCTGCTACTGCTCGATTATTAATTATTAAACCAGCATTTAAAGTAAATTCATCAAGATCATTAATGTAATCATAAGTTCCATCAATTGGATCTATTAGCCAAAAATCTTTTAAATCTTTCTTGGATTTGTTATGACTAGTTTCTTCTGATACAATTGGTATTTGAGGAGTTAAATCATTTATTTTCTCAGTTAATATTCTATTAACTTCGAGATCACCATTGCTAACAGGTGTGTTATCTTCCTTAATTTCTTTTATTAACCCTTTTTCCCTTAATTCTATTGAAACTTTTCCCGCATATAAAAAAGTATCAATCAGTTTTTCAATAGTTGCTTTTATTTCTATTTGTTTCATTTATTCTAACTTTTCTAATTCAATATTTTTAGCATTAATAACTTTTTTTCCTACATTTTCGAAATTCACAGTTACTTTTTCCTTTATAATTGACTGTACTTGTCCTATTCCCCAATCTTTATTATTAGGATTTATAACTTTATCACCTGGTTCAAAATCTAAAATCATTTGATTTTACTTATAATAGAAATGAGTATAAATACCACCACATGAATTTAGAGTTAAACTCAATTGGATTAGATAAGAAACCTACTGATACAAAAGTAATTGTAGCTATGTCTGGTGGTGTAGACTCATCTACAGTTGCAGGTTTGATGAAAATGCAAGGATATAATGTTACCGGTATAACATTAAAACTATACAACGATAGTAAAGAAGTTGTTAAATCAAAAGTATGTTGCTCAGGCCAAGATGTTATAGATGCAAAAAGAGTTGCTCATAAATTAGATATTGATCATAAAATTCTTTATTACCAAGATAAATTTAAGCAAGGTGTTATTGATAATTTTGTAGAAAGTTACTTAAAAGGAGAAACTCCAATACCATGCGTACAGTGTAATCAAACTGTCAAATTTAAAGATTTGTATGAAGTTGCTAAAGATTTAAATGCTGATGCTTTGATTACAGGTCATTATGTAAAAAATATAACAATAAATGAAAAAAATAATATGTATAGAGCAGTAGATGAAAATAGAGATCAAAGTTATTTTCTATTTAATACTACAAGAGAGCAATTAAATTATTTACGATTTCCATTAGGTGGAATGTTAAAAAATGAAACTAGAGAAATTGCTAAAAAACTAAATTTAAATGTTGCAGATAAGCCAGATAGTCAAGATATATGTTTTGTTCCTAACGGAGACTATTCATCAGTAATAAAAAAGTTTAAACCAGATTCCTTAAAAAAAGGTAATATTAAAAATCTAAATGGTGAAGTAATAGGTGTTCATGATGGAATTATAAATTTTACTATTGGTCAAAGAAAAGGAATTAAAGTAGCTGACAAAGAGGCATTATATGTAATTAAAATTAATGCAGAGAATAATGAAATAATTGTTGGAGGAAGAGAACATCTAGGAAAAAAGAAAATTAATTTAAAAAATATTAATCTACTATCAGATAAAAACGAATTAAATGAAAATATATTAGTTAAAGTTAGGTCTACAGGAAAGTTATTAAGCGCCAAATTAAATTTTATAAACGAGAATGATGTTGAGGTAAATTTAGATAATTCTGAAGATGGTATTTCACCTGGACAAGCATGTGTCTTTTATAAAAAAGACCAATATGGTCACAAAGTTCTTGGTGGTGGTTGGATTAAAGAATAATTAATTTTACTTTTTCTTATTCTTTTTTCTTGCTCTTCTTTTTTTAGAGCCCATTTTTCTTCGGCCTCTGTGCTTTTTAGGGTATCCCATAATCTCCTTAGTTTTACAATTTTATTGACTTATTTGAGGGATATAGCATTGTCAATATAACTAATCAATTTTTTTATGGTTAATTCAGTTAAAACTTTTTTAAAACAAGTAGGAAAAGATTATCAAAATCAGTCAGTTAATCCGCCAGTAGTAAGAGCTTCAACAATAATATTTAAAACTCTTCAAGATATAAAGAAAACACAAAGTAATTATAAAAAAAATCCCTTAAGTAAAAATTTTGATTATGGTAGAAAAGGAACATCAACAACTTTTGCACTACAAGAACTATTAAGAAAAATTGAAAATGCTTATCAAGTTTATTTAACACCAACAGGATTTGGTGCAGTTTTTCTTGGAGTGATTAGTGTTGTAAGACCTGGTGATGAAATAATTATAACGGACTCAGTCTACTCTCCCACAAGATTTTTAACCGAAGACTATTTAAAAAAATTCAATATTAATGCAGTATTTTATGATCCAAAAAACTTAGATGACCTAAAAAAAAAAATTACAAATAAGACTAAACTTATTTTTGTTGAAAACCCAGGAAGTAACACATTTGAATTTCAAGATTTAAAAAAAATATTATCTTTTGCTAAGAATAAGAATATTTATACAGCTATTGATAACACTTGGGGAACACCTTATTTAATCAAGCCTCTAGACTTAGGTTTTGATATGTCTATAGTTTCAGCGACAAAATATTATTCTGGTCATTCAGATGTTATGGGTGGAAGTTTAGCTATTAAAAAAAGACTTTTTAAACAAGTGGAATTAAGTCAAAAAGCAGTTGGTTTAAGACTAAGCCCTGATGATGCCTATTTAATTATGAGAGGACTAAGAACATTAGATATTAGGCTAGACAAGCATCAAGAAAATACCATCAAGGTAGCTAATTTTTTGAGCAAACAAAAAAAAGTTAAAGAGGTTTTTTACCCAATTAAAAAAAATATTAAACAATACAAAATGTGGAAAAAGTATTACTCAGGATCATCTGGGTTAATGGGTGTAAAAATTATTTCTAAAAATAAAAACTCTGTAATTAAATTTTTGAATAAACTAAAATTATTCGCCCATGGTTACAGCTGGGGTGGATTTGAAAGTCTTGCTTTATATCAAGACAAATTGGCACTGGGTAATAGGAGCTACACAAATCTGAGTAATAACGAACATATTATAAGATTGCATATTGGTTTAGAAGACCCAAATGATTTGATTGCTGACATTAAACAGGCTATTAAATCTGTAAGATGAATGACACCAAATTTTTTCCAACAAAAAAAGCATTAGTTACTGTAATAGCTGCATCTGCTGTTGTTATTATTGCATTAGGAATAAGACAAACTTTTGGAATGTTTTATTTTGATTTTGCAACTGATTTAGATATCACCATAACACAGTTCGGCTTTACAATGGGATTACAGCTCTTATTGTGGGGTGTTTTCAGTCCTATGTTTGGAATTATTACGGATAAGTATGGTGGTAATATTGCAATCTTTATTGGATTTGTTTTTTATTTATTAGCAATTTTATTATTCTATTCGGGTTTTAATACTGGTTATTATTTTACTATAACAATTGGAATATTAGTTGGTGTTGGACTGGGATCTACAGCTATAAGTATACCTGTTTCAGTTGTTGCAAAACATTTTCCAGTATCAAGCAGAACAATAGCAACAGGAATAGTAACCTCAGCAGGATCTTTTGGATATTTTATATCACCATTAATCACTAGATATTCACTTGTTGAACATGGGTGGGAAAATACAATGCTATTTTTCTGTTTCTTTTTAGGTCTAGGATTAATAGTAGCATTATTTGTTTCAACACCAAAAATACCTGTCGGTACAAACCAAAATAATAATCAAACAGCTAGAGAAGCTTTAAAAGAGGCTTTTTCAAATAAAAGTTATATCTATCTTACTTTAGGTTTCTTTGTATGCGGTTGGCACATTGCTTTAGTAGCAACTCATATACCCACGTACATGATTGATAAAGGATTACCAGATTGGTGTGCAGCAATGGTATTGGCTTTAATTGGACTGTTTAATATGGTTGGAACAATTACAAGTGGATATCTTGCAACTAGATATAGTCAAAAAATTCTATTAAGTGCAATTTACTTACTAAGAGGAGTGTCAATTATTTATTTCATATTTCTACCACCAAGTGTTTTTAATTCAGTAATCTTTGGAATTACTTTTGGGATGTTATGGCTATCAACAGTTCCACCAACAAATGGAATAATAGGCAAGGTATTTGGAACTAAGTATATCGGATTATTATATGGAATTGTTTTTGTAAGTCATCAAATTGGATCTTTTTTAGGAGCTTATTTGAGTGGAGTTTTCTACGAACTTAACGGCAATTTTGATTATGCTTGGTACATATCTATCGCATTATCTATTTTTGCTGGTTTGATACATTTACCTATAAAAGAGAAGCCAATTGAAAGACCACAAATCGCATAAACTTAAATTTAACCCGTATTTAGAAAAACTTTATCAATCGGATAAACCATTGATAATCTACAAGGTCGATAATGGTTATGACATTTATACAGATTTTTCTAAAAAAATTAACTTATCAAAAAATAATATCCACAAATTTTTAAACTCTTTTGAAAAAACGAAATATAAAAAAGAAACTGACCAATATGTTGGTTTTTTTGGATATGAAATTCTAAATTATTTACTTGGTAT